>JAZNYL010000001.1:0-23875 GCA_045594445.1 Eubacteriales bacterium
AAGGAGAATGGCGGCTTGAGTGTATCGAAAGCCGACGGACGACTATATTTTCCGCGAGGGCCACGCGAGGGTAAGTATTGTCACTCCGACCATATAAGGGGAACAGCGTTCCCCTTATTTTTTTGGTCGGAGTGACAGGATTCGAACCTGCGATCTCTTTTAAGGCGAAGCATTGTTCGGGGTCATGGGTTTTGCGAGATCAAACGATTACGTATCGTTTGATCCGCAAAAAAGCGAGAAAATAAGGAGAATGGCGGCTTGAGTGTATCGAAAGCCGACGGACGACTATATTTTCCGCGAGGGCCACGCGAGGGTAAGTATTGTCACTCCGACCATAAAGGGAGTTTTTAGCTCCCTTTTTTATCGAAATGGGAATTCGGACCCACGACCATAAAAAAACCCTGCCCGGGTTCCGAAAGGGAAGTCGGGCAGGGGGCGATAGGTTGATATAGGCTTTCGGGGTTATTCTTCGTTGAAGAAAATAGTGTAGTAATTGTGGCCGTCCAATTTATCACGCACAGATATCTGTACGTAGAAGTCTCCCTTGAAGCCTGCTGCATTAAGCGCTCTTTTCACGGGCACTGAATCAAAGAGCTCGAGACCGTCAGAGCGCACGGTCAGGTAATATCTGCCCTTCAGATCCAAATCCACGACCATCTTGATAACAGCGTTGAGTTCGGTCTGGTTGTTGATGTTCAGGTCGTAGTCGGTGCCCGGAAGTTGATCGATCATGGGATTGAGGACAATACCGCTCTTTACGTTCTCGGGCATCGTATTAGCGACGTAGCGATTTGCGTATTCATCGATCGGAACCAGAAATGCGCTATAGGTATGATAATCCAGATGCCCTCCGATATCGTCAGGCATTTCCCATCCGTCCGGTGTAGTGATCCATGGGTCGGAGGAATTCACGTCGACAAGATAGTATGTGCCGTCTATGACGACGTAATTCCACGCATGACCGATTCCGCCTGTTAGTTTGTTTCCGGATGCACAGTAAGCGTCAATCCCCTCTATTCTTGCAAGCACGAGGAATGATTGTGCATAACCCTCGCAAACCATGCGGCCTCGGTCAAAGAATCCGATCATGATCTGCTCGGGAGCTCCGCCCGCCAGACCATTTTGTACATAATCCATTGCATATACGGCGTTTTCACAGATGTAGTCTGTAATAGCCTTGCAGCGTTGAATTTCGGTCATGTCGTCGGTGATGATAGAGCGAAGAATTTCCTTGGCCTGTTCGTAAATCTGCTCTGCCTTGCTGTTTTCCAAGGGGAATACGGGCAGGTATCCATACTGCAATGCCCACAAAAGTTCTGTGGTATTGTATACCGCTATTTCGCCTTTGTTGTTTTGGCAAATGGGGAAATCCTCAAAATCGTCTCCTCGGCGGTAAGGGCTTTGCGCAATGATCTGCTGCTTCAGAATCGATGCCGCGTTGGGAATGATAACCGAGCCAAATTCCTTTGTCTGAGTAGTATAGGGGAGCTTTCCGAAATCCGCACTCCAGCCGTTAAAGCCGAAGCGCACCTTTTGATCCAGGAAATATTCTACGGAACTCTCGCCCTCTATGACGCGAATGGCTACACCACTTGAAAGATAATTGTATTCGGTCAGGCCACGAACAACAATGGTATGCAGCGGTTCGGTCAGCTCAAAATCCACGTAAATGGTGCGGTAGCCGTTCAGGCAGGCGTCCAAGAACACGGCTCTGAGTTCGTCAAGCGAAGTAACGGTCTGGTATTCGGTGTTTTCGTTTGCACCTCTGACGTTATTACCGTAATCGTAATACGGTTCTACGTAGATGGGCACCAGTGCGGTATTGCCGCCTGCCAGCTTGACGCGCAGCAGCGTGCTGCCGTAGGCAAGCGCGGTGACCGTTCCGTCCTCGCTGACCGATGCAATGCTCGGGTCGGCGATCTCGTAGCTGATATATGCAAAATTGTTGGCGTTTTCGGGATAAAGCTCGGGAGAGAAGAAATAGGTCTCGCCCACGTCAAAGGCAATTTCGGAAAGCGTTGTGATCACCTTTTCGGGATTGATCTTTTGCGTCAGACGGCATTCGATTTCCATAGAGGCCGTCACGCCGTTAGACGTTGTAGCGGTCACGGTAAAGGTGCCGGGCGTGTGGCAGGTCAGCCATCCGTATGCATCAATCGATGCCACACGCTCGTCGCTGACCGACCAGGTAATTTCCTTTTCCACGTCCGCATCACTCAGGAATTTGACCGAAAGCAACGTTTTGGAGCTGGGCTCAAGCTGACCGTCACAGCCGACAATCTGAATCTCGGTGGGCTTTGCGGGCTGTGCGGATGCAAGACGAATGGAATCCACAACGGTTTGCAGGTAGTAGGGAGAGCCGCCATTGGCACCGGTCAGCCAACCCGTGATCACGACGTATTGGTTATAATAATCGGTCAAGTCTATGCTTGTATTGACCGATACCTTGACGTTGCTTGTATAAGTCAGATCAAGATTATTATACTTTCCGCTCTTGACCAGCTTGCCGTAATACTCAATGTAGGTGCAGGGAACGCGCTCAAGATCCAGCACGAAGGGATCAAGGAAAGCGGTTTGCATGATCAGGGGCTCGCACGGCTCGATGCCCGCCAGGTCGTCAATCGGCGTGGGAGCGGAGATGTTCTTGTATTCCAGGCCGCGGGCGTAGATCACGACCTCGCCCTGGATCTGATAGCATTTTCCGATCTCCACGGATGCCGCGTAGTTGGAATATACCAAAATCGCGCCTGTCTCGTCCTGCAGAATGAACTGGGTGTCCGAGCGCGCGACCACCTTGCCGCGGGATTTGTAATTGCCTGCGCCCGTGATCGCAGCGATGGGCGTGCAGTCGCCAAAGTCGATCTCGGCAGGTGCGGGCGTGACGTTATATACCTCGGAGGGATCGCAGAGCTCGATGAAAATTTCCGTATCCTGCTTGACGAGCGCGAACGAAATATCCAGAATATCGCCCGCAATCGGGTATTCCAGCTGCTTTGCAAGCGCAAGGCGTTCGCTTTGCTTCAGCGTTTCGGGCAGGAGCAGCACGGTGCTGCTTTCCCCGTCGGTGACGTGAATTCTGGCCGCGGTCAAAGGATCGAAAATATCGCCCTCGATGGAAACGATGACGAGTCCCTCGATGCTGACGCGGTTGCCCACGTTGGCCTCCAGCTCGGAAAGCGAGGAGATCTCCACAAGCTCCGGTTCGGGTTCAGGCTCCGGCTCCGGCTCGGTTTCGGTTTCCGGTTCTGTTTCAGTTTCAGGTTCGGTCTCTGTTTCCGTTTCAGTTTCCGGTTTTGTTTCAGTCTCCGGCTCGGTTACCGGTTCCGTTTCGGTCTCCGGCTCGGTTTCGGTTACAGGCTCGGTTTCGGGCTCTGTGACCGGCTCGGTGTCAATTTGCTCCTCGGTCGCAGGCTCGGTCGTCTGCGCGGGCGGCTCGGTCGTTTGTGTTTCGGTGGGGCCGGTTTGGGTGGGCTCCTGTGTTGTCACAATCGTTTCAGGGTCAGACGTTGTCAGCTCTGCCGATACTTCGGTTTCGGGCGGGGGATTGGTGCTAACCGTCTCGCCGCCACCGGAGCCGTCGCATGCGATCAAAGCCAACGTCAAAAGCAGAAATACGCATATCCACGCGAACTTTTTCATAGCAACCTCCCGGTAATGATATATCTATATATACTCATATTAACATAAAAAGCAAATGCTGTCAACTTTTCGGCCGAAAAAACCGTGACAAAAATCACGTTTTTGTCCATGGCACTAAAAAAGCAGGAGTCCGAGGACTCCTGCTTTTCTGTTGGTTTGTCAGAGGGTTACATTTCCCAGCTGCCCAGCCAGTTGGAGAATTCCATATAGATCTCCTGCATTTGTGCAGCAAGGGCTTCGCCGTTATTCAAGGTATAAACGTAGTCCTCCACGCCGAACATTTCCACGTATTGCAGCTCGGAGGTATAATTGCCGCTCTGCAGCTCAATCAGCGCCGTGTTGGCAAGCGCCTCGGCCTTGCGGACGTTGGCTACCAGATCGGCAAAGGCGACGGGGTCCACCTGCTCGATCTTTGCCACGATGGAATCGAAATAGCCGTCCTTGTAGCCGTAATTGTATTGTGCGCCGTCTGTGTAGATAAAGTTTTCGGCGTCGCTTGCGTACAGGTAATAGCCGGGTACGGTCTGTCCGTTTTCATCGATATAGCTGTTGACGTAATAGGTATTCCACGCGCAAAGGAAGTTGACATAGTCGTACATGCGGTAGATCTCGTTGACCACGTCGGTATTGGCAATTTCCTGCCAGAGCGCCAGATCCTCGGAGAGGTCCTCGGCCTTGATGATGGTATAGGTCGCATCCACGATCTTGCAGCAGAATTCGTAGCCGTAAAGATCGGTAAAGGGCTGATCCTCGCTCTCAGCTACCTCCAGTCTGCCCGTGACCTGAATTGCCTGCGTGGTGTAGGCAAATGAGTCGCCGGCCTTGGGGTAGATCTCCATGGTGTTGGAGAGCTGCGAGGTATTGGGCACGCAGAAGGGGCAGCTCTGATAGGGAAGGTTCATCAAAAACATAAATGAGCCGTCCACGGGGGAGCTGGTTGCCATGTAGCCGCTGATGGTGACCATGGTACCGTCCAGCGTTTTGAGGTAATCGTAGCCCGATGCCGCCTTGAAGCTGAGCTTGGTGACGGTGGATTCTCCGGGCGTGTTATTGGTGTTTTGTCCGGGCGTTTGTCCGGGCGTTTGTCCGGGGGGCGTGCCCTCGGGGTCTTTGTTGCAGGCTGCCGTGACCGAGAGGATCAAGAGCAGCACCAGCAAAAGGGATGTGAGTTTAGTGCAAATTTTGAAATTTTTCATAAGTTTAATCCGAAATGCTATCCTTTCTTGACATGAAGAAGGTCCAGATGACGGTGGGGAGCACGCTGATGATGAATACCGCCAGCAGAATGATCAGCTCCATGGGATAAACCTTAGCCATGTTGAGCACAACACCCATGGACTCCACGTAATCGTTCATCAGTGACATGCAAAGTCTGGACACACCGAATGCCAGCAGCACCGAGACAAAGCCCATAAGGCCATTCTGAATGATATACAAGAGGTTGATCTTACTCATGCTGATACCAATCAGACGCATGAGCGCAATCTCCTTGGCAGAGTGATACATGTTCAGCAGCGTGATGATCGAGATGATCATGATATTCATGACCAGAATGACGGCGCAGAGCACGAACACGATGTACTTGGTGTCGTCGGTGTCGTTGAGCACGTCGCGCACCACGCTCATGGGCTCGATCGCCTGCAAGGTACAGCTGTCACCGTCTCTTGAGGTGATGATCTTGCCGTCGTATTCCTGCACCAGCTGCATGGCAAAGCCGGGGTTTTTGGTGTTGACTAAGATTGAGCAGACCGTGGCATGGGATTCTCCCTCGTGCTCACCCTCGTGCTCACCCTCGTGCTCACCTTCGTGCTCACTCTCATGCTCACCCTCGTGCTCACCGTGGTCGTGCATTTCCCAGAGCGTTCTGATCTGGGTAAAGACGACGTTGTCAAACGAGGAGTGGCTCTGCTCCAGGATGCCGACGACCGTGATGCCCTGTGCGTGCGTATCGGTGCCGCTTGCGCTGTGGCTGGTGTAGATCACGTCGCCCACTTTCAGATCGCTGTACCTTGCGACGTTGGCGCCAACGACTGCCTGCATGGTGGCCGTGGGGTCAAACATTTCGCCCTCGGCAACCGTTTTTTTGGCAAGATAGGCGGGGGTGGTGCCCACGACGCCGTAGCCGTTGTAATTGTCCGCCATGGCAAAGGGAATGACCGAGGTCACTCGCTGATCCTGCTGCAGCGCGGAAACGACGGAGTAGGGAATGGTGCCCACCGGCTTATCGGTAAAGTACATGGTGTTCATGGCAAGCTGCGTGTTGCTGCCTGCAGGGCCGATGATGGCCGAATAATAGCCTGCATTGCTGGTGATGCCCTCGTCCACCTGGGTGGCGACGTTAAAGGCAAGCACGCCAATGCCCGCAGAGATCACGATCGAGAGCACGACAAGAATGATCTGTACCTTCTTGATGGCCATGTTTTTGAGTGCAAACTTCAACATATCAGCAGCCCTCCTTTCCACATACCGTATCGCGCATGCCGGAGGTCATTTGATTCATGTCCACGACCTCGTCGAAGTACTTGGCAAGGCGGTCGTCGTGCGTCACGGCGATCAGCGTTTTGCCGCGGGAGACCTCCACCAGCTCCTTGATGACCTGCTCGCCGATGGCGAAATTGAGGTTGCCGGTCGGCTCGTCGGCAAGAATGATGTCGGGACGCTTGACCAGCGCACGCGCAATGGCAACGCGCTGCTTCTGACCGCCCGAGAGGTGCTTGATCTTGGCGTTTTTCTTTTGGTAGATATCAAGTGAGCGCAGCATATCGTCCATGCCCGAGATATCCACGCCCTCCAGGCGCAGGATACCGATGTTGTCGGCAACCGTCATATCGTTGATCAGCTTGAAATCCTGGAAGATATAGCCGATCTTTTCGATCCTGAATTTGTCCTTGACCTTTTGCGAGGCGGCGCTCATTTCCACGCCGTCAATGATGATCGAGCCCTGAGTGGGGGAGAGAATGCCCGCGATCATATTCAGCAGCGTGGATTTGCCGCAGCCGGATGCGCCGAGCAGCATATAGGATTTTCCGTTTTCAAAGATCATATCGCGGTATTCAATTTCGGTCTCGTTCTGAAATTGCTTACCGAGGTTTTTAATTTCTATCATGTGTGATTTCCTTTCGTCATTAAGCTTGGTTTGTGCGAAATCGCTTAATTACGAAAGCGGTACTTTCGTCATTAAGCTTGCATACTTGGCAAAGATGCAAGTCTTAATCCGATATTTTTACCTTGAGTCCGACGGGTGTTGCTTCACGTCCTGCGGGGATGTACTGATAGGGATGATGAATACAGATCCCCAAGGCTGCAAGGACATGGATGATTGCGGTCAGCACCAGGCCAAGCAGCATAAAGCGCGAAATATCCAGTACCACGCAGATCGCGCACTCGGAATGGAGAAGTCCGCGGGAGTGTGCCGGGGAGTCAAAGGATATTTCGTGGGAGTGAGGCAAGAAAATCACGGAAGTACAGGCCACGACCAAAAGAATACACAAAAGGGCAATCAGCCTGCCTTGCGTGCGTTGACAGATTTTCATTGGCATTACCTCCTTTTCCTGCATTGATCAATGCGCTCCTTTGGAAAAGTGCGCATTCATATAAACAGTATATCACCGTTTGCAAAGAATGTCAACCTTCTGCACGAAATTGCCGGATTTTCTGTATTTTTCTACAATATTACATAAACGTCCACAAAAAATTGATAATATTTTCAAAAAAAACATCTTGGCAATCAGGCGGAAATGTAGTATAATGTAAAATGGCTTTGTGTGCCGATACGTTTAGATAACAAGATTGGAGTTATGCTTGTGAAAAAAACGCTGAGAGATCTGCAGGAGTACGTGGATGAGATCGTAGCTGCTTACGGCAGCAGGGATGCCTACAGATATATCGATAAGGACAACAAAATAGTCAGAAAAACATACAAGAAGTTCGGAAGCGATATTTTTGCGGTAGCCTCCTGGCTAACAAGCCGCGGATGGAGAAAAAAGCATATCGCCATTATCGGCTCGACCTGCTATGCCTGGGTGGTGACCTTTTTGGGCATTGCCTGCAGCGGTAACGTGGTCATTCCGATCGACAAAATGCTCTCTTCCGAGGAAATGCTGGGTCTGCTTGACATGGGCGACGTGGACGCGGTCTTTTTGTCCGAGGAGTTTGCTTGCATGAAGCAGGAGATCGAGCAGGCGAATGCGCGCGTGGAGTGCGTCGTCAATTTTGCCGACGCGGAGTACGAGCAGATTCTGGCCACCAAGCAGGTGCCCCTGCCAAGACTTGATCCCGACGCCATGGCGGAAATTCTGTTTACGTCGGGCACCACGGGTGTCAGCAAGGGCGTTATGCTCAGTCAGAGAAGCATCGTAGCCAACATTTGCGATATTGCGCGCATGGATTTCGGCCGCGGCGTCAAGTATCCCGTGGTTCTGTCCGTGCTGCCTATTCACCATACCTTTGAATTGACGGTGGACAATCTTGGCGTGCTGTATTGCGGTGCAACCGTTTGCATCAACGATAAGCTTGAGAACATCGTGGCAAATCTGAACAGATTCAAGCCTGCTGTCATTCTGGTCGTGCCTGCTATTGCCGAGGTCTTTTATAAGAAGGTCAAGGAGGGCATTTCCACGGGTGCAGGAAAGCGCAAGGTCGGCTTTGCCAGATGGGCCAACCGAATGCTGTTCCGTATGGGCTTTGATGCAAGACGCGTGCTTTATAAGAGCCTTTTGAAAAAATTCGGCGGTAATTTGTGCCGCGTGATCGTGGGCGGTGCCGCGCTGCGCCCCGAAATTGCCCGCACGTTTGAGGAATTCGGTGTGAGCATGTATCAGGGCTACGGCATGACCGAATGCGCGCCGCTGATCTCGGCCAACTATCCCGGCATCAACCGCCACGGCTCGGTCGGCAAGCCGGTGTCCTATATGGACGTCAAGATCGAGCAGGGTGAGATTTTGGTCAGGGGCGACGGCATGATGCTCGGCTACTATCAAAACCAAGAGGCAACGCGCGAGGCCATGACCGAGGACGGCTGGCTGCATACGGGCGACCTTGGATATTTCGACCGTGACGGATATTTGTATATCACGGGCCGCTCCAAGAATCTGATCATTCTGGACAACGGGAAGAATATTTATCCCGAGGAGTTGGAAACGCATCTTTCGGTCATTCCCGGCATCAAGGACATCATGGTATATGAAAGCCGCGGCAAGATCTGTGCGGCCATTCACCCCGTTGATATCAACGATACGCAGATGCTCAAGGGTATCAAGCAGGGAATCAAGGAATATAACAACGAGGCTCCTCCCTATAAGAGAATCGTATCGTACGATTTTATCGCACGAGAATTTCCCAAGACCACCTCGCTCAAAATCAAGCGCAAGGAAGCCATTCGCATGGTGGGCGAGCTGGTTTGCAAAAAGACGGTGGAGCACGTGGCTCCCACCACGCCTGAGCAGATCAAGATCACGGCAGCCTTTGAAAAGATCCTTGGCTGCAAGAACGTGGGCATCAAGGACGATTTCTTTGATATCGGTGGCGACAGCCTGGCAGCGCTTGAGGTGGGCGCCCTGATCGGCGTACCTGCGCAGGAGATCTACGATCATCCCACGGCCGAGCAGCTGGAGCAGGTACTGCTGGACGTCAAGGATAAGGAATCCACCGAGCAGAGCAAGATCAATATCAACGAGCTGATCAGGCATAATTCCAATCAGCTGCACGAGGCCGAGGTCAAGTATATTCTGCTCACGGGTGCAACGGGCTATCTCGGCTCGCACATTCTGCACGAGCTGATGCGCCGCAAGATGTCGGTTATCTGTCTTGTGAGAAACGAGCAAAAGCTCAAGGAAACGCTCAAGTATTATTTCCCGCGCGAGCACGAGTATTTTTCCTATCACGTCGTGCTTGGCGATATTGCAGAGCCCATGCTCGGCCTTGACGAAAAGGACTATCTGGCACTTGCCAAGAAGGTGGATATGGTTATTCATACCGCAGCCAACGTCAGCCACGCGGGCAACTATGCGGACTTTGAGCGCACCAACGTGCTGGGCACGCAGAACGTCATTGATTTTTGCTTCAAGGCGGGTGCTGTGCTGCAGCATACCTCCACGGCCAGCGTACACGGCGCGGGTACGGTTGCACAGCACAATCCCGACGCCAAGTTTGACGAGTTCAGTCTGGATATCGGACAGGAATATGCGCAGAACGTGTATATCCACTCCAAGTATAAGGCTGAGGAGCTGGTGCTGCTGGCAAGAGAAGAGGGGCTGGAGGCCAACATTTTCCGTATCGGTAACCTGACCTGGAGAATGAAGGACGGCGTATTCCAGAGAAACGCGCAGGATAACGGCTTTATCAGCCGCTGCAAGGGGCTTTTCAAGGTGGGCGTTTACAGCAAGGAGATCGCGCAGTATCCCATTGACTTCACACCCGTGGACGAATGTGCCGACGCCTACGTCCGACTGGCGCTGCACAATCGCGTCAACAACATCTATAACCTGTATAATCCTCACGTCTTCGTCATTGATACGCTTGCAAAAAAGCTGTTCCGCAGCTTCAAGCAGGTGTCCGGCGAGATGTTTGATAAATCGCTCAAGGAGCTGATCTCGGATAAAGACGTAGCGGTGCTGTCCTTCTACAGTGCCATTGCATCCTCCTCGGCCAACGTGCCCATCAGCAACGAATACACGGTGGCAGAGCTTGGCAAGCTTGGATTCAAGTGGTCCAAGATAGACTTGCGTTATCTGAGATATATGAAAAAAATCAAGTAAGGAACAAGTATTAAAGTATATGAGAATAGGGATTGATATCGGTTCAACCACAATCAAGTGCGTTGTGCTGGACGATAGCGGTAATCTGATCCATAAGAGTTATGAGCGACATTTCGCCATGATCAAGGAAAAGACCCGCGAGGTCATCAAAGGACTGATCGATAAATTCAATATTACCGAGCCCGTCATCTGCGCCGTGTCCGGCTCTGCAGGCATGGGCCTTGCCGAACGTGCGGGCGTGCCATTTGTGCAGGAGGTGTATGCCACCAAGGTGGCCATCAGCCACCGCCTGCCCGAGACCGACGTGGTCATTGAGCTGGGAGGAGAGGACGCTAAGATCCTTTTCCTGAAGGGCAATCTTGAGGTCCGTATGAACGGCACGTGTGCCGGCGGTACGGGTGCGTTTGCCGACCAAATGGCGTCTTTGATGCAAATCGAGACCGGTGAGATGAACGAGCTTGCAAAGAACTATGAAAAGATCTATTCGATCGCCTCGCGCTGCGGCGTGTTTGCCAAGACCGACATTCAGCCGCTGCTCAACCAGGGCGCGAGAAAAGAGGATATTTCGGCAAGTATTTTCTACGCCATCGTCAACCAGACCATCACCGGCCTTGCGCAGGGACATCCCATTGAGGGCAACGTGGTGTATCTGGGCGGGCCTCTGACCTTTTTGTCCGAGCTGCGCGCAGCCTTTGACAAAACGCTGAATTGCACGGGCACCTGCCCCGAGGATTCCTTGGTGTTTGTCGCGCTTGGTGCTGCGTATTACGCTCAGGATAAGGTGGACCTTGCCAAGGCTTACGAGATCATCGGGGAAAAGGCGGATTCGCTGACCGATTCCTCGCTGCGCCCTTTGTTTGCAAACAGAGAAGAGTACGAAGCGTTTATGGCGCGTCACGCCTCTCACAGTGTGCCCCGTAAGGAGGGCGTGGACTATGCGGGTGATGCTTACTTAGGCATTGACTCGGGTTCAACTACGCTCAAGGTCGTGCTGACCGACGCCGAGGGCTCGATCATTTATTCCAAGTATCAGTCCAATCAGGGCAAGCCGCTTGACGTGGTCAAGGACACCTTGATTGAAATGTATGAAAAGTACCCGAACGTGAAAATCGTTTCGTCCGCGGTCACGGGCTACGGTGAGGACATGATGCGCGCTGCGCTCGGCATTGACGTGGGCGTGGTGGAAACCGTGGCGCATTTCACGGCGGCCAAGTATTTCATGCCCGACGTGGAATTCATCATTGATATCGGCGGCCAGGATATGAAGTGCTTCAAGATCCGTAACGGCGCGATCGATAACATTTTCCTCAACGAGGCCTGCTCCTCGGGCTGTGGCTCATTTTTGCAGACCTTTGCAAATTCAATGGGATATCCCATTGACGAGTTTGCAAATCTCGGTCTGTTCGGCGATAAGCCGGTTGACCTCGGCTCGCGCTGCACCGTGTTTATGAATTCCTCGGTCAAGCAGGCGCAAAAGGAAGGCGTGAGCGTGGAGAATATCTCTGCGGGCCTTTCGATCAGCGTGGTCAAAAACGCCATTTATAAGGTCATTCGCGTGCACTCTGCCGACGAGCTTGGCAAAAAGATCGTGGTGCAGGGCGGTACGTTCCTCAATAACGCCGTGCTTCGTGCCTTTGAGCAGGAGATCGGCGTGGAGGTCATCAGACCCGATATCGCGGGCATGATGGGTGCGTTCGGCGCAGCGCTGTATGCAAAGCAGCTGCATAAGGGCAATGAGCCCTCCACCATCCTCTCCTACGAGGACATGAAGCAGTTTACCTACTCGATCAAGAGCGTGACCTGCAACGGCTGTAACAACCGCTGCGCGCTGACTATCAACGATTTTGGCGGAGGACGCAGATTTATCGGTGGTAACCGATGCGAAAAGCCGGTGACCAACAAGGCGCAAGACGACTCGCTCAATCTATATGAATATAAGCTGTCTGCTCTCGCGGCCATTCCCGAGGGCGAGGGCTCTCGCGGCACCATCGGCCTGCCCATGGCGCTGAATATGTACGAGATGTATCCGTTCTGGAATACTTTGTTCAGAGACCTGGGCTTTACGGTCAAGATGAGCGGCTTTTCCAACAGAAAGCTGTATCTTAAAGGGCAGGGAACTATCCCGTCGGATACCGTCTGCTTCCCCGCGAAAATGGTGCACGGACATATCCAGCAGCTGATCGAGATGGGCGTGGACGCTATCTTCTATCCCTGCATGACCTATAACTTCAACGAGGGCAAGGCAAAGAACTGCTTTAACTGCGCTGTCATCGCGGGATATCCCGAGGTGATTGAGGCAAATACGCTCAATTTCGGCAAGATCAAGTATATCAACGATTACGTAGGCCCGCACGAGCGCAGCAAATTCCCCGCGCGCTTTGCAAAGGTGCTGCAAAAGCACTTTGAGGGTATTGACGCAAAAGAAGTCAAGGCAGCTTGCAAGAAGGCATACGACGCATACGACGCTTACATGGCAGACGTGCGCGCCGAGGGCAAGAAGATCGTGGAGGAGGCAAGAGCCCAAGGCAAGAAGATTATCGTGCTTGCGGGCAGACCTTACCATGCCGACCCTGAGATCAACCACGGCATCCATAAGCTGATCTGTGCGCTCGGATTTGCGGTGGTATCCGAGGATGCGGTTGCCGCCATGGCGCCCGACTTCAAGGTCAATCTGCTTTCCCAGTGGACCTACCACCAAAGACTTTTCTCGGCTGCCAAGTACGTTACGTCGCAGGACGATATGTACCTTGTGCATCTGGTATCGTTCGGCTGCGGACTTGACGCGCTGACCACCGACGAGGTGCGCGCGATACTTGAGCATGAAAGCAATCTTTATACGCAGATCAAGATCGACGAGGTCACCAACCTCGGCGCGATCAAGATCCGCTTGCGCAGCCTGATCGCTGCGATCGAGCAGCAGAAGGGAGGGGAAGCGTGATGAAGCAACAGGGACATTATCGCGAGCGCGTCAAGTTTACGCGCAAGATGAAAAAGGATTACACCATTCTGACGCCCAGCATGGCACCCATCCACTTCAAAATTTTGCGCCCTATTCTGCAGCGCGAGGGATACAGCATTGATATCATGGAAAACGACGGCCCCGAGGTGCTTCAAATGGCGCTCAAGTACGTCAATAACGATATGTGCTATCCCGCTATGCTGACCACGGGTCAGATGCTGGCTACCATGAAGAGCGGCAAGTACGATCCCGATAAGGTGGCCATGATCATCACCCAGTCGGGCGGCGGCTGCCGTGACAGTAACTATATCAACCTGATGCGCAAAGCCTTTGAGAAGGCGGGATACGGCCACGTGCCCTTTATCTCGGCCAACGTGTGGCTCATGGAACTCAATCCGGGCGGCCTGCTCAGTCCGTTTGGCCTCTTAATGGCAGTTGCGGGACTGATTTACGGCGACCTTGTCATGATCCTTTCCAACCAGGTGCGCCCCTACGAGGTCAACCCGGGCGAGACCGATGCCATGGTGGACAAGTGGGCAACCAAGCTGGGGCAGGGCTTTGCCAAGGGCAGCGGATATATGCCGTGGGCAATCAAGAAGAATCTGCGCGCCATCGTGGACGATTTTGCATCCATCGAGATCAAAAAGACGCCCAAGGTCAAGGTTGCGGTGATCGGTGAGCTGTATCTCAAGTATTCCGCGCCGGGCAATAACCACCTGGAAGAATTCCTTGCAGAGCAGGATTGCGAGGTCTACGTGCCCAGCATCCTGAGCTTTGGCATCTACAAGACCAACGGTGCCTTGGAGGATCTGCGCCTGTACGGCGGCAAGCCGATCAAGCGATTGATCCTGGAGGTTGCCATGAAGTACATGTTCTGGATGGAGGATATTCTGATTTCTGCCATCGAGCAAAATCCCAAATTCGTGCCGCCCGAGCGTGTGGGCGATCTCAAAAAGAGAGCCGAGGGCGTCATCAGCGTGGGCAACAGCATGGGCGAGGGCTGGTATCTTGCCGCAGAAATGCTGGAGTTTGCGGATCACGGATATGAGAATATCGTGATCGTGCAGCCGTTCGGCTGCCTGCCTTGCCACGTGGCCGCCAAGGGTATGATCAATAAGGTCAGACGCCTTGACCCGCGTCTCAACGTGGTCGATATCGAATACGACCCCGGTGCAACAAAGGTCAACCAGGAGAACAGAATCAAGCTTATGCTTGTCGTGGCAAAGGAAAAGTTGCAATAAATTGCTGCAATAAATTGCGACAACGATATAAAGATGAAAACCCTTGCATTTGCAAGGGTTTTCTGCTTTTTATTGTAACGGGACGTCGAGGGCTCTTATAACAACAATCCCCGCCCGCGGCATTCGCGAGCGGGGAAGCTTTGACAGGTGATCAGGAAAGCAATTCGGCAAGCAGCTCGTTCATTGCAGGGTAATCGAGTGGCGAGATATGCAATTCATATCCGCCAAAGTTCAGCACGCCATCCTCGGTGGAATAGGCAAAGAAAACGTCTCCGATCGTGCCGAAGCAGTCGTAGTGGACGTCTGATTCTACGTACTCGCCCAAAGCCTCGGGATTTCGCCAGATTCCGTCGTTGAGCAAGGTCTCAAGCTGCGTACATTGTGTTTCACTCAGCTCAGCTTGCACGTTTTTCCCCATGATCTGAGCAAAGCGAACGGGCTCGGAAATAGAGATGGTGTTTTCCTCTATGTGCGCAAGCGCGATTTCAATAAATGCAAACTGCATATCGTCGGCATTGTAGTACAGATTCAGAACTCTTTCATCCTGAAATGAGGACCAGCAGGAGATGATAAAGTAACCGTCTTTCTTAAACAGATTGATATGGCTTGTAAAATCCTCCAGATTGCTCGAGTAAGGTTCGCCGTATGCCAGATTGATGAGTATTCGCCCGTCAATCTCGTCAAGATAAATACGGGCTATGCGCTCGGTAAATCCGATCTTGGTCAGGGCTGTCACGATGCTGTCCTCGGTAGTGATCTCCAAGGGGAGCACCATGCCGTCGGGCAGCTGGCGTGCCGTGAAGGTGGCCTCGTAGCGCTCCACCCAGTCATAGGCGCTGTGCTCACCACTTAAGTAATAGGAGAAATGCTCGGAGTCTCCGCGCTCCCACCAGGTAAGCGCTCCGTCGGCCTCCATAGTAGTCATCCCGTCCATAATACTTTGTCCGTTGTAAGTGTAAGATTTCAGCAGGTCTCGGTAAGCATAAAAATCCTCGGGAGTATGCTGCTCCAAAAATGCCACAAAGGGCTCTCTTGCCCCGGCGTGATTCTCCGATCCCAGGAAGTTGAAAAGGATCGCTTTTTCAAAGACCTCTCTGTCCTTGCCAAAGGAGAGAATGAGGTCGAAGCGCTTGAAGGGGGCGTCCAGGGGGGCTTCAAACGTATACGTGACGCTTATGCTCTCGCCGGGGGCCAAGGAGTGCGTGGTATGGTCGGCAGTGTGATCCATCGGCAGCGGCTCAAGGTCGCCCGAATCCATGCGGATGATCGCTTTGGGAACAAATTCGGTGGTCGCACCCACAAATTCGAGCGGCTCATCCGAGATATTGGTCATGGTAGCAGTGATTTCGAAAATTGTGCCTACCATAAAAACGCCTGCCGAGTGCTCCAGGCTGTGCGAGAATTTCAGCCTATTGCTCTCAGGCTGAAATTCGGAGTCGTCCGAAAACGAAAACGTGAAGTTTTCCTCGGGCATCGCGTAATATTTTGCAAAGGTTTTTTGCAAGGAATCAAGCAGGCTGTCGGCGTCGGGGTGCTCGCGCAGAGCGGGGGAAAGAATGAGCGTTGCATGCTTGTTTTGCGCCTCGTCGATAGAAAAATCCGCGTCATACAGCACCGCGTCCTCGCCAAGGCCGCAGAAGTGCGCCCAGGTCATAAATACGTTGGAGGCATCGCCCGGCAGGCGCACGTACTCGCGCCTTTGTCTGCCGTTTTCCGTGTACCAGATCCACACGTTGCGCTCCTTGAACGCGATCTCGAGACCGTTCTCGGGAGAGGTGGCGTAGTCAAGATCGGGCGTGACCGGAATAAAGGGAACGATGATGGCCAAGGATGTAAGCAAAGCTGCCAGCACGGCTGCCACGAGAGCGACCTTGAAGATCGGCTTGCGTCTTGCGGGCACGCGCTGCTCGGCGCGGGCTACAAGCTCGGGGTCAATGCCGCCGAGCAAATGGGCAAATTCATGCTTGTTCATATCGTCCAGCCCTCCTTTTCCAAGTATGCGCGCAGCTTTTCTCTGGTGCGCGACAGAATCTTTTTGACGTTTGCTTCGGTCAAGCCGTACCGCTTGGCAATTTGCTTGATGGCGTCCATGTGGTAGTAGCGGCGAATGAAAATATTGCATTCGCGCTCGGGCAGCGCCCAGAGAAAGCAATCAATGGCGACAACGATCTCCCGCTCCTCTGCTTGCGTGGCAGGGTCGGTGTCCGAAGCGGCGATCTCCCCGATCTCCTCAAGAGCCACAGTAAGCGAGCTCCTTTTGTTGTTGCTGCGGTATCTGTCAAGACTGACGTGCCGTGTGATGCTGCCCACGAATTGCTGCAGATAACCCGGACGGGCGGGGGGAATGGCATTCCACGTGCGCAGCCAAGTGTCGTTGAGACATTCCTCGGTATCCTGCAGGCTATGCAGAATTCTTTGCGCAATGCCCATGCAATATGCGCCGTATTTTTGCGAAGTCTCTGTAATGGCGCGCTCGTCGCGTGCAAAGTAGAGGTCTATGATGTCGCGATCCTGCATGATATCACTCCTTTCTGTAGGCTCTACTATATATGTCGAAAAAATCTTCTCCTTGGTTACAATATTTTACCATGTTTTTAAAAAAAGCGCAAGAGAGAGAGCAATTGCAGAAAGAAAACCCGCTCGAAGGAGCGGTTTTTCTGCTTTTATGCTCTGATTTTATGACGAGGGCACCTGAACGGTGTAGCCTGCAAAGATTTCGTTGACGGTATTTGCGTCGTCATTTGAGATGTGCAGGTAAAGATTGTCGAGCAGGAATATGCCTGCCTCGGAGCTGTAATGAAGCGTTTGGGGCGCAGATGCGTTGGGATTCAAAATCGTGAACGTGTAATCGTAACGCTGCATATCCGACGAGCTGGGCTGCCACGCTCCGCCGTTGAGAATTGCTATGATCTGATCTCTGTGCGGTTCGGAAAGTGTGGCGTAATGCGCAATGTCGTCATGGGGAGAGTCCACCTCAACGATCGCGTCCGGATTGAAATAGAAGTTGATTGGGTAACCGATCAGGCCGTCCTGTGCTGCAGATTTATGCTCGGTTTGAATGCGAAGCATTTCAAAGGTCTGTCCGTATGCGTCATAGCAGATGTCAACGCGATGCATGCCGTATTCGTAAGAGATTTCGGCATAGGTCGTATCAAACGTTACGGTGACGGTGAATATGCTTGAATAAATGCTGTCCGTTAAGAAAAATGGAAGCCTTTGCTCAAGCACGGTTTGCGCACCCTGCTCGGTCGTACCAAGCTTGCACAGTGCCTCGGCCAAGCCCTCCTCGGTGGAAATGCCGAAGGGCAGCGTCATGCCGTCGGGCAGTGCGGTTGCTGTCAACATGTTTTTATGGGATTGAATCACTCCGTCGGAGGAGAGTGCGGAATACGCGTACGTAAAGTGCTCGGAATCGTACATTTCACCGCTGTAGCCGGGCATCCAGCTCACCTCCGCCTCGCTCATGATATCAAACAGCCTGACACCGTTATGAGAAAGCGCCTGCACGGCAGATTTGAAAGCAGCGGGATCGGTGGTGTTCAATCCATATGCTGCCAAGAATTCCTCATAAGTGGAAGAGAGAGACTCGTCGATAAACCCGGTGAAATATACCACCTTTACGGCTTGTGCAAATTCCATGATTTGCTCTCCGAAGGTGACAAACAAATCGTACGTGCCTGTGGCTGCGTTTTCGGGGATAGGGAAGGCGTAGGTGATCTCGCGGCTCTCGCCCGGTGCGAGCACATACGTTTGGTACTCTTCGGTCATGGGGTAGTCCTCGTGTAAGATCGCGTTTGCACCATCCATGGTTAAAACGGCATTGGGTACGAATGCGCTCCACGAGCCTGTAAATGTAACGTCCTTGTTCGATACGTTGGTCATGCCAACCGTGATCTCCAGCGTAGAGCCCGCGACTGCCACAATCTGCTCGCCTTGCAGATTGTGCCAGAATTGCAAGCCGACAATGCCGCATTGCTCCCCGTTAATCAGGATTCTGACCTGCTCTGTATCAATGCCCGCGTATTCGGCAAATGTTTTTTGCAGAGATTCGATCAGCGCGTCATAATTTTCGTAAGATGTGATCTGTGACGAGAGTGCGACGGTCACAGTCTTTTGCGGTTTTGCGGGCGTAAGCCTTTGGCGCAAAAGCTCCCATAGGGTTTCCTCCCCGGCCGGTACGTTTGCCGTCGGTTCTTCTTTTACTTCATAGGAAAGGATATCGACCTCGTTACCCACCTCATTGAGGTGCTGCCAAGTCATAAATATGTTTTGCTCGGTAAGCGGCAGCAGCACGCTTTCGCGTTTGATCTTGCCGTCCTCGGTGTAATAGATTTGTGCGATCTGTTTTGTATATTCGTGCTTGGGGATCTCATAATCTAGGTCGTAGGTCTTGGGAATCAAGGCGATGGCCGCAACGCCAAGCAGCGTTGCCATGGCAAGCAGGGCGGCGATTCCCGTTATCAAAGCGCGTTTGAAGTGCGGCTTTTTGTGCATGGGCAGCGGCGCCTCGGCACGCGCTACAAGCTCGGGGTCAATGCCGCCGAGCAAATGGGCAAATTCATGCTCGTTCATATCGTCCAGCCCTCCTTTTCCAAGTATGCACGCAGTTTTTCTCTGGTGCGCGACAGAATCTTTTTGACGTTTGCTTCGGTCAAGCCGTACCGCTTGGCAATTTGCTTGATGGCGTCCATGTGGTAGTAGCGGCGAATGAAAATATTGCATTCGCGCGCGGGCAGCGCCCAGAGAAAGCGGTCGATGGCTACAAGCATCTCGCGCTGCGCGGCCTGATCGGCAACGCTGACGTCCGAGGCAACGATCTCGCCAATTTCGTCCAGCGCGACGGTCACCTCGCTGCCTGCCGCCTTTCCTCGTTGTCTGTATTTGTCCAGCGAGAGGTGGCGCGTGATGCCGCCGAGATATTGCCCAAGCCGCTCAGGCCGCGCGGGCGGGATGGAAATCCAGGCCTGCAGCCAGGTATCGTTGACGCATTCCTCGGCATCCTGCAGATTGTGCAGAATGTTTTGCGCAATGCTGTGGCAATAGCTGCCGTATTTTTCGGACGATTCCGAAAGTGCACGCTCGTCGCGCGCAAAATACAGTTCTAAAATATCGTGATCCTTCACGCTACGCCTCCTTTCACAGGATTTTGTGTCTTCACTTATATGTCGGAAAAGAAAAGGGAATGGTGACAACATTTTAGCATATTTTTTGCGAATATGCAAGGGGGGGACGTTGTGCCGCGTCGGCCAAAAAGCGCGAGAGACTTGGCTTTTGGGGAAATCCGTCCTTGACGAATGCGCGCAAACATGGTATGATATAGATAGAAATCTCCAAAGGAGGCAAGAAAATGATCGAAAAAACCAAGCAGACCGCGGGTGCGGACGAAAAAACGCCGTCGCACGCGCAATATTTTTCTTGGATCAACAATACCAACGAGGGCTCTACCGAGGCGCAAACGCTGATCAATCTGGAATACTTCAAGTGGATGCGCGATACTTACGGCATGCAGCTGGACATTTACGCATGGGATGCGGGAAACCTGGACGGCGCGCAGGGTACGTACGAGACCTTGGACGGCCCCAAGCTTTCGCGTCAGTATCCCAACGGATATGCGCCCGTGGTCAAGGCAGCAGCCGATATCGGCGCGCGCATGGGCGTGTGGATGGGTCCTGACGGCTATGGCGAGGATGAGGAGACTGCCAAGGCACGTCACGAGCTGCTGGTTTCGCTTTGCCGCGATTATCATTTTGCGCTGTTCAAGATGGATGGCGTGTGCGGTACGCTGCGTGAGGATACGCGCAGAAGATTCTGCGAGGTGCAGGCCGAGTGCCGCAAGTATTCGCCCGACTTGGTACTGCTCAACCACCGCCTTGAGCTTGGCGAGGGCGATAAGTACGCCACCACCTTCCTTTGGCAGGGAGCGGAGACCTACGTGGATATCTTTTCCTATAACCAGTGCACAGCGCCCCACAACCGCGCGTTCATTTTCTCGCGCGGTGAGACCGAGTGCCTGCGCCGCCTGACCGAGGACCACGGCGTTTGCCTGTCCTCCTGTATGGATCGCTTTGAGGACGATCTTGTCTATCAGGCCTTTAACCGCAATCTGATCCTCGCTCCCGAGATCTACGGCAACCCCTGGTTGCTGACCGACAAGGAGCAGCCAAGACTTGCGCATATCTATAATCTGCATGCAAGACTCAACGATATTTTGGTGGACGGCATGCTGCTGCCCGAGGAAAGGTACGGCAAGAACGCGGTTGCCCGCGGCAACGCGCAGGTGCGCGTGCTCAGCTTTGGCAATCCCACTTGGGAAACAAAGGAATTTGAGATCCGGCTTGACGACGAGATCGGGCTTGCGCTTTGCAAGTCGGTCACGGTCATCTCGCACCACCCCGCTACCTATATGGTGGGCAGATTCAAGTACGGCGCAACCGCTAAGATCAAGGTTGAGCCGTTCCGCGCGGTGCTTTTGGAGATTTGCGATAGCTGCATGGCTCCCCGTTTGCTGACCGATCAGCCGCACAAGGTCATCGGCCGCAATCGTTATGAGCTTGTGCGCGAGCTGCCGAGCATCAAAAAGCTGGGCGCGACCGCACCCGTGGCAATTCCCGCAAACGCAGAAAAGCTGATCGAGGCAACGCTGTTTGCTATGGACAACGACTCGCTGGAACGCCGTTGTGCCAAGAGAGCAGGGCAGACCAAAATTCCGCAGGTCAAGGCTGCGCGCGACGCCTTCTTTGCACAGGATACCTACCGCCTGCGCGGCTGCGATAACGCTTACGCCTTTGACGGCAACCCCGACACCTTCTTTGACGGCAATTCCCGTTTCCTGTGGGGCACGGGCACCAGAATTGACGGAGGCTGCCTGCGCGTGGACTTTGGTCGCGTGATGGATGCCGACCGCATTGAGATTGAATTTTTCTGCCCTGATACGCCCACCGAAGAAGCCCCCGAGCAATGGATCCCCGAGCATCTGGATTATTCTTGTGACCTTGACGCATGGCATGACGCAGGAAAGGGCAGCGTTGCCGAGATCGGTGAGCAGACCGTGGGCGTGGTACGCCATAATATTCACGATATCTACGAGAGTCGTGGTAAGAGATGCACGCTGTCCTTTGACGTGGATGCTCTGCGCTACGTGCGCGTGCCGAGGCCCATGGACCGCATCAGCCGCATCTCGCTTTACAAGAATGGTGCAGAGCTGCCCCTGACCGATCCGCGCGCCAATAACCTCATGCCCTCTACACGGCAAAGACCCGTCATCGGCGCGCAAAAGGTGAGCGTCAAAGTGGACCGCCGCGATTGGGTGCCCGGCGCTTATCTGTCGGTTGCACTGGAAGGCGAGCACGGCGTGGAAGGGGCGTATGCTGCCGTAGAGATGGGTGAGAATGCCATTGGCGCACCCGACCGCGCACCTACCTATCTTGCCAACGCATGGGAATCCCGCGTGATCTTTATGGATCATCACTATACTTACTATATCCCCGTGACCGAGGAAATGCTGGATCGCGAGCTGACCGTTTGGGTTATGCTTTTGAACAGCGAGCATACCGATTTTGTATCCGACGTGTATCTGTGCCCGCCGCTTTTGGATTAAAATGTATTAAGATTTCATAGAATCCCTTGCATTTGCGCACAATATTTGGTAGAATACAGATAAGCAAGCCCATAAAACGACTTGAAAGGATTTTATTATGAAGCTCAATTACAAACGCGTATTGCTGGTCGGCTCCGCGTTCTTTCTCATCTCTGCCTTTTGGCAGGCGTATGATGCCATCATTCCGCTGATCCTGACCAACCATTTCGGCCTGCCGCAGTCCGTCTCGGGCGCGGTCATGTCGATCGACAACGTCTTAGCCGTATTCATGCTGCCGCTGTTCGGTGCGCTTTCGGATAAGGTCAATACCCGCTACGGCAAGAGAACGCCTTTTGTGTTCTGGGGCTGTATCGGTGCGGTCCTGACCTTTGTTTTGCTGACGCTGGTGGATAACTGGCAGCTGGCACAGATCGTGGTGACCGACATTCCCGATCTGCACGCGTCCATGAAGGCACTTTCCGAAACCGATCCCTCCGCCGCTGCTGACATGGCAGAGCAGATCAGACAAAAGACCATTGAGATCACGCTGGCGAACCCTTGGCCGCTGGTTGGCTTTATTGCAACACTGCTGGCCGTGCTTTCCGCTATGGCAACCTTCCGCTCTCCCGCGGTTGCGCTTATGCCTGACGTCACAATCAAGCCCCTGCGTTCCAAGGCAAACGCCATCATCAATCTGACGGGTACCGCAGGCGGTATCATCGTGCTTGCTTTGGGATCTGTGTTTGCAACCTCCAAAAACGTCTTTATGCAGTATACCGGTTACGTACTGGCCGTCTGCTACGTTATGATCGCAGGCTTGTATATTTTCTTCTGGTTCGTCAAGGAAAAGAAGTGGGCTGCAGAGATGGAGGAGGAAACCAGACGCCTTGGCCTTGAGGAGATTGTTGAGGGCGAGAATGCCGAGGAGCAGCGCAAGCTGTCCAAGCCTGAGCTGATCTCGCTGATGCTGATCCTTGCGTCTGTCGCGCTTTGGTATATCGGTTATAATTCCATTACCAGTAAGTATTCGGTCTACGCGACCAACATCTTGGGCTTTGACTTCAACCTGACGCTGATCGTGGCGCAGGCTGCTGCCATTGTTTCCTATATTCCCGTTGGTATCATTTCGTCCAAGTTTGGCCGCAGAAAGACCATTCTGGCAGGCATTATCATGTTGGCCACCGCGTTTACCGTCGGACATTTCATTCAGCCCTCCACCCCTGCGTGGATCATGTTCCCGATCTTCAGCTTGGCAGGCATCGGATGGGCAACCATCAACGTCAATTCCTTCCCCATGGTAGTCGAGCTTGCAAAGGGCGGCAACGTGGGTAAGTACACGGGATATTATTACACCGCGTCCATGGCCGCGCAGATCGTCGCTCCCATCGTGTCGGGTATTTTGTACGACCTGATCGGTATGCGCCACGTGTTCTTCCTGTTTGGCGCAGCGTTCGTCATTTTCTCGTTTATCACCATGTTCTTTGTCAAGCACGGTGATGCCAAGCCCGCACCCAAGAAGAGCGCGCTGGAGAATCTGGACGTCAGAATGCCCAGCTCAGCGCCCAGCTTACCCACTTCGTATCCCTGCTCCAGCTCCGGAGCAGCGCTGATCCGCAGTATGAAGGGATATTTTTCTTTCGTCAATAGATGCAGGTAACTTGCAGAAGTATTCATGTGGTTCAAAAGTTTCTTCGTCGCGGTACAT
>JAZNYL010000002.1:0-33510 GCA_045594445.1 Eubacteriales bacterium
GACATCAACTGGGATGACTTCGGTGCTGAGAAGCTTTCCTTCAGCACGGTGGATGATGTGCATTTCGGCGTTCCGGTAGACAACGGAACCGCGATCTTTGCCTATCAACGGCTGTAAGACCGCCGTGGTAGACAAGACGGGTAAGGTGCTGGATACCGCTGTGGTATATCCCACCACCAAGTCGCAGCACCGCATTGAAGAGGCAAAGCGCATCATCAAGTATATGATCAAAAAGTATCACATTGACGTGGTGGCCATCGGCAACGGCACGGCCTCCAAGGAAAGTGAGATCTTTATTGCGGGAATCTTGCGCGAGATGCCCGAGTCGGGTTGCAAGTATATCATCATCAACGAGGCGGGCGCGTCCATCTATTCCGCGTCCAAGTTGGCGGCCGAGGAGTTTCCGGACTTTGACGTCATGCAGCGCTCGGCGGTCTCTATTGCAAGAAGATTGCAGGATCCGCTGGCAGAGCTGGTCAAGATCGATCCCAAGGGCATTGGCGTGGGCCAGTATCAGCACGATATGAAGCAGGCAAGACTTGACCAGGCACTTGGCGGCGTGGTTGAGGATTGCGTCAACGCAGTCGGCGTGGACGTCAACACCGCGTCCTATTCGCTCCTTTCCTATATTTCGGGTATCAATATCACGGCTGCCAAGAATATCGTCAAGTACCGCGAGGAAAACGGCGAGTTTACCTCCCGTGCGGCCATTCTCAAGGTGCCGCGCATCGGTGCCAAGGCGTACGAGCAGTGTGCAGGCTTTTTGCGCGTGCCCGAGAGTAAGGAAATCCTTGACAACACAGGCGTGCACCCCGAGTCCTATGCGGCGGCCAAGCAGCTTTTGGATATGTTCGGATACACCGAGCAAGACGTGCGTGACAACCATCTGGGCGGTCTGCATGCAACGGTCAATAAGCGCGGTAAAGCAAAGGTAGCGGCCGAGCTTGGCATCGGTGAGCCTACTCTGGATGATATGATCCGTGAGCTGGAAAAGCCCGGCCGCGACGTGCGCGAATCCACGCCCGCACCCGAGCTGCGCGAGGACGTGATGGGTATGGAGGACTTAAAGCCCGACATGATCCTGACAGGCACCGTGCGTAACGTCATCGACTTTGGCGCGTTCGTGGATATCGGCGTGCATCAGGACGGCCTTGTGCATATTTCGCAGATGTCGGATAAGTACGTTAAGCATCCCTCGCAGGTAGTCAGCCTTGGTGACGTGGTCAAGGTGCGCGTGCTTTCGGTGGATCTCAAGAAAAAGCGCATTTCCTTGTCCATGCTGCTCAAGTGATTTTAATATATTAAAAAGGAAGGTGCCGGGAAAACGCCGAAATTTTTGATCCGGTAATAAGCATTGTGCAAAATACACAATGACACGGTTGAAATTTTGGAGAATTAGGCTCTTCCCATTTTGCCGATTTTTTGGTACAATATAATACAGATTAGAATGTTCACAGTGTCGGCTATATGCGGCAGGGAACATTGATAACGAAAAAATAATTAAATGAAAAAATATTCGCAGGAGGAATTATTCCATGGCAAGTTTGTCCCTTCGTCACATTTACAAGAAGTATCCCGGCGGCGTAACCGCAGTATCTGACTTCCACCTTGAGGTTAAGGATAAGGAATTCCTGGTTCTGGTAGGCCCTTCCGGTTGCGGTAAGACCACCACGCTGCGTATGATCGCAGGCCTTGAGGAGATCTCCGAGGGCGAGCTGTTTATCGGCGACCAGCTGGTAAACGACGTAGCACCTAAGGACAGAAAGATCGCCATGGTGTTCCAGAACTACGCTCTGTATCCTCACATGTCCGTATTTGAGAACATGGCATTCGGTCTGAAGCTCAACAAGACTCCCAAGGAAGAGATCAAGAGAAGAGTAGAAGAAGCTGCAAGAATTCTGGATATCACCCACCTGCTTGACAGAAAGCCCAAGGCTCTGTCCGGTGGTCAGAAGCAGAGAGTTGCGCTGGGCCGTGCAATCGTACGTAACCCCAAGGTATTCTTGCTTGACGAGCCGCTTTCCAACCTGGACGCTAAGCTCCGTGCTGCAATGAGAACTGAGCTGACCAAGCTGCACAACAGAGTTGGTACCACCTTCGTATACGTAACCCACGACCAGGTCGAGGCTATGACCATGGCTACCAGAATCGTCGTTATGAAGGACGGTCTGATCCAGCAGGTTGATACTCCTCAGAACCTGTACGATTCTCCTTGTAACATCTTCGTTGCAGGCTTTATCGGCACTCCTCAGATGAACTTCATCAACGGTACTCTGGTTCAGAAGGGTGAAGACGTTTACTTCAACTTTGAAGAGCACTCCATCAAGGTTCCCGCAGACAAGGCTAACAACCCTGAGCTGAAGGGCTACATTGGCCAGGAGGTTGTTGTAGGTATTCGTCCCGAGTGCATCAACGACCAGGAATCTGCTATCGCGGCTATGCCCGAGAGCACCATTGATACCTTTGTTGACGTAACCGAGCTGATGGGCGCAGAGATTTACCTGTATCTGGTAACCGGTGAGACTCACCTGACCGCACGCGTATCCTCTCGCTCCACCTCCCGTGCAGGCGACACCATCAAGGTTGCATTCGATACTTCCAGAATGCACATCTTTGATAAGGACACCGAGCGTTGCATCGTTCACTAATTTCAAACAAATCAAGCGGCTGCGAATTTCGCAGCCGCTTTTTTATGTGGCGGGAGCAAGCCCCCGCCCTACGGGAATGGGGGCATCACGGACCGTCAAGGACGCCGGTCCCTACGGGGGTGTTGATGCAGGAAGGTCGTCGAGGGGAGTTTGCATGGGACGGCGCTCCCGACGTACTGCCCGGCGCAAAGAACTTTTCCGTAGCCCTTGCAAACCCTTTGGGGTTATGGTATAATGGAATAAACATATCAAAGGAGGTGCGCTGTGAAAGAATTGACCGTCATGATCAAGCCCGCGTCGGGGCTTTGCCAGATGGCGTGTGATTATTGCTTTTACTATGACCTTTTGGAATACGGCGCGCCTGCAAATACGTGGATGAGCCAAAAAACTGCGCGGCAGCTGATCGCGCGCGTCAAGGAAAGCGGAGCTGTGCGCGTGCATTTCGCTTTTCAGGGCGGTGAGCCGCTGCTCTGGGGACAGGAGCATTTTGACGATTTCTTTGAGGACGTCAAAGAAGCCGGGATTGACTCGACCTATGCCGTACAAACCAACGGACTTTGCATTGACGAGGTGTACGCCACCTTGTTTGCAGAGCACGACGTGCTGGTGGGCATTTCCTTGGACGGAGATCGCGCTCTGCACGACGTCGCACGCAAAACCCCTGACGGAAAGGGCACGTACGAGCGCGTGATGCGCGGTATTGATCTGCTCAAAAAGCATGGCGTGCGCTATAATTTGCTCACGGTGGTCAGCGCAAATACCGCGCGGCATCCTTCGCAGCTCTATAAATTCTATAAAAAGATGGGTGCCTCGCACGTGCAGCTCATTCCGTGTCTGCCGCCCTTGGATAAGGACGCGCCGTGCAAATATGCTCCCACACCCGAAGCGTTGGGGCAATTCTTGGTCGGGTTTTACAGACTTTGGCGCGAGGATTTCAAGAACGGTCAGCCTCCCTTTGCCGTACGGGAATTTGACCAAGCCCTTACCACGCTGCAAGGCCGAAGCGGCTTTTGCGGCGCACGAGGCTTTTGCACGCCGCAGCTGATCGTGGAGTCCGACGGCTCAACCTACCCTTGCGATTTTTTCGTGCTGCCCGAATACCGCACGGGCAACGTGCACACGCATACCATTGCGCAAACCATCGAGTGCGAGGGTATGCAACGCTTTGTGAGCGATCACCCGGAAGCACCCGCGCTGTGTCGCACCTGCCGCTTTTTGCCCGTGTGCGGCGGCGGCTGCCGACGTATGCGCGACGTGATATTATCCGATACCGAATGCGCCATGATGCGCCTATATACCTATATGATTGAAAAGGAGAGACGAACACCATGAGTCAGAACCCCAATATTCTTTGGATTTGCGTGGATCAGCAAAGGTGGGATTGCCTTGGCTATGCAGGGAAATATCCCGTCAAGACGCCTAATATTGACCGCCTTGCCAAGGGTGGCGTCAATCTTGCATCCAGCTATTGCCCCATTCCCGTGTGCTGTCCCTCCCGCCAGAGTATGCTGACAGGCAAGCGCGCGGAGAAGATAGGTGCGCTTTGGAATTACAATCAGAAAATCTATACCGGCATGCTGCCTGCGGACAGCGATTCCTGGGCAAGACAGCTGCACGACTGCTTGGGCTACCATACCGGCTGGGTGGGTGCCTGGGAGGGCGGATACAACGTAACGCCGCAGTCGATGGGCTACGAGATGTACGTGCCTCGCTCCGAGGTGGTGCGCCCCATGGCAGAGAAGTACCCGCAATGCGTGCCCACCAACGGATTTTGGGGGCAGGTTTACGATATGGACAAGGAGTACGCGCCCACGCACAGGACCGCGGCTCACGTCGTGGAGCTCATGGAGGGCTGGCAGGACGGGCATCCGTGGCTTGTGCAGATGGAATTCTCCGAGCCGCATCTGCCTTGCACGCCCGTGCGTGAATTTGCCGATATGTACGATCCCGCCGACATTCCCGTGTGGGGCGGATTTGAGGATGCGTATGAGAATAAACCCTATATTCAGCGTCAGCAGCGCATCAACTGGAACACCGAGGACAAGGATTGGGAATTCTTTGCGCCCGTGGTGGCAAGATATTACGCCTGGATCACGCAGATCGACGACGCGATCGGCCGAGTGCTGGATTGGCTGGAGGCGCACGGAAAACTGGACGACACCGTGATCATTTACACCTCCGACCACGGCGACTATTGCGGTGACCGCAGACAGATGGACAAGCACTACGCCATGTACGAGGAGATCACGCATATCCCGCATTTGTGGCATTGTCCCGCGAGATTTGTCAAGGGGCTGCGGAGCGAGGCACTCAATACAAACGCGCTGGACATTCCCGCCACCATTATGGATCTTGTGGGCTTGCCCGCGGACGGTATGGTGGGCAAGAGCCTTTTGCCCGTGCTGACGGGGCAGAGCGATAGCCACCGTGATGCGGTCATGGTGACCTACAACGGTCAGCAATTCGGCCTTTTCTCGCAGAGAATGCTGCGCATGGGCCATATCAAATACACTTGGAACCTGACCGATACCGACGAGTTGTACGATCTGGAAAGCGATCCGTATGAGCTTTGCAATCTGATAGGCGATCCAGCCTATGCCGACACCCTGCGCACCATGCGCCACCGCCTGCTTGCCGAGCTGCAGGCAGAGGACGATTGCATGCTCAACGGCTGGACGATCCAGCAGCTGCGAGACGGGAGAAAGCTTTGATGAGCGGGCTGGATACTTCGGTACCGACGACGTTTGTTGAGGACGTCTATCTGTACGATCTCAACCGTCCCGAACGTGCACCGCTGGCCTTTCGCAGCGCACGCGCAGGAGAGGCTCAGCCAAGCCTTTACGAGCTTTTAGAGCTTTCAGCGCGCGAGTGGCAAGGATATGAAAGACGGTTGTCTGACGCACCGATCTGTCTTGACAAGGCAGGCGGAGCGGTGGTGCTGCCCGTGTTTGGCAGCATTGGTCGCTTTGCCGTTGTGCTAAAGCCCACGATTGGCCTGCAGTCGCTTTTCTGTCTTGCCAGAAGCGAGCGGCTTGGACGGATAGATCCGGCAGGCGAATTTGAGGGCGTACCGTGTGTGATATCGGAGCGTGAGCGCGAGTCGGCCGAACGCTTTGCGCAAACGGTGGCAAGAATGCGTCTGCTGATCGATTGGTGCTGCGATGCAAAGAGTGCAGGGCAGGCAGAGGATTGCGTTGCTCTGGCTGCCGAGCTTTTGGGAACCAAGCTGATGCCTGCGCAGACTGCCGAATTCCCGGCGGTACAGGAGCAGAGGGCTTTGCCCGATATGCAGCTTTGCGGGCAAGCGCTGTTTGTTTCGCTTCTGACGCTGCTGTCCGCCATGCGTCATCGGGCACATGCCAGAAGCGGATGGCTGTATGCCATGGAGCGTGACGGACGCTTTATGCTGGCAGCGGCTTTCCGCATCGATGCGGAAAGCGAACTTGACGAGCTGGCGGCGCTGCAAGAGATGTTGGAGAACGGTGGCGTGACGTTTGGTGCAAGAACGTATGTCGCTCCCGTCAAGCCCTTGCAGCAATACGCGTATCTGCATAAAAAGATTACCGATCCGCATCATCCCTACTGTGCGCGTTGCGGCTGCCTTGACAAGAGGTGCGCCGTCTGTACGGCGGTGCAATGGGTAGTTTTGCCGTACGTTTGCGATGCGGCGTTGCTCGGGATCAAGAACTATTTCTGCTTTGGCGAATAAAAAAGCAGTAAGTGCGGTTGCACTTACTGCTTAAATTTTTGCATGAATTATTCTGCAGCCTCGGTGGTGACTTCCTCGGTGGTTTCCTCACCGCCAATGCCGGAGTCCACGATGCTGTCCACGTATTCCTTCACGGGGCCTTCTGCAGGAGCAGTGATCACGCTCTGGAGCTTGGACCAGAAGATGTAATCACCCAGAGTGACGGAATCCTTTGCGGTGTTCATAGCGGACATATCAATCGCGGTCAGATTGTTGCACTTGTAGAACGCCATATCGCCGATCTCAACAACGGATGCGGGGAAGGTCAGAGCACTCAGACCTTGGCAGCCAAAGAAAGCGGCGGAGCCGATGGTGGTCAGATTGGAAGGAAGCTCGATAGCTGTCAGAGCGGAGCAACCGTAGAATGCGAAATCACCGATCGTAGTAAGGGATGCGGGCATATCAACCGAGGTCAGCTTGTCGCAGCCGTGGAAAGCACCCTCGCCGATCGATTTCACAGCGTCGGGCAGCTTGATGGTGGTCAGGCCCGTGCAGCCTGCGAACGCCCACTTGCCAATGGTCTCAACCGAAGCGGGGATCTCAACAGAGATCATAGCGGTGCAGTAGTAGAACGCATTGTCAGCAATGCCTACGATGGTTCTGACGTTATCTTCTTCATTGGTATTCTCACCCTCAAGTGCAGCAACGGTCACCTGAGCGGGGATGACAACGGCGTGAGACTCAGCCTTTCCGACGTAGCCGGTAATCACTGCAGTGTTACCGCCTGCTTCTGCAAAGGTAAAGGTGCCGGTTTCGGTCACGTAAGTATAGTTGGGAGCAACGTAATCGTTGATGGACGTCAGGTCACCGGAGGAGCTTTCGCACGCTACCAGAGCCACAAACATAGCAAGGACCATAGCCACAGCAAGAATCTTTTTCATATGGAACTCCTTTTGAACATAAGTATTCATGATTAAATAAATTATACAACAGTTCGCCGAAAATGTCAATAGATTTCCGGGGTGAGATTGTAAATATTTTGCGTATGCTCAGGCGAAAAACGCCAAAAGAATATCAATTCCGTACAGAATTACCAGATGTGCGGGATAGAAGATATAGAAAAAGTATTTGAGCTTGTATTTTCCGGGCTCTCCGTTATAAAGCGCAAGCGGCAAAATGGCAAGCAACGCCCAGGTGCGCGGAGTGGCAGAGCCTTCCAGATTGCATGCAAGCAGTACGGTTGCGGCAGATGCACCGAAAAATTTGCCAAGCCGCGTGCTGCCACCCAGATAAACCAGCACGGGGAAGAGAATGCCGCTGAGCGCGTAGTCGATCTCCACAAAGTGATTGAGCACGATCACGGCGCAAAACGCCAAGGTAAGGCAGAGCGCACTTACGGTGACGGATAATCCTTTGCCCGGTGCTTTTTTGAAAATCTTTTGAAGTGCTTTGGAGATCGGATTCTCCTTGCCCCCGCAGGCGCAGATCAGCGCATCCAGGAAAAAAAGCAGCATGATGGAGAGCGAAAAGGTGATCAGAATGCCAAGGTACATCTCCTTTAAGACCAGAAAATACACCGCTTGGCATATAGCCCCAAGGCCGAAAATGCGCAGGAAATATTTGAGTCGGTTGCGCGTGTGGCGAAAGCCCTCGGCAATGCATAGCGCGTATAAAGGCAGCGCCAGCCTGCCGATGATGCGTAGCCATGTGGCGTCGGGGAAGAGAATCATGCCCGCGTGGTCTGCAAGCATGCTGACGGCAGCAATGATTTTGATCCAAAAAACCGACATACGGCACCTCCTTGATCACGTTTGCCTTTATTATAACACAAGTGTCGGATTTTGGCAAGCGAAAATTGCGCGGTGAGGGCTCAAGGTCTTGACAAACGCGTGCGTTTTATGGTAAAATTCAACCGAGAAATATCGGGAGAAGTAAGGGAAGTATGAAATTCAAGGAATTATTGGAAACAAGGGAATATCCGCACTCCGGCGCGCCTGTCATTGCCTTTTTGGGCGATAGCGTGACGCACGGTGCCTTTGAATGCGTCAAGGGCGGCGGATGTATTTTTGATTTTGCGGCGGTGTATCATAACCGCCTTCGCCTGATGATCGCACAGAAATACGACTGGATTCCGGTCAGCATGATCAACGCGGGCGTTTCGGGGGACAGTGCCGTGGGTGGCTTGCAAAGACTGGAGCGCGATGTCATTTCGCACAAGCCCGATCTTTGCGTGGTGTGCTACGGTCTCAACGACGTGAACGGCGAGCTGCAGGCGTATACCGACGCGCTGCGAGAGATTTTCCAAAGGCTGAAGGCCGCGGGAATCGAGACGCTGCTTATGACGCCCAATATGCTCAATACGCGCGTTGGAGACAACGTGATCGATGAGTTTACCGTATATGCCGAGGTCACGGCAGGCATGCAGAACGGCGGAAAGATGGACGCGTTTATGCAGGCTGCACGCGAAGTCGCGTTTGAGTGCGGCGTCGTGGTGGCAGACGGATATGCAATGTGGAAACAGATGCAGGAAAACGGTATGGATACCACCGAGCTGCTCTCCAACGGTATCAATCATCCCTGCCGTGAAATGCACGGCATGTTTGCCGAGCTGCTTTACGAGACTATCTTCGGCGCAATCTCCACCATGCCCGAGCCCGAGAGCGAGCCCGAGGCCAAGCCCGAAGAGGGCGAGGAGCTCAAACCCTTGGAGTTTGAGCAGGACGAACAAGAATAACGTAGGGCGGGGGCTTGCTCCCGCAGCAAACCGTAGAGGCGAAATACAAAAGCAAAGGAAGGTGCTCATTTGAGCGCCTTCCTTTTTTTGCGGTATCGCTTATTTCGTTTTCTCCCACTCCATAAAGTCAAGCGGTGTGCCGTCCGTGGCAAAGGTACTGACCGCGTAGGGAGTCAGCTTGACTTGCATGGATTTCCCGAGCAGCTGCAAAGCTGCATCCGTCTGCTCGCCATGAGCGTTCCATGCACGCAGGACTGTCTCTTGTCCATCCTCGCTCTGCTTGATGGCGCTGATCATCATGCCGTCCGGCACTCCCGCAATGCCCGTAAAGCTTTCGGGCAGCGTGCCGTGATGAAAGCTTGCGTTGACGGTTCTTGCAGGACTATTCAATAGTGCTGCACGGCGGTGCGCGTCTGCTTCATATTTGTAAGGAAAGAGTGTGTAGTGCGTGGTGTGTGTATCCATATCCATGTGATGATATCTGCCGTCGCGCACGCCGTAGTGGTCGGCATACGCTGCAGTACGCAGAATCGTCATGCGCACGTCGTGCTCGGTGGAGTCGTATCCGTATTTGCCCTCGTTGGCAACGCCGAGGTTGCCAGAGGCAAGCCATTTGCCAAAAGGCTCTTCGCCGTTGCAAAGCGGACGCGTGACGGTGCCAAACGGAATCTCGCAAGTCACGGATTGCTTGGCAGGGAAGGTCAGCTTGAGCGCTCTGTGCGCCTCTCGCACCTGCGCGTAGAGCGTGACAGCGATCTCGTCGCTGCCTGCAGCCAGCGTGTAGTCTCTGACCAGCAGGCTATCGCCGCAGCTTTGCGTGATGCGCAGCACGGAACAAACCGCGCCTTGCTCCAAAATCTCGAATTTCGGTTGTCCAAAGCAGCCGCAAGCAGGGCCGAGATCAAAGCGGTTGTGCGCCCAGGTGTCGCATTCGTGCTCGTCGGTCAGGATCGCACCCATAGGGCAATCGTTGATCACGCGGCCGTCTTGCTTATTGACAATACGGCAAAGCTCACCGCTCTCACGGTCAAATTCCGCGCGAATGCACGTGTTTTCCAAGGCGTATTCCTCGGCCTTGACCAAGGGGAATTTTTCCGTTTGCCGCTTGGTGGGGAAGTAGCGGTAAAGCCTGTAGCCGTAAGCGGGAACCTCGGCAATAAAGGCAGTTTCGTAAAGGTCCTGCTCGCCGTTGGTGGCCTCACCGCGGATCTGCTGGCAGGGAATGGCACGGCCATCCTCGTCGGTCATGCTCGTGCAATCCGTGCGGCGGTGCAACAGCGTGCGCACGGGGAACGCGTGCGGATTGAATACCAGCACGGGCGTGCCCAGCTCCTTGTGCTCCCAGGTCAGAAAATGCTTGGCACATATCTCGCCGGGCTCGTGTCCGCGAGCGGTTTCCACGCGGGCGGCAATGGCTTGCATGGCGACATTGATGGCGCGTTCGGAAATGCTCATGGCCTCGCTGTGCAGGTAGGAGGCATCTGCATACGCACTCTCAATGCAGCAGCCTGCCAGAATATCGTGGAATTGATTGAACAATACGTTCTCCCAAGCCCTTTTCAGCGCATCCCCCGGGTAGGGTGCACCGACTAAGTGCTGCGCCAGCAGGCAAATACGCTCGGCTGCCAACAAATTCTCCTCGCATTGGCGGTTGGCACGCTTGACGGCGCTGACTGCCGAATAGCAGCCGCGCGCGTGGTGCTGCAGCTCGGTGGCGTGTACGGGCAGGGATTTGGTATCTAAAGCACCAAAGAAATCGTCGGGAGAGGCAAAGGTGCGGTGTTCGGGCAAATCGGTGCTCAACTGCTCCAAGAGACGCGCACTCGGGCCGCCGCCGTGGTTGCCAATGCCGAAAAAGGCCATGCGCGGCACGCCGTCCTCGGCACAAACGCGGTCGATGGCGTCGATGGAGGCGATCTCATCGGGCGGACCGTAGTATTGGCGGATGCGTGAGGTCACCACCTCGCTGCCGTCGTCGCTCTTCCAAAGAAAATGATCGTAGTCCAAGTGCTTTTCGTGCTCCATGGGGCGCATGAATACGTAGCGATCCATGCCGGCACCGCGCAAAATCTTGGGCAACGACGCATTGTGACCAAACGAGTCCACGTTGTAGCCCGTGCGTACGGTCACGCCGAATTTTTCCTTGAAATAGCGCTGCGAGATCAGCGCGTGGCGCGCAAAGCTCTCGCCGGAGGGCATATTGCAGTCGGGCTGCAGATACCAACCGCCCACCAAGCACCAGCGTCCTTCCTTGACGCGTGCTTGAATTTCGCGGAACATATCGGGATCGGTCTGCTCTACCCACATGTAATAAACGGCGCAAGCCGAGGTGAATTTATAGTCGGGGTATTCGTTCATGCGGTCCAGGACAGAGCGGAAGGTGGCAAGCACCTCGGAATATCCGTCCTGCCAACGCCACAGCCAAACGGGGTCAATGTGCGCGTTTGCAACCAAGTAAAGCTTTTTCATGAGCACCTCCGTAAAGAGTTGTTGGCTTCATTATAGCATATGTATTTCTCGAATGCAATAAAAAGAGACCAAATCCGAAGATTTGGTCTCTGATTTTTATTCAAGCGTTATTCAAGCTCCAGCGGCTTGACCTCAAAGTGATTGCCGCCCAGCACGTAGAAATAGCCGTCGACGTACACACCGCGCATTTCGGACAGATCGTATTTCGCATCGGGGTAGGTCGCGCTCAGCACCTCGGTGATGCTTTCCCCGTCAAAGTGCAGCACGATATATTCGTAGCGGTAATTATCGTAGCTGTATGCGTGGTATTCCTCGTACAGGATCTTATCCCAGGTGTGAATACCAAGACCGACAAGGCCGTTTTCGCGATCTATATAGTAGCACTTGTATTCGGGATAGTAATCGCACAGGGGGCGCACGTACTGGCAATAGGATTCAACCATTTCCTCGCCCTCGGTATAGACCTCCAGCTTGAGCTCGTTGCCATTGGAGCCGCGACCGATGCCCAGCAAAAATCCGTCTCCGAAGTCAACCAGACTGGTTGAGAATCCTGCGATCGTGCCGGTTTCCTTGTAGGTGATGTTGGTGGGATCGGACAGGTCAAAGAAGAATACGGGGTCGGTCTGCTGCACGGCGGTGCAAACGTAAGCGACGTTGCCCTCAAAGCGTGCGGATCTGACCGTTTCGCGCTGGGGAGCAAACTGCTCAACCGAGGAAATGACATTCATAGAGTCAAGGTCAATGACGAACAGGCTTGCGCTTGTGACAGGCGCGGGCATCAGGCCCCATTCGTTGACCTGCTTGGTGCCGTGCTCGGTAGTGGTGAACACGCGCAGTGTGTTTTCATATTGATCCATGCTGTACTGATCCAGCACGTAGCCGTCCACCATGACAGAGCCGTGGTAAGCAAAGCCGTCCGCACCGTACTTCATGCAGGAAATTTCGCTGACAGTGTAATAATCCTGATAATCTCCGTCTGTCTGCTCGTATGCGGTTTCGCGTCTGGTGGCGTAAATGGCATCACGGGAAACGTAAACGTCCTCGGAGAAGGAAAGGAAGGCTGCGCTGTCGACCACACGCTGCCCCGTGGCGTCCATCATGATCATAACTGTGTAGCTTGCTGTGCTCAGCTCTTCGGGGGAGACAATGTGATCGGCCGCCACGCTTTGCATCTTGTCGTCGATCTCTACCTGCGGCAGGAAGGTGCTCTCATCGGCGTAGTCGGGCTTGCGGCAGTTCAGCGTGGTCATGAGCAAGAGTCCATGCTCGGTCAAGCGAGCAGAGAGGTACTGTCCCGAGGCGTCGGTGTTGGAAATCTCCTTGATCTCCGCGGGGTTGCTGACGTCCAGCACGATGACCTTGACGTAGGGGATGCGGGTATTGTTGGTCTTGTTTGTAAAAGAGGAAATGACGGTCACGGTCCGGCAGTCGGCTGAGAGGAAGAATTCTTCTGCCGCAAAGCCTTCCACGCCGTATTGCGCAAGATTGTATCTGCCCAACAGACGGCTGTCCTCGCCCTCGATGCTGTAAATGCGCAGCACGTTTTCCGAGAGGTAGTAGATGTGCGTGTCGCTGCGCTTGATCAGATCGGCCTCGATCACGCCCGCAACCTGGTTGTCGGTAACTTCCTGATAGCTGCCGCTCATTCCGTTTTCTCCATCCGAAGCCCCGGGGGCTAAGACGTCAGATTTTTCTAACTGCTCCCAGGCAAGGGAGGGCAGATGGATCAGAAAGTCGAAGGTGCTTTTGTATGTGGGGGGCTCAAAGTGATAGGTGTTGAATTTTTGAATGATGCTGTAATAGGGGCTGTTTGCGTAAGCTGCGACGCTTGGGGGCGTGGTGGGATAGGGGATAAAGAGCGCAAACGTGCCCGCCAGCAGTACGAAGGCCATGCAAGCGGCAAGAATGCTGATCATGCGTACCGTTTTGCCCGAACGCTTGCGTGCAGCCCCCGTGGGCGCGGATTCGGCGACGTACTTGTCGTCCACGCCGTTCAAGGATTGTAACCATTGCTTCTTTTTCATATATGGATGTCCTCTTTCTCCAGGTATTGTTTGAAGGACCTGCGCGTGCGGTGCAGGATCACCTTGACGTTGGCAGGGGAGAGGCCGGTTTCGGCAGCGATCTGCTCGATTGGGCAGATATACCAATAGCGCTGCAGGAACACGATGCGCGTGCGCTCGGGCAAGGTGGCAAGAAAGCCGTTGATGGCGGCGTGCAGGGCGGTCTGATCGGCAAGCGATGGCTCGCCGTTTGGCACGCACTGCCAGAATTCCTCTGCCACGTCGTCGATTTCCGCACCGCGCTTTTTGGCGCGGTCGTGAGCATAGCGGTCAAGGGCTAAGTTACGCGTGATCTTACCAAGAAACGCCTGCAGAAGAGTCGGGCGTTCGGGTGGCATGGCATTCCATGCGCGCACCCAGGTATCATTGACGCATTCCTCGTTATCCTCGTGATTGTGCAGGATATTATCGGCGATACGGTAGCAATATTTTCCGTATGCTTGCTGCGAGTGTTCAATCGCTGCTTCAGAGCGCTCCCAGTACAGGGCAACGATTGTTTTGTCGTCCACGCGTAGCACCTCCTTGTGACTGTGTGTTTTGTCCTTCACCCGTAAAGACGGAAATCGGTAGGGATTGGTTACAAGAAAAAGAAAAATTTTCAAAAAAAGTCGCCCAAACGGACGACCTTTTTCGGTTGGAAGTTTTCGCCCGCCTTCACCCAAACGGATCACCTCCACAGGATGAAAGTTTTTGATCGACCTTTTTTCAAAAAGGTCGCGGGCTCCAAGGGCAGAGCCCTTGGTCGCCTCCGCAGAGGCGAATTTTTTTCTCGCCGTTCTTTTTGGTACTTTTTCTTGCGGCTACATAGCCAAGAAAAAGTACGGAGAGAGTTTTCTCAATGTTATATGTCCTGATTTATTCCGTTCTTTCTTTGAGCAAGTAGCCACAAAGAAAGAACCAAAGAAATGGCGAGAATAGATTTCGCGCCTGCGGGCGCGACCAAGGGCTGCGCGCCCTTGGATGGGCGGTCGCTTTTTGAAAAAAGCGACGTAAAAACTTTCATCAGGGGCGTGTCCGTATGGTGGCGGTTATTTGTGGTACGGCGTTCCTTTGATGATCGTGAACGCGCGGTAGGTGGCCTCCAAGAGGATCACGCGCATCAGCTGATGCGGGAAGGTCAGCGCCGAGACCGACAGCCGCAAATCGCACGCGCTCTTGACGCTCGGAGCAAGCCCGAACGAAGAGCCGATCACAAGACAGATCTCACCGTGCGTCTGACCGATCTGCTCGATCTTCTGCGCCAACTGCTCCGAGGATAGCTGCTTGCCCTCCACGCACAGCGCGATCTTGTAAGCGCGCGGTGACATAGCGGCCAAAATCTGCTTACCCTCTGCCTCCAACGCGGTGTCAATCTCCTTTTGCGAGGGCTTATCCGACAGCTTGACCTCGGATAAATTCACCTCGGTAAACTTGCAGTAAGCGCCCAGTCTTTTTTTGTATTCCTCGGCCGCCTCGCGCAAATACGACTCCTTGAGCGTGCCGATCGTGATGAGCTTTACGTTGAGCATACGTACTCCTTTTTCTTCGTAGGGGCGATCAGCGATCGCCCCTACGGTGAATTGCAAATTTTAAGGCAAAAGCCAACTGACGTGTACGGGATCGGCTACGCGCAGATTGAATTCCTTGTCCGCAATGGCGCAAAAGGTCTCGTGAAAGGCCAGACGTGGCGTGTTATTCTGCTCGGAAAGGTGCGCGAGCAGAATGTTCTTGGTTCCGTTTGCGTAAAGCTGCGCTGCAAGCGTGGCGCAATCCTCATTGGAAAGGTGCCCCTTTTTGCCGCGGATGCGCAGCTTGAGATCATAAGGGTAAGGCCCGTCCATGAGCATATCGGGATCGTGGTTGGATTCCAACACCACCGATTCGCAGCCCGTAAGATGCTCAATGATCTCGGGCGTGACGTAGCCGATGTCGGTAGCGTACGCAACGGCGGTCGGCATCTCGCCGTCCTGCGTGATGCGATAGCCCACCGAGGCGCGGGAATCGTGCGGTGTGCGGAATGCCTGCACGGTTAAGTCACCCACGCGCACGCAGCAAGCGGCAGCGTCCGGGTAAGTGTGCACAAAGCTTTCCAGATGCGGTGCGTTTCCGATCAGCCGCTCGGCACTTGCGCACTGAATATGTATGGGCAGGGGATATTTCTTACAGAAAACCGGCAGGGCGTCCACGTGGTCGCGGTGCTCGTGCGTGATAAACACGGCGTCAAGCGTGCGGGGGTCCACTCCGATCTCGTCAAGTGCTGTGCAGACGGCCTTGCAGTTTTTGCCCATGTCGATCAGAATTTTTGCTTCGGGCGTTTCAATATAGGTGCAGTTGCCCTTGGAGCCCGAAAACAGGGTGCAAATACGGTAGTTTGCCATGTTATGCACCAATGCTGCCAAATAGCGTGGGAATGGCGATCAGCACGATAAAATCAATCGCCAAGGGCACGAAAAGTGCAAAAATGACAATGATCATCCACTTGGATTTGCGCTTGCGATCCTTGCCGCTTTGAATAAAGTCTGCCTTTTGCTGCTCGCTCATGGTGTCGGGCAGCATGTCGGGGGTGATGTTGTCGCGCGTAAATCCGCGGTTATAAATAATGTAAGTAAACAGGAACGCAGCACCGGTCACGGCGTACAGAACCATGACACCGATGCCGAGAATCTGCGCGGTGATCAGCGATTCCATATACTTGGAGAGCTCCACCAAGGTAAAGTACAGCAGCGCAGAAGCTGCCGAGCAGCCAAGCACCAGCCAGAAAAGCAGCTTATCCTGCTTGGTGGCCTTTTTGGGCTCGGGCTGCTTGCGCGGCGGTTGATTCGGCAGCATGGGGGATTGATTCTTTTGGAAAAAGGACATCGTACCCCTCCGTTATGCGATCTTGCACGCGCCGATCAGACGGATGTGCAAGGGCAGGCATGCGCCATCTCCCAACGCGCTGTCCATAGCGGCACGGAATTCTTCCACGTATTCCACGGGTACGAATGCCTGGATGGTGCCCGCAAAGCCGCCGCCGTGTACGCGCCAAGCGGCCTTCTTACCCGAAAGCACGCGCTCGGCAAGGCAAAGCGCCAGCGAAAGACCCTGCTCGTCGGGAGCCTTGGTGGTGTAAATGTTCTGCAGGTAGCAGAAGGAGGACTGGCCGGATGCGCAAACGTGGGAAAGGAACGCGTCCAGATCATCGGACAGCAGCGCGTCGGTCTGTGCAAGCACTCTCCTGTTTTCAGCAAAGAAGTGCAGCGCGCGCAGAATAGCGCGGTCGCCGAGCTTTTTGCGCAGTGCGGGGATGGCCGCGATCACCTCTGCCTCGTCCACCTCGCGCAAAACCTTTTTGCCGAAATGAGCAGCCACGGCCTTCATCTCTGCGGGAATGGATGCGTAATCGTCGGTCAGGTCTGCGTGGTTGCCGCCCGTGTTGACGATGCAGAGCGCGTAGCCCGCACCGGTGATGTCAAAGGGAACGCCGCGAATGACGGGAGCTGCAGGGTCTGCAAAGTCAATGGCCACAATGCCACCGTGTGCGCAGGCGACCTGATCCATCAGACCGCAGGGCTTGCCGAAGAATTGATTCTCGGCCTTCTGCGACATCTTGGCGATCTCCACGTTGTCTACCTTGCCGTCATTGTATAAATAGTTGAGAATGTTGCCGATCATATCCTCAAAGGCAGCTGAGGAGGAAATGCCCGAGCCCTTGAGCACGTCGGAGGTGGTGTAGGCGTCAAAGCCGCCGGTGCAAAGGCCTGCCGCAGCAAACTGCGCGCTCATGCCCGCGATGATAGAGGCGGAGGTGGCAAACTTTGCGGGATCGGGCGTGTTGTAGGCGGTGATATCCACCTCGTCCATACCAAATCCTTCGCTCTTGACGCGGATGATGCTGTCATCGTTTGCGGATGCAACCGCGATAATGTCCAAGTTGATGGCAGCAGCCACCACGCAACCGTGGTTGTGGTCGGTATGGTTACCCGAAAGCTCGCTTCTGCCCGAAACCGAGAACAGAGAAACGTCGCGCTGCTCGCCATACAACGCGGCAAAGGCGTCAATGGCGTTTGCATAACGGAGCTTTTGTGTAGCTACGGCTTCTTTGCCGTAAACCTCTGCAAGGCGTGCGTCAAGTGCGCCGCCGATCAATGCTTGCTTGATATCGGTAAGTTTCATAGCAGTCATCCTTTCTTACAGTTGGGTTTTGATCTTTTCCAGGCAATCCTCGCAGATGCGCTTGTTGTTGAAGTAAACGATGCGGTCGGCATTGTTACAGAATACGCATGCGGGATGGTATTTTTGCAGAATGATGCGGTTTTCGTCAATAAAGATCTCAAGGGGATCTTTTTCGTTGATGTCCATGGTCTGACGAATGCTGATGGGCAGTACGATTCTGCCAAGCTCGTCCACTTTGCGTACAACGCCGGTTGATTTCATAATTCATTCTCCTTTATATATCATGATTTGTTTTTCATAGTATTATTATAATTGATTCCGCGGTTCTTGTCAATAGAGAATTGGAAATAAATGGTGAAATTTCTGAAAAATTGGTATTCATGGATAAAAAATGTCGTATGCACGCAGATCGTGTATTTTTGCATAAAAGCTGCAAATACGCATCAAAAAACGGCAATACTTCAAGCAGAATAAGAGTTTTGGGAGGACGACATGCTCAAGGGTGCGCAAAAGAAAATGTACGTAGTAAAAATGGGGGAGGATTCCTTGTTTGAGGAAGCGTATTTCGTGCTCAAGCGGGATCCTGTTTCGGTGCAGGGCAAGGATATGGTCAGCGAGGCCACCCGCATCATCCGACAAAGTGCGGGTGCACAGGACGAGACCGCGGCGCCCAAAAAATGGCCGTGGCAGGTGCTTGTCAGCTTTGCCTGCGGCCTTTTGACGGGTGGCGGCGTGGCTTGCGCAATCTGTCTGCTTTTGTAAGGTTTTCGCTCCCTGTTGACAATTCGGGGAAGATGTGCTATAATAAGCGTGACTTATGTGACCGTTTTGAAATGATTTCATTTCACCCATACAAATTGAATCGTGAGCTCTTTGAGCCGGACGGGGGCCGTAATACCGTCTTGGAAGAGGGCTCGGCTTTGTGCGCATTGATTTCAGAGAGGAGTTCCGCGCGCACACGGAAAACAGAATATTTATGGCGAAACAAACCAATCGCAACGCCGGTGCATCCGGCTCAAAGCAATCCGCCAGAAAAAAGAGCGAGCAGAAAAGCATCAACGAAAAGATCATCAACGAGGCTCTTGAGGAGATCTACGCAAGCGTAGCGGCGGAGCAGAAAAAGACACCTGCGCAAAAGCCGGCAAAGCAAAAGAGTGCAGAGCCCGCAAAGCGCAACAAAAAGACCGAGGAGCCCAAGGCTCCCGCAAAAAAAGAAACTGAGAAGAAGCCCGCAAAAAAGTCCAAGGCTTTGGAAAAGGCCGAGGCGACGTCCGCGCCCGCAGAGAAAAAGAGTTCGGAGCGCAAAACGCACGTACGCACGGGCAGACGCAAGGCTGAGGCGGCCGCACAGGCTGCGCCCGCAATTGCCAAGCACCCCGATGCCAAGCTGCGCATCATTCCTCTTGGAGGCCTTTTGGAGGTCGGCAAGAATATGACGCTGTTTGAATGCGGCGACGAGATGCTGATCGTGGATTGCGGCATCGGATTCCCCGACGAGGATATGCCGGGTATCGATCTGGTCATTCCCGATATGTCGTATCTGGAGAGCAACAGAGAGAAGCTCAAGGGCGTCGTGCTGACACACGGGCACGAGGACCACATCGGTGCCGTTCCGTATCTGCTGCGCAGCTTCAACGTGCCCGTGTACGGCACCAAGCTGACGCTGGGCATTCTCAAAAACAAGCTGGAGGAATTCAAGCTGCCCTGGCAGGCTGATCTGAGATGCGTACAGGCAGGGGATACCGTGGGGCTGGGCAAGAGCTTTTCGGTGGAATTCATCCGCGTCAACCATTCGATTGCAGACGCCTGCGCGCTGGCTATCCGAACCCCCGTGGGTCTGGTGGTGCATTCGGGCGACTTCAAGCTGGACCTGACTCCCATTGAGGGCGAGATCATGAATCTGACGCGCCTTGGTGAGCTTGGCAAGGAGGGCGTGCTGCTGCTCTTGTGCGAGTCCACCAACGCAGAGCGCCCCGGTTATACGCCTTCCGAGAAAAAGGTGGGCGAGTCGCTGGAGTATATTTTCTCGGTCAATCAGAACAAGAGAATCGTCATAGCCACCTTCTCGTCCAACGTGCACCGTGTGCAGCAGATCATTGATACCAGCGTTCGTCACGGCAGACGCGTGGCCATTACGGGACGCAGCATGCTCAATATCGTCAGCGCTGCAAGAGAACTGGGATATATGAACGTGCCGGACGGCGTGATCGTGGATCTTGCAGATATCAAGCGCTATAAGCCCGAGGAGCTGACGCTTGTGACCACGGGCAGCCAGGGTGAGCCTATGTCGGCTCTGTACCGCATGGCGTTTGGTGAGCACAATCAGGTCACGCTTGGCCCGCAGGACCTGGTCGTACTGTCCGCAAGCGCGATTCCGGGCAACGAAAATCTGATCAACCGCATCGTCAACGAGATCTCCAAGATGGGCGTCAAGGTGCTGCACGACTCGGTGGCCGAGGTGCACGTTTCCGGACACGCGTGCCAGGAGGAGATCAAGCTGATGCAGGCTTTGACCAAGCCTACCTATTATATGCCTGTTCACGGCGAATACAAGCATCTGGCTGCCAACGGCGAGCTGGCGCGCAGCATGGGAATACCTGCCGATCATATTTTCATTTCGGATATCGGCAAGGTGCTGGAGCTGACGGCAAACAGCGCGAAATTCGCGGAGACCGTCCCCTCCGGTAAGGTGCTGGTGGACGGCTCGGGCGTGGGCGACGTGGGCAATATCGTTTTGCGCGACCGTAAGCATCTGTCGCAGGACGGATTGATCGTGGTGGTTGCCACGGTGGATCTGCACGCGCGCTACGTGCTCTCGGGGCCTGACATCGTATCCCGCGGCTTTGTGTACGTGCGCGAATCCGAGGATCTGATGGATCAGATGCGCGAGGTTGCCGCTCAGGCTATGGATAAGAGCCTGTCAGGCAGGGATGCGGATTTCTACGCCATCAAGAACCGCGTCAAGGATGATCTTGGCAAATTCATTTACTCGCGTACCAAGCGCAGACCCATGATTTTGCCGGTCATTATGCACGTTTGAGGAAACTTTTGGCAGAAAACAGCGAAAAAACAGAAAAATTAAGTATTTGTTTACAAATCGATTATATTTGCATACCATAAATGCGCTATAATATTGCGTGACTGTTTGGATAGGGGTAGTTATGTCCGTTTTTCGGACATGCCGCTCCTGCCTGTAACATAATCAAAAAATACAACATAGAGGTGAACCCTGACATGGGAAAAGGAAACAGAAGCAGAATTGAAAGAGCTATGGCCGGTTCGACTAACGTCACCAAGCCCGTAGCCAAGAAAAACAAGGTATCGGGCGCCGGTATCTTTGTAAGCGTTGCGGCAATTCTTGTCGTAGCAGCACTGCTGATCGGTTGCATCAGCATGATCAATGAAGGCGGTTGGTTTGCTCGCTCTCAGACTGTGGTCAAGACCGAGAACTACAAGGTAACCGGTACCATGATGAATTATTTCTTCATGACCCAGTTCAACAGCTACTATGAGTACTATAACCAGCTGTATCAGTCCTACTTCGGCAGCACCGGCAATTACGGCAGTGCTCTGGATCTGATGGGCATTGACGGTACCAAGTCCTTCAAGGACCAGTACATGGAAGGTGGCGCTGAAGGCGCAGAGAAGGTAACTGTATTCGATTACTACATGAGCCTGACCGAGGACTACGTTACTCGTATGCTGACCTACTGCGAATATGCAGATGAGCTTGGCATTGAGCTGACCGAGGAAGAGATTGAGGAAATCGAGCACTCTCTTGAGCATCTCAAGGAGAACTACGAGAGCACCAAGGAGCTGTACGCGCAGTTGGGTGCAGCATACTACAATTCTTTCTCCGCATACCTGGCTGCATCCTACGGCACCGGTGTCAACGAGAAGGACGTCATTGAATGCATGAAGCTTTCCACTCTGGCTGCAAAGGTTGAGGAAAAGCTGGCTGACAATATGCAGGAAGAGCTCCGCGGCGAAAAGGATTTCGCTTCGATCGAGCAGTACGTAGAGGATAACCCCTCTGCATTCCTGATGGCAGATTACTATGCATACAGCTTCTCCGTAAACAACAAGGGTCTGACCGACGCTGAATTCGAGGCAAAGAAGGCTGAGATTCTGGAGCAGGCAAAGGCTCTGGCGGCAACCGAGAATAAGGATGCATACAAGGCAGCAGTTCTGGAACTGCTCAAGGAAAGCGAGCTGAAGGCTTACCGCGACAAGAACTGGGCAACCGTTCTTGAGGAAAACGAGAACGACGAGGCTAAGGCTGAAGCAGCTCTGATTGAGAAGTTCAACGAAACCTGGACCGAGGCATTCCAGAACATCAAGTTTGATGCAACTCTGGCTAAGGAATACAAGTATCCCGCAACCGCTACCGATCTGAGCAAGTGGATCTTCGGCTACACGCCCGGCGAGGACGCTAAGGAAGACGAAAAGGCTCAGGAAGCTGCAAAGCAGGGCGAGAAGACCTACTTTGAGCAGTCCTCCGAAAAGGAAGAGGTCGTGCCCACCGGCAGCACCGAAAGCACCACCGGCACCGGCTCCGCTCCCGTAACCGAAAAGATCAAGGTAACCACCTACACCGTTACCGTTTATATGCTGGAAAAGGAAGCTTACCGTGACACCACCGAGACCGAGAAGTTCGGTTACGCGCTGTTCACCACCAAGGAAGATGCTGAGAAGTTCCTGGCAGCTCTGAACGAGAAGGAGACCAAGGATCTGGATGCTCTGGTTGACGTTCTGAACGACCTCCACGAGGAAGTTACCGTAAATACCTACAACGCAGTAGAGAACTACGTTCTGAACACGCTCAAGGACGATCAGTCCATCGAGGGTGTTGACTCCTGGCTGGAGAACGCAAAGCCCGGTGACGTTTCCGAGGTGACCGAGGTTGTCAAGACCACCGTTTCCACCAAGGACGGCAAGACTGAGGAGACCAAGACCACTTATTATGCGGTTATGGTTTACGAGGGCGAGGGTGACCAGGTTTGGTTCTACAACGCACTCATGGGTGCAACCTCCAACGCTCTGACCGAGTGGTACGAGGCAAACGGCCTTGAGCTGACCTACAACGAAAAGGCTTACAAGTATATCAATATCTAAAGAATAAAAGCAAAGTGGCATGGATGCGTCCGTGCCATTTTGTCCGTTTGACGCATACAATAACCAAGGAAAGAATGAATTTCCGGAAGGGGAAACGACATGATTATCAATCCCAAAGAAACAACCGTTGCCTATCGCTGCCCGTCTTGCGGGGCAGGCGTGATGAGTGCGGTGGGCGTGTTTGCGCTCAGCGCGGAAATGATCAAGCTCAAATGCACCTGCGGACAGAGCGAGATGAAGATTGTGTATAACAAGGACGATCAGATCAGACTCAGCGTGCCTTGCATGTTCTGTCCCTCGCCGCACAGCTTTTTGCTCAACAAGTCGGTCTTTTTCGGCAAGGATCTGTTTTCCTTGCAATGTCCGTATTCGGATATCAACATCTGCTGCATCGGCGAGACCAATCAGGTAAAGGCCGAGCTGGCAAGAACCGAGCTGGAGCTTTTGGATATGCTGGCTGAGAACGGCATTGAGGATCTTAGCACCCTGCAGGGTGACGGTGAGGAAACGCTGACCGACCCGCAGATCTTTGATATTATCATGTTCGTCATCAACGATCTGGATGCCGAGGGCAAGATCTATTGCAAGTGTCCGCCCAAGGAGCCGTTGCCCGACGGCATTCTGCCCGGGGAAGAGGAGGGCAGATACGAGGCGCAGGTATTGGACGGAGGCATTCTGATCTCCTGCAAGGATTGTGGTGCTTCGCGCGTCATTCCCACCGATTCGCTGCTCGGCGCACACGCGTTCCTCAATTGCGACAGCTTGAAGCTGGAATAAGAGTGCGCAAGCGCACAATGCAGAATGCAGAATGCAGAATGCAGAATTGATTGAAGAGCGCAGAGAGAGAAATGCACAAGGCACAAGGCACAACATACAATGAAATGCAGAAAAGCCGCTCATTTGAGCGGCTTTTCTACCACAATTCTGCATTCTGCATTAGCAAAAGGGGCTGAGATTTCTCAGCCCCTTTGCTTTCATTTATCTGCAGCCGCCGCAGCCACCGCAACCGCCGCCGTTGCAGCAGTAGATCAGAATGATGGCCAGAATGATCAGCCATACCCAGTTATCCTCAAACAGATTGCACAGACAGTTGTTCATAGTAAACCTCCGAGAAAAATGATGAAGCATCGCGCTTCTCAATATCATTCTATGTCGAAAGCAGGGAAGTGTGCAGGAATTCTGTCGCTACACAGAGAAAAAGCACCTGCCCTTGGGCAGGTGCTTGATGAAATTACTTGATCTCAACCGGTACGCCGAGTCTGTCGGACTCAAACGCTGCTTCCATGATCTTCATAACGAACATCATCTGCTCGTGGGTGACGATCTGCTGCTCCTCGCCGTCAATTGCCTTGACGAAATTGCGGTAGAAGTCGTGCACGTCAGCCGCGGGCTGAGGAATGGACTTTTCGGTAATCGACTTTTCGTCGCGGGGGGCCATGGTCTTGGTCAGGCCGGCCGCGGTCTGGATCGGCTTTGCGTCCTTGACCGACCAGTCGTGGCAATACACGATGCGGCAGGGCTGCAGCCAGTCGGGGATCATAGCAGAGCCGTTGTTGCCCGACATATAGAAACGGGGCATACTGATAAAGTTGGAGGTGCCAACCTCAACGTGGCAGGTGAGATCACCCTCGTAGAACATATCCATCTTAAAGCCGTCGTCCACCTCGTCGTTGGTGATGTGGTCGCACTTGCACCAAACGCTTAGCAGCTTGCGGTCGTCCACGATATTGACGATCTGGTCAATCAGGTGCACGCCCCAGTCCAGCATCATGCCGCCGCCGTGCTCCTTCTGTCCTCTCCAGTCACCGGGGATGCCGCGCGAGCCGTGCACGCGGGATTCCATGGAATATACGCGGCCAAGATCGCCACTGTGGTAAACCTCACGCATGACCAGAAATTCGCCATCCCAACGGCGGTTCTGGTGTACGGTGAAGCGTCTGTCGTATTTATTGGATGCATCAATCATCTCCTGCAGGTCTGCAGAGGACAGCGTAACAGGCTTTTCCGAAATGACGTGCTTGCCTGCCGCCATGGCTGCAATTGCCAAAGGCTTGTGCATATCGTTGGGAACTGCGATGACCAGGAAGTCAACCTCAGGGTCAGCCAGCACTGCTTCAAAGGAGGGATATGCATAAATGCCCATCTCCTCGGCAGCCTTGTTTCTCTCGGGCTTGATGTCGTAAACGCCCTTGAGATTGACTACGTCGTTGCTTCTCTGGAAGTGGCAATGCCAGCCACCCATACCGCCAAATCCGATTACTACTGCATTTTTCTTAGCCATAATGTTTCTCCTTTGCTACAAGAAAAATATCTGTTTAATTGTATTATAAGACAAAAGATGCACATAAACAAGACATTATTAGGCGTTTATCGGAAAATAATTGCTGTGTTTTGTTGGGCGCAAAGAAAAATTGTGCACTGTGCAAGAAATTTACAAAATACTCTTGTGAAAAACGCAAAAATCGGGTATAATAAGATGATTATTGATATTTTTGATACATTTGTAATGAGGAAGTATATGGCAAACAACGAGAGAATGCAAAAAATCCGAAATTTCTCCATCATCGCACATATTGACCATGGCAAGAGCACGTTGGCCGACCGACTTTTGGAAGCGACCAGCACCGTCTCTAAAAGAGAGATGGAAGAGCAGCTGCTGGATAATATGGACCTGGAGCGCGAGCGCGGTATCACCATCAAGGCACGTGCCGTCAAGCTGGAATACGACGCGCCCGATGGGGAAAAGTATATTTATAATCTGATCGACACCCCCGGCCACGTGGACTTCAACTACGAGGTTTCGCGCTCGCTCAACGCTTGCGAGGGCGCTTTACTGATCGTGGACGCTACGCAGGGCATTGAAGCGCAGACGCTGGCAAACGCGTATCTTGCCGTGGATGCGGGGCTTGAGATCGTGCCCGTCATCAACAAGATCGACCTGCCCTGCGCCAATATTGACCGCTGCGTGGAGGAGATCGAGGATATCATCGGCATTCCCGCCGAGGGCTGTCCTGCGGTTTCGGCCAAGACCGGACTCAATATCGAGCAGGTGCTTGAAGCCATTGCCGAGCAGATCCCCGCGCCCGAGGGTGACGAAAGCGCACCGCTCAAGGCGTTGATCTTTGACTCGTATTACGACAGCTATCTTGGCGTCGTGGTCAATCTGCGTATCAAGGACGGCAGCATCTCGGCAGGCGACCGCATCCGTATGATGAGCAACGGCAAGGAGTTTGAGGTGGTCGAGGTCGGCACCATGGAGCCCTTCGGCCTTAGAAAATGCGAAAGACTTTCGGCAGGCGAGGTCGGTTATTTGACTGCGTCGATCAAGTCGGTGGGTGACACCCGCGTGGGCGATACCGTCACTTTGGCAGACAATCCCGCATCCGAGCCGCTGCCCGGCTTTAAAGCAGCGCAGCCCATGGTGTTTGCGGGCATTTATCCCGCGGACGGCGCGCGCTACCAGGATCTGCGCGAGTCCTTGGAAAAGCTGCGACTCAACGACGCGGCTCTGGAATTTGAGCCCGAGACCTCGATCGCGCTGGGCTTTGGCTTCCGTTGCGGCTTCCTGGGGCTTTTGCACATGGAAATTATCGAGGAGAGACTGGAAAGAGAATTCAATCTCGATCTGATCACCACAGCGCCCAGCGTTATCTATGAGCTGACGCTCAAGGACGGCAGAAAGGTACGCATTGATAACCCCTCCAACTATCCGTCTCCCGACGAGATCGCCGAGGCGCGCGAGCCCATCGTCAAGGCCAACATCATGACGCCTACCGAATACGTGGGCAATTTGATGGATCTGTGCCAGGACAGACGAGGCACGTTTATTGATATGAAATACGTCGACCAGGACAGAGTCGAGCTGCATTACGAGCTGCCGCTCAACGAGATCATCTACGATTTCTTTGATGCGCTCAAGTCGCGCTCGCGCGGCTACGCGTCCTTGGACTACGAGCTTGCGGGCTACGTCCCCTCCAAGCTCTGCAAGCTGGATTTCCTGCTCAACGGCGAGCAGGTGGACGCGCTTTCCTTTATTGTACACGAGGAAAAGGCATACCCCAGAGCGCGTAAGATCGCGGAAAGACTCAAGGAGAATATTCCGCGCCAGCTGTTTGAGATTCCGATCCAGGCAGCCATCGGCTCCAAGATCATTGCACGTGAGACGGTCAAGGCAATGCGCAAGGACGTGCTTGCCAAGTGCTACGGCGGTGACATCACCAGAAAGAAGAAGCTCTTGGAAAAGCAGAAGGAAGGCAAGAAGAGAATGCGTCAGCTGGGATCGGTTCAGATCTCGCCCGAGGCGTTCATGGCCGTACTCAAGCTGGGTGACGACGACTAACATGAAAAAACTGGGAATTTATCTGCATATTCCGTTTTGCGGGAGCAAATGTCACTACTGTGACTTTTGCTCCTTTCCCAACCAATCAAGAAATACCAAGCAAGCCTACTGCGACGCCATGCGCGCGCAGATGGAGAGGTACGCACCGCTTGCTGCCGATTACGAGGTGGACACGGTCTATTTCGGCGGCGGCACGCCTACGGCTCTGCCATCAGAGCTGCTTTGCTCGTTACTTGACAGCGTCAAGCAACTGTTTTGCGTGTCCAACGACGCAGAGATCACGGCGGAGTGCAATCCCGCCACGGCGAATGCAGAATATTTTGCCGCTATGCGCAAGGCAGGCTTTAATCGCTTGAGCATCGGCGCGCAGAGCATGCATGAGAGCGAGCTACGCTTGCTGGGCCGCGCGCACACGGTGGCGGATTTTCGCACGACTGTGGAATTGGCACGCGCTGCGGGCTTTGAGAACATCAGCGCGGATTTGATGTACGGCATTCCGGATCAGACGCGGCAGAGCTTGGCCGAGTCGGTGGGGGCACTTTGCGAGATTGGTGTGGAGCATATTTCCGCATACGGACTCAAGATTGAAGAAGGAACGCCCTTTTACAAAAAGAGAGAAACGCTGAATCTGCCGGATGACGACGAGGTGGCGGCTATGTACGAGGACACCGTGGCGTCCTTGACTGCGCACGGTCTTATGCGCTACGAAATCAGTAATTTTGCGCGCGCGGGGTATGAATCGCGCCACAATTTGAAATACTGGGAATGTGACGAGTATCTCGGCTTTGGCGTAGCGGCGTATTCCTGCTTTGGCGGCAGAAGATTTGGCATATCGCGCGATTTTGGTGCATATCTTGATACAAGGGAAGATTTTGAGGAAAACCAGCCCGTCAGCCCTTCCGAGCAAATGACCGAGTACGTCATGCTTGGCTTGCGGCTGGAAAAGGGCATTGACAAGTGCACCTTTGCCACACGCTTTGGCATGGAGTTTGATGCGGTCTACGGAGCGCGACTTACCCCCTATATCCGGAATGGCTTTGTGCTGGACAGCGAGCAAAATTGCCGCTTTACCACCGCGGGATTTTTGGTATCCAACGCAATCCTTTCCGAGATTCTGGATTTTGCATAAAGGCATTGACAAACGGACCAAAATAAGGTACAATAATAGCAGAGGACGAAAACGTCCGAACACATTGAAATATGGAATACAAAGAGGTATAAAATGGAAAACGAGAGAGAATTTTTCACGCTGACCGACGAGGACGGCAATGAGATCGAATTTGAGCTGATCGGCACCGTTGAGGTGGAAGGTGTTACTTATCATGCAATGATCCCCGCAGATCAGCAGGGTGAAGAGCAGGGCTTTTACGAGTACGTCATCCTCAAGACCGAGACCGACGAGGACGGTGAGGATATGCTGGTCACCATCGACGACGATGCTGAGTTTGACAAGATCGCCGATATTTTCGACGACATGTTCTCTGAAGAGATCGACCTTGATCAGCAGTAATTCAAAAAATGATTTTCATCCTGCCGTGTGCGTGATGACGCCATGATTGGGACCTACAAGATGATTAAAGGAGCCTGAACCAAAGTGGTTTGCAGACCTCCCGTGCAAGTTTACGGTTGACTTGTCCCGTGCTTGATGCGGACGTTGGGAGCAGTAAAGCAGCGGTAGAGGGCACCGCCCTGGACGGCAGGGTTCAAAAACGTGGGTCACACGGCTCGGCGGGAGTCGTTTTGGCTTGAAAAAACTGTGCATGACTTTGTTGCTCCTCGAAAGCAGCTCGACGATCGTAAGATCGCCTTCGCTTTGCTTTCTCCGGTGCGTCTCGTCCTGCGCAGTTTTTTCTTACGCCCAAACGCCTCCCGCTCGCCCGCCGCGGGGAAACTTGTTTATTGGTGAAAGACACATTGCAGCGTTGTTCCATGTACACATATGCACAGTGTAGTTTTTTCTTACGCCCAAACGCCTCCCGCTCAACCGCTGCGGTGAGCGTGTTTTCTGTAGGGGCGATCAGTGATCGCCCGCTCAACCGTTTCGGGGGACTTGGTACTTATGGGGAAACTATATAACTGCGTTGCTCCTATGTGCGCACTGGTCCTGCGTAGTTTTTTCTTACGCCCAAACACCTCCCGCTCGCCCGCCGCGGGGAAACTTGTTTATTGGTGAAAGACACATTGCAGCGTTGTTCCATGTACGCACTTGCACTGTGCCATTTTTTCTTGCGCTCAAACAGCTCCCGCTCAACCGTTTTGGGGTAGCGTATTTTCTGTAGGGGCGATCAGTAATCGCCCGCTACAATATACAAGAAAAGCATTTTTTGCAAATCAATTGACACAGTAGCGCAGTTGTGATAAAATTATTATGAGATAGTTTGTGCTATGCACCGGATATATCACTGAAAGGCATGAATATGTATAAAATCGTATCAAGAAAACAACTGAATCCCACCGTGGTGCAGATGGATATTCTTGCGCCTGCCGTGGCCAAGCGTGCCAAGGCGGGGCAGTTTATCATTTTGCGCGTGGATTCGGAAGGAGAGAGAATTCCGCTGACCGTTGCGGGCTATGACCGCGCTGCGGGCACGGTACGCATCATTTTCCAGACCGTGGGTGCGACCACCGACCTGCTTGCGACCAAGAAAGAGGGCGAAGATATTGCCGATTTCGTCGGCCCTCTTGGCAAGGCGACCGAGATCGAGGGGTATCGGGAGGTCTGCGTTGTCGGCGGCGGCGTTGGCTGCGCGATCGCTTTGCCCGTGGTACAGGCTTTGCACGAGGCAGGCTGCCGCGTGCACGCCATTATCGGCTTCAGAAACAAGGATCTGGTTATTTTAGAGGAAGAATTTGCTGCAGCGTCCGACATGCTGACCGTTATGACCGACGACGGCTCGTACGGCCAAAAGGGAACTGTCACTGCACCCCTGCAAGTGGCGTTAGAGGGCGGCGCGCGCTATGACCGCGTGATCACCATCGGACCTTTGATCATGATGAAATTCGTGGTGGCGACCGTCAAGCCCTACGAGATTCCCGTGGTGGTTTCCATGAACCCCATTATGATCGACGGCACGGGCATGTGCGGCGGTTGCCGACTGACCGTGGGTGGCAAGACGCAATTTGCTTGCGTGGACGGCCCTGAGTTTGACGGCTACGCCGTGGATTTTGACGAGGCTATGTCGCGCAGCACCATGTACCGCGATTTCGAGGCGCACGCGCGCGAAGCGTCTTGCAATCTGCTTGCAAAGGAGGTAGAGTAATGGCAAAGTATAATACCTCTCCCGTCAAAAATCCCATGCCCATGCAGGATCCCGTGCTGCGCGCACGCAATTTCGACGAGGTCACGCTGGGCTACGACGAACAAACCGCGCTTGCCGAGGCTGCCAGATGCCTTGGCTGCAAGAATATGCCTTGCGTTGGCGGTTGTCCCGTGAACATTGCCATCCCCGAATTTATCGCCAAGGTCAAGGAAGGCGACTTTGAGGGCGCGTACGAGGTCATCACGCGTCAATCCTCTCTGCCTGCCGTTTGCGGACGCGTTTGTCCGCAGGAGACGCAATGCGAGGCCAAGTGCGTGCGCGGCATCAAGGGGGAGCCCGTGGGCATTGGCCGCTTGGAACGCTTTGTGGCCGATTGGCATAATACTTACAATCAGAAGGAGACCGTGCGCCCCGCGTCCAACGGACATCGCGTGGCCGTGGTAGGTTCCGGCCCTGCAGGCCTTTCCTGCGCGGGCGATCTTGCCAAAAAGGGCTATGAGGTCACCGTATTCGAGGCTCTGCACGTAGCGGGCGGCGTGCTGATGTACGGCATTCCCGAATTCCGTCTTCCCAAGGCCATTGTGCAAAAGGAAGTGGAAACGCTCAAGGCGCTCGGTGTGGATTTTCAGACCAACGTGGTGGTTGGCAGAATGGTGGAGATCTCCGAGCTTTTGGAAGAGGAAGGCTACGAGGCTGTCTTTATCGGCTCGGGTGCAGGCTTGCCTGCGTTCATGGGCATTCCCGGGGAGTCGCTCAAGGGCGTGTATTCGGCCAACGAATATCTGACCAGAAGCAATCTGATGAAGGCTTACAGACCTGACAGCACCACGCCGATTTTGCGCGCGCGTCGCGTGGCGGTAGTAGGCGGCGGCAACGTGGCCATGGATGCCGCGCGTACCGCTTTGCGTTTGGGGGCTGAGAAGGTATATATCGTGTACCGTCGCTCTATGGATGAGCTGCCCGCGCGTCGCGAGGAGGTCGAGCACGCTATGGAGGAGGGCGTGGAATTCTTGCTGTTGCAAGCACCTACCGAAATTCACGGCTACAAGAATCCCGACAACGCGCGTGATCCCTACAACGGCTTTGTGCGCGGCATGACTTGCGTGCGCATGGAGCTTGGCGAGCCGGACGAGAGAGGCCGCCGCAGACCCGTGGTCATTCCCGGATCGGAGTATTTTTTGGACGTGGATTGCGTGATCATGGCCATTGGTACCACGCCAAATCCTCTTTTGACCTCAAGCACAAAGGGCCTTGAAACTAACAAGCGCGGCTGCATTGTCACCGAGGAGCAAACGGGGCACACGTCGCTTGACTCCGTGTGGGCAGGCGGCGACGCCGTGACCGGCGCTGCAACCGTCATTCTTGCAATGGGAGCGGGAAAACTTGCCGCAAAGTCCATCGATGACACGATAAACTCGAAAAATTCATAAAAATCTGCAAGAAAAATAAAAAAAGTTGCAAAAACCTATTGCAATCTGTGTTGCATGGGTGTATAATGTTCCCATATTGATTTTTGTCAAAACCTATCCGAAAAAGGAGATACCATTATGTCTTACGTAGATGAAATTATTGACAAAGTAGTAGCCCAGAACCCCGGCGAGCCCGAGTTCCACCAGACGGTTAAGGAAGTGCTTGACTCGCTGCGTCCCGTGGTTGAGGCAAACGAAGCAAAGTACCGCAAGGAAGCCCTGCTTGAGCGCATGACCATTCCGGAGCGCGTGATCATGTTCCGCGTACCGTGGGTAGACGACAAGGGCCAGGCACAGGTCAACACCGGCTACCGCGTCCAGTTCAACGGCGCAATCGGTCCTTACAAGGGCGGCCTGCGTTTCCATCCTTCCGTAAACCTTTCTATCATTAAGTTCCTTGGCTTTGAGCAGACCTTCAAGAATTCTCTGACCGGCCTTCCCATGGGTGGCGGCAAGGGCGGCTCCGACTTTGACCCCAGAGGTAAGAGCGACCGCGAGATCATGGCATTCTGCCAGAGCTTTATGACCGAGCTGTTCCGTCACATCGGCCCCGATACCGACGTTCCCGCAGGTGACATCGGCGTTGGCGCGCGCGAGGTTGGTTACATGTACGGTCAGTATAAGAGACTGGTCAACCGCTACGAGGGCGTTCTGACCGGTAAGGGTCGCGCATACGGCGGCTCGCTGATCCGTCCCGAGGCAACCGGCTTTGGCGCGGTTTACTACACCGTTGAAATGCTCAACTACCTTGGCCAGGACATCAAGGGCAAGACCTTTGCAGTTTCCGGCTTTGGTAACGTAGCTTGGGGCACTGTCAAGAAAGTGACCGAGCTTGGCGGTAAGGTCGTGACCATTTCGGGTCCCGACGGTTACGTATACGATCCCGACGGTATTTGTACCGATGAAAAGATCGACTATATGCTGGAAATGCGTGCATCCGGCCGTGATAAGGTACAGGATTACGCAGATAAGTTTGGCGTGCAGTTCTTTGCCGGCAAGCGTCCTTGGGAGCAGAAGGTTGACGTTGTCATGCCTTGCGCGACACAAAACGAGGTCAATCTGGACAACGCAAAGGACATCGTTGCAAACGGCGTCAAGTATTACGTAGAGGTTTCCAACATGCCCACCACGGCTGAAGCGTTTGAATACCTCAAGGCAAACGGTGTGGTCGTTGCTCCCTCCAAGGCAGTGAACGCAGGCGGCGTTGCAGTATCCGGCTTGGAAATGAGCCAGAACTCCATGCGCTACTCCTGGACCGCAGAAGAGGTTGACGCAAAGCTGCATCAGATCATGTCCGATATCTTCAATAACTCGGTTGCCGCTGCCAAGAAGTACGGCATGGAGGGCGACCTGGTCGCAGGTGCAAATATCGCAGGCTTTGAAAAGGTTGCGGATGCAATGCTCGCGCAGGGTCTTGTCTGATCATACTCAAAAAATTAGAGTCCGTGCCATTGGCACGGACGCCTTTTGCATTGAATTATTCTTCCGCTTGGCCGTCTGGAATTTGCTCATCGGCGGGTTCCGCTTGAGGGGCAGCCTCCTCCTCGGCGGGGGCAGGGGGTTCTGCGGCCTCGGGCTGGTCGATCAGCGT
>JAZNYL010000003.1:0-18742 GCA_045594445.1 Eubacteriales bacterium
ACGGAGTGCGCAAAGAACTAGGTGAGAATCTGCCAGTGCCCCAGCCAACGCAAAAAGGACACCCCTTGGGTGTTCTTTTGGTTGGCTGCGGCACTAGGATTCGAACCTAGGGAATGACGGAGTCAGAGTCCGTTGCCTTACCGCTTGGCGATGCCGCAATATTTTCAACATCGGTTATTATAACAGAAAGGTTTGCATTTGTCAATACCAAAATGAAAAATTCTCCAAAAAGTTTTTTCTTTTTTGAGTATGTCGCAACAAGGCTGCTTTTATTCAGGATATCGGGAATTTTTGCGGGAATTTGACGATGGATTTTTGCGCGCGAGGGGTTGCAAAAAGGACGTAAATGTGATATAATGACACGGTACGCACCGGTAGCTCAGCTGGATAGAGCACAAGCCTCCGACGCTTGGTGCCGCAGGTTCGAATCCTGTTCGGTGCGCCAAAAAAGAGAAAGAGACCCAGCTGGGTCTCTTTCTCTTTTTTTGTCGCCCCTCACCGATTCAGAACCTCGCCGCTTTGCGACGCAGGAGCAAATCGGCTACGGCTTGCGCAGGATTTCCAAATGGTTTGGATAAGTATTGGCGCAAGCATAGGTTCTAAATCCTGTTCGGTGCGCGCCCCTTACCGATTCAGAATCTCGCCGTTTTATGCCTTCCACTTGACTTGTATTGCGATATATGTTAAAATAAACGAGTATTGATAACATATTCCATTGGGAGGTTGCCATGCTCAAATTCAAAAGAATCATTGCCTGGATTATTGACTGGATTCTTTCGGGAATCCCTGGTGCCACGTATGCATGGCTCTTTTGGGAATATTCCCAAACGCATGGCTTGCATGCCGTCGGCGTGATATTGTTTTTGTTGTTTCTCCTGTCTTACCCCACGATCTTTGTTCTGCGCGACGTGATCTTCAAGGGACGGAGCATTGCAAAGCGCATGTTGGGGCTGCGCATCGTAGACGTTCAGACCAATGCGTCACCCGTTGCGTCCAAATTGATCCTCCGCAATCTCTTTTTTGTGCTCTATCCAATTGATGCGATTATGCTGCTGACAAGCAATCAAACGCTTGGCGATATGGTAACGAAAACAAGCATTGTCACAAGCCGCGAGGCATGACGTGTATTTTAACTTATGAAAACTTCTTCCAAAACGGGCATCCTTTTAGCGATTCTGGCAGCGGCTCTGTATGCCTTGAATTCTCCCTTGTCCAAGCTGCTGCTTGATTTTATGTCGCCTACGCTGATGGCAGGCTTTCTGTATCTTGGCGCGGGGCTTGGCATGGGGATCATTGCGCTTGTTCGAAGGGCGCGCAAAACGCAAAAATCCGAGGCAAGCCTGACCAAGTCCGAGCTGCCTTATACGCTTGCCATGATTGCTTTGGACATTGCCGCACCGATCTGCCTTTTGATCGGTCTGAACGCCACGACTGCGGCAAACGCGTCCTTGCTCAACAATTTTGAGATCGTGGCAACGTCCCTCATTGCACTCATGATCTTTAAAGAAGGAATCAGCCCGAGGCTTTGGTTGGGGATTCTGTTTGTCACGCTTTCCTGTGCGCTGCTTTCCTTTGAGGATCTCTCCGGCCTGCAATTTTCGTTTGGCTCGCTCTTTATTCTGCTGGCCTGCGTGTGCTGGGGCTTTGAGAATAACTGCACCAGAAAGCTGTCGTCCAAGGATCCTTTGCAGATCGTGCTGCTCAAGGGCATCTTTTCGGGGCTGGGCTCGGTCATCATTGGGCTTTGCATCGGGGAGCGGATCCGGACGCTTTGGAGCGTGTTGGCCGTGCTGTGCGTGGGATTTGTGGCATACGGATTGAGCATTTTCTTTTACGTATACGCGCAAAGACGTCTTGGCGCAGCCAGAACCAGTGCGTATTATGCCGTAGCCCCGTTTATCGGCACGCTGCTCTCGCTGGTGATTTTCGGGCAGTGGCCACCCTACACGTACTATATTGCCCTTGGTCTGATGGTTGTCGGTGCAATTCTTTGCGCCAACGACGAGCCGTTGTTTGGAAAAAAGAAATCTACGTAGCAGATAGCCGCTCTATTACGGAGCGGCTTTTGCTTTGCAACAGACGTCGGTTTTTCTCATATACTGTCGATAGGGTGAGGCTGCCTTGCGGCCTTGCCCAACACGAGTAAGGAGACAAGACATGGCAATTTTTACGAATAGAGCAACACTTTCCTATAACGGTCGCACGGTGGATTCCAACACCGTGACCGGTACGATCTTAGAAACGCTGAGTCTTAGCAAGACCGCGCTTTCGGACACTTATACGGCGGGGGATACGGTCACGTATGCCGTCGCCCTTGTCAATTCGGGCACGACTGCACTGACAGGCCTTTCTGTGATCGATGATCTGGGCGCATTTGACTTTGGCGATACCGTACTGTATCCGCTGGCGTACGTGCCGGACAGCGTGCTTTTGTATGCAAACGGCGTGCTGCAGCCCACGCCCACAATAGAGCAGACGCAGCCCTTGAGCTTTGGCAACCTGACCGTGCCTGCGGGCGGCAACGCAGTGCTGATTTACGCTGCCGAGGTGACCGATGCGGCACCTTTGGGCGTGAACGGTCAGATTACCAACACTGCCACGGTTTCGGGTAACGGCGTGCCCGAGCCGATCAGCGATTCTGCTACCGTGACCACGGCGGACCAGCCTATGCTGAGCATCACCAAGGCGCTCTCGCCCACCTCTGTGACCGAGAACGGCACCATCACCTACACCTTTGTCATTCAGAACTTCGGCAATACCGAGGCTGTTGCGACCGACAATCTGCAGGTGAGTGACACCTTTGATCCCGTGCTGGATATTTCCTCCGTGACGCTGGACGGCGTGGTGCTGACCGAGGGGACGGGCTACGTTTATAATGCGGCCACGGGCGAGTTTGCCACCGTGACCAGCGTGATCACGGTGCCTGCCGCCACCTTTGTGCGCGCACCTGACGGCACGGTGACCGTCACGCCCGGAGAGAGCACGTTGGTAGTCAGCGGTACCATTTAACCCTTTTGGGGCATCCGATACATCGGGTGCCCCTCTTTTCCCTTGACTTTCCCATCGTCCCGCGGTATAATAGAAATATATTCATGAAAGGGGAGCGCGACATGCATCTGCCAAGCAGCATTTTTTCGGGTTATTTCGGCGCATGCCATTGCCAGGGCATTGCGGTGGACACGAACCGTGGGTACGTGTACTGTTCCTTTACTACCAAGCTGGTCAAAACCGACCTGCAAGGCAACTTGATCGGCAGCGTGGAGGGCTTGATCGGCCATCTTGGCTGCATTGATCTGTGCGAATCGGACGGCCGCGTGTATGGCTCCTTGGAATACAAGAACGACGCGATCGGCAAGGGGATTTTGCGGCACCTGGATATGGCGGACAAGCAGATCAACAACGCCTTTTACTGTGCGATTTTTGACGTGGACCGTATAGATCGCGTCGGCATGGACGCCGAGCGCGACGGCATCATGCGTGCGGTTTATTTGCCCGAGGTCGTGGAGGATTATCAGGGCAGCGTGGAGCAAAATGGCGGGATTTTCCCGCATAGGTATGCCTGCAGCGGTATTGATGGCACGGCATGGGGGCCTGTGTGGGGCAAACGGGAGGGCAAGCAAATGCTGAATATTTGCTACGGCGTGTACGGAGACGTGACGCGCACGGACAACGATTACCAGGTCATTTTGCAATTTGACGCTGCAAATTGGTGGAATACGGTGGCGCAGCCGCTGCGACAGGACGACATGCACCAAAACGGCGCGCGCAGTCTGGGCAAATATTTTCTGCACACCGGAAACACCAACTGGGGCGTGCAGAATTTAGAATACGACACATATACGGGAAACTGGCTGGTGGCGGTGTATCCGGGCAAAAAGCCGCAGTTTGAAAATTACAGTATGTTTGTCATTGACGGCATGCGCGTGCCCGAAGCCTCGGAGCACAACGCCTATGGCGAGCAGATTTCGCTTTTGCACGTGGCAGGGCAGAACCGCTTCCCGCACGGCTCTACCGGTATGTGTGCGCTGGGCGATGGCAGGTATTATTTTTCCGAGGCCGGCAGAGACACCGAGCGCGGGCAGTATACAAACGTGACGCTGTGGCGTGCGACGCAGGATGTAGATGATCCATTTGAAAGGATAGAAGAATGAGTATACAGGTTTGTTACAAGCAAAAAGACGGTTTTGCACCCTTCCTTGCAGCGGTAGCGGGGAAGCGCGTGGCGATTTTGTACGACGTCAACACCGCGCCGTACGCCGAGGGAATTCGCGAACAGCTCAAGGCTGCGGGGTGCCTTGTCGCCAACGTGCCGTATATGGATGCCGAGCTTTTGCCCACCGAGGACAAGTGCGCAAGGGCGCAGGTGGCTGCCAAGGCGGTGGATTACGTACTGGCTGTGGGCAGCGGAACGCTCAACGATATGGCCAAATCGGTTGCAACGCACGCGGGCATTCCGAGCGGCGTGCTGGCAACGGCCGCCAGCATGGACGGCTATTGCTCGGCGGGTGCTGCGCTGATACGCGGTGGCTTTAAGGTGACCGATCCGGTAAATCCCCCGGCGCACGTGCTGATCGATCCCGAGATCATCATCACCGCGCCGCGCATTATGACGGCGGCGGGCTTTGGCGATATTGTGGGCAAAATTACCTGTCTTGCCGACTGGCAGCTTTCGCATATTGTCAACGGCGAGGAGGTGCACCAAGAAGCGTTTGATATGATGGTGGGAGCAAGAGAGGCTTGCATGCAAGCCTACGACGGCTTGACCAAAAACCAACCCGAGGCGGCAGAGAAACTGATGGATGCGCTGATCACCGCAGGACTTTCCATGGCGCTTTGCGGCAATTCGCGTCCTGCAAGCGGCAGCGAGCATCACCAATCACATTTCCTGGAAATGGATTTTGCACGTCGCGGCCTGCCTATCCCCATGCATGGCGTCAAGGTGGGGCTTGGCACCATGATCTCGCTGGAGCTTTATCACTACCTGTCCATGGCTAAGGTGCCCTGCAGGGAGTACCGGAAGGTGTGGGCGCTGGCGGATACCTTGCCGTCTTCCGATTTTGTAAGAGAGCTGCTGGCAGGGCTCGGATGCCCCGTGCGTTTTCGAGATATCGGTGTCAGTCGTGCGCTGATGCGCCGCATGTTGACCGAGGCTTATACGGTGCGTGACCGTTATACCATTCTGACCTTGTGTGCCGAGCGTGGTCTGACAGCATGCCTGGCAGACCCTTTGATCGAAAAATACTATTGATTTTTGGTGAATTTCATGAAGGATTTCAAAAGAAAAGTCGCCCCCGTCATCTTGCTTGCACTGCTTGCTTTGTCGGGCGGCTGTATGGATGCATATTCCTATCTGTATTGCGAGGGCGTATTTGCCTATGCGCAAACGGGTAATATTCTGCTGTTCTGTATCAATCTGGTCAGCGGGGATTTTCTAAAGGCGTTTTCGTATCTTTGGCCCATCCTTGCCTTTATGGGCGGCACGGCAACCGCGTTTTTGCTGGAGCGCATGCATAAGGGATGGAAGCCCTTTATGCACAAGTGGCGCACGCTGATCTTGGAGATTCTGATCCTTGTCGCGGTGGCGTTTGTCGCGGACTATGACCATCTGATCGCCACAGCCATGATCTCGTTTGTGTGCGGCATGCAGTTGGAGAGCTTCCCGTCGTTTCTCAGCATCCGTGTGGCCACCACCATGTGCATTGGCAACCTGCGCAGCGCGGTGCACCACAGCATGGAGTGCGCGATAGGCAACGCGAAAGGGAACGGCGTGCAGACCATGCTGCTCTGGAGCGCTCTTGCTGCGTTTGTCGTGGGCGCTGCACTTGGCAATTTCTTTGTCTCGCTGATCGGCGCATACGCGGTGCTTGTAAGCTGCGTGCTGCTTGGCATTGGCATTGTCTTTGTGTTTTTTGTTTACGAGAGAGATTGACAAAATATAAGAAAAGCCGCCTTTCGGCGGCTTTTCTATTATCATTCTGCAATTACTTGATCAGGTGTCTCTTGATCTTTCTGGAGGTGGTCTTTTCAAACTCGGTGGAGCGGAACTCGATCACGCGGATCTGCTTGTAAGCAACCAGCTTCTTGTTGAGATCCTTGATCTGATCCGAAATGGTTGCCTGAATCTGCTCCAGCGTTGCGTCCTTGTCGAACTTGTCAAAGTTGGGGTAGATCACAGCGGTCAGCTTAATGCCCTCGTCGCTCTGTCTGCCGATCACCACGCACTCTGCAATGGTGTCAATATTCTCAAGGTATTCTTCAATTTCCTCGGGGAATACGTTCTTACCGTTCTCCAGAACGATGACCGACTTCTTTCTGCCGGTGATGAAGATGTACTTATCCTCGTCCATGTAGCCAAGGTCACCGGTACGGAACCAGCCGTCTCTGGTGAATGCCTTCTTGGTTTCTTCCTCGTTCTTGTAGTAGCCGAGCATGACGTTGTCGCCCTTGACCTGGATCTCACCGATGGTGCGACCCTGATCGTCAATGTGATCGGGCTCGATGCGAACGCGGCAGCACTCAACGGCAGGACCTACCGAGCCGAGCTTGGGAGCAAAGTAGGGGTTTACGGCAACAAGGGGAGAGCACTCGGTAATGCCGTAGCCCTCGCAGATCTGAATGCCGAAGGCGTCAAAGTCTGCAACGACAGAGGTGTTGAGCGGTGCGCCGCCCGAAATGATCTTGACAAGTCTGCCGCCAAATGCGCCGGTAACGTCCTTGAAAAGGCCGGTACCGATGTCGATACCCATCTTTCTTGCGGCGCCGGAAACCTTGATCGCGCCCTTGAGCACCTTGTCCTTGCCCTTCTTGCGTGCGGTTTCCCAAATTCTCTTGTCCATGGTATTGACAAACAGGGGAACGAGGGGCAGGCCCGTGGGCTTGAACTGCTCGAAGTTACGCATAACGTGCTTGAGCGAGTCGTTGATGCAAACCTCCATACCGTAGATCAGAGCGGCAATGTCAATGCAAAGCTCGTAGGTATGGTGAATGGGCAGCACGGAAACGATGGTGTCCTCCTTGCAGAAGTCAACGCAAGAGCAAGCAGCGTTGGCTGCAGCAATGACGTTGTTCTCGCAAAGCATAACGCACTTGGAGGAGCCGGTGGTACCCGAGGTGAACAGCATGACTGCCATGCGGTGCAGGTCCTTGGGCGTCTTGAGAGAGTAGTGGTTATCGTGAATATTCTGCTGACCGAGGGCGACGATGTCGTCAAATTCCTTGATCTTGGGGTTGTCGCGATAGGAAAGCTTTTCGGTGTGAACGGGAATGAAGTACTGAACGGTGGGGTGAGTTTCAACCGTTTCCTTGAACTTTTCGTTCATGCAAGCGGTGTAAACCACGGCATCAGCCTCTGCAAAGGACATAAAGCCCTCCAGCTCGGAAACGGCAACCTCCTTGTCCATGGGGATAGCCACACCGCCTGCTGCGATGGTTGCAAGATAGGTTGCGATCCACTGCGGGCAGGATTCACCGATGATGGCAACTCTCTTGCCGGCAAGGCCCATAGCGTCAAAGCCTGCTGCAAGCTCGGTGATCAGATCGGAAAACTCGCGGTAGGACATGGCAAGCAGCTGCTTGCCTCTGTAATAACGGAATGCAATCTTTGCACCGTGGGATCTGAAGATGTGCGTCAGATCGCGGACGTCCTTGGCAGGGGTATAGATTCTGGGTGTTTTTTTACGTACGAGCATAATGATACATCCTTTCTTCGGCAGATCTCTCCGCCCATATATATTCGTGTTACATTTGAAACATTTCCATACATAATCAATTATACACAATATTGGAGAATTTGTCAAGAGTATTTTATCTTGACAGCGTGACGGTGGCGTGATATAATCAAGAAAAAGGTAAGAAAATGAGGAAAAATTTATGTCAAAGATCAAATGGCGCGGTGGCGCGCTGCTCGCGCCCGCTCCTCCTGCACTTGTGACCTGCGGCGATATGGAGCATTCCAATGCGCTGGCGGTGGCGTGGACGGGCATTATCAATACAGTACCGCCCAAGACCTATATTTCGGTGCGCCCCGGCAGATACTCCTACTCTATGATCCGGGAAAGCGGGGAATTCGTCATCAATCTGACGAGTGCGGATATGATCAAGGCGCTGGACGGCTGTGGCATGCTGACGGGTGCAAAGGTGGATAAATTCAAGAAATTTGGCCTGGAAAAGCAAGAGGCAAGTGAGGTCAAATGTCCGTTGGTGGCACAGAGCCCGCTCGCACTGGAATGTCGCGTGACCGACGTCATCGAGCTTGGCTCGCATCATATGTTCTTGGCCGACGTGGTGGCTGTGGACGTGGAGGAGGATCTGATCGATCAGCACGGCAAGCTGCGCTTAGACAAGGCAAACCTTGCAGCTTTTGCGCACGGCGAATATTTTGCGCTGGGCAAAAAGATCGGGGAATTCGGCTTCTCGGTCAGAAAAAAGAAAAAGATGCCCCCAAAGGGAAAGAAATCATAAGGAAAGGGAGAATTTGCGAAAATTCTCCCTTTTTTACTTTTATTGCTTCAATTTTTGGTAATACGAATATTATCCACGTCAAAGCAGGTCCATCCGCGTGCAATGAGATGGATCTCACGGTCGGCGGTGACCAATGCGTCGGTCACGTTGAGCAGCAGAGCACCGTTTGCATCCATCAGCTTGACCGTGCGCATATACGTGTAGTTACTTGCCGGATACGAGCCTTGGTCGCCAAGCTCCGCATAGCAGAGCAGCTGATCGTTGACGAAAATATTGATCCTGTCGCCGTTGTCTTCAATTCTGAAGGTGTTGAATTCGTTCCCCAACGCCAGATCAAAGAATACGGATTGCGAGGCAACCTTGTAGCCGTCCCCCTCGGGTAGGTATTGCTTGATCGCAATACGTACACCGTTTTCGGTGGGATAGAGCATGATACCGCTGCCACCAACCAAGAGATTGGTATCCTCGTCGTGATGCGCCAGCTTGCGATCAGCGCTGCGTACCGCAATACCGCCAAGGCGCTCCGAGGGACCGCCTACCGTTTCGCTGCTCAGCAGTCGCCAATCCAGCGAAAGGGTATAATTGTCAGTGAGTGCACCGCCCTTGAGGCCGGCAACAAAATAGGCAGTATTGCGCAAAAAGCGATTGCCGTCCTTCTCGGTGACCGTAGCTGCGGGGCGACCGATCTCTGAGTAAAGCGAGAACAGCACGCTCCAGGTATTTCCGAAGGTTCCGCCCAACTCCGTGGTGCCTGCTTCAAGATCCTCAAAATCGCAAGTGCTTGAATAAACTGTGGGTGCGACTTCAATAAAGGCACAAACGGGATAGGTTTGATTGCCAAGCGTAGCGGTGCCATTGATCACAGCCTCACCGGAAACGGACGTGTCAACCTGCTCTTCCCACGTGGCCTGTGCGCTCGTGCGGAATCCATTGTCCATCAGAACGTCAACAAAGGAGGGAAGCGCGTACGCTTTGCCAACAGAGGTGTAACCCCATACGTCAAGTGCCTTGAGCGCTCGGGGCGCAGAGTCCTCTGCATCATACTTCACGGTCTGCTCTCCGTACGAAGGGCCGAGAATGGGCGTATTGGCTGCAGGATCAATGGCGATCAGACCGTAAGCCTGATCAAAGATCACCTTGTCGATGGTCATCTGTACGCCCTGTACAACTCCACCGCCTGTGACGTGTGCTGCGATCCAAAGACCGCCGTCCGGGCCTTGGAAGATCGAGTTATGACCGCATTCACGGTATTTGTCCTGGTGCAGGTAGTATCCGTCTTGATACCGGCCGCCGTAGAAGTCGCAGCGCTCTTGGCTCATGGCACCGTACATGGGATTTTCGTACATGGTCCAAGGGCCGTTGATATCATCCGCAACCGCAACACCGATCTCGTATCCTCTTGCCCAGGTGGAGTAGAAGCAGTAGTAGCGTCCCTCGTGCTTGAGTACGTAAGGCCCTTCAAAGCCAACGTTGGGGCGTTCGGCATTCCATGCATCCGAATTGGGGATGGCAGAGATGATCTGCTTTGCAGAGGACAAAAAGTGCAGATTTTCAAGATCAAATTTTGCCATCCATATTCCCGAGGCAAACAGGTAAATCTGTCCGTCGTCATCGGCAAACAGATGGGCATCGTTGCCAAGTGCCAGCGGTGCGTTGGGATTCATAATGGTGTAGGGGCCTTCAATGCTGTCAGCTACGGCAAACAAAAAGCCGTGATTGCTGCCGTCCAAAGCGCAGCAGTTGACGGTGACGTAATACTTCCCGTTATGTGCAAACAGCTCGGGCGCCCAAAAGCGCTCGCTGTACCATTTGTTTTCAGACTGATCGGGTGTTTTGACGATATAATCAATAAACTCCCAATGCAAAAGGTCGGTGGATCTGTAAAGCGGAACCCCCTTGGTACGGTCGGCCTGGTTTTCTTCCATGCCGTAGGGAGGGAGTGTGCCCGTCATGTACCAAGCGTTATCAACCTTTAAGATAAAGGGGTCACGAACGTGATCCACGCCGCTGTTGTTTTGATAGCTCAGCGGATTTGCCCACGTAAAGCTTTCGCTGTCGGGGGTGGGCTCAACAAGCTCGGTTGTTACGGGTTCGGTTGTCACGGATTCGGTCACGCTTTGCGTACCTCCTTGTGTGGATTCAGAGGGTTTGGTGTGCGGCGGCTTTTCCTGCGGCGTGCAGGAGCACAGTAGCGCAAGTGCCAGCGTGCTTGTCAGCAGAATCCTGATGAATGAACGAAAATGGGGACTTGCCTTTTTTCGGGAATGCTTCATGATTTGTCCTTTCTGCGTATGTGTGACGCCTGATGTTTTGCAAAAAAGATTGACTGATTTGGAATTCCATGGTATTATTATATCACACGCAAGACTTGACGCATAGAATATTCTTGCGGGAAACTTCTGAAAAATATACGAAAATTGTGATGGATGGTGCTATGAAATATCTCAATCATCGCCCGGACGGTATACCGGAGCGTATTCATTCTTATATGGGAACAGGGCAGAGCTGGCTGCCGCATTATGTGGAGTCCATGGGAATCAATGCTCAGGGCGAACGTTTTTTTACGGAGCGGAGCGGCTACGATACGTTTTTCGTTTGTCTGACGCAGCTCGGAGAGGGATCTGTGCGCTGTAACGGACAAGCCTACACCCTGCGGGCGCAGGATCTTTTGATCCTGGATTGCATGGAAGCGCATTATTATTGTACCAAAACGCCCGTATGGCAGTTTCTGTGGATCCATTTCAAGGGATACGGATGTCGGGAGCTTTTCAGAAAGCTTTGCCCGGAGGGCATTTTTTACATGCATTTAGAGCAGACCGAGCCCATATACACCTTGTATCATCAGCTTGCACCGTTATTGCTGAGCCAGACAACGGCAGACGATCTGCAAGTCTCTGCACTTTTAGGTGCGTTTTTGCACACGGTTGCGGGGTACGCATTGTGGGGAGAAGCACAGCGTATGCCGTTGCCGATTGAGCGCACGGTAGCCTATTTACAACAGCATTATCAAGAGAATATTTCCGTAGGAACACTTGCCGAGCGCGAAAACTACAGCGTATATCACTTTACTAAGCTGTTTGCCAAGTATACGGGGCAAACGCCGTATCAGTATATACTTTCTTTACGCTTGAGAAACGCGCAACAGATGCTTATCACTACATATTATTCTGTAGAGGAAATCAGCCGATTCAACAATTTTTCAAGCTGCAGTCGCTTCATTGCTTATTTTGTCAAGCACTTTGGTATGACGCCCTTGCAATATCGGAAGAATGCTTCGTTTGCATCTGTATAAAGGCAAAGAAGGAGGATCCCGTACGGATCCTCCTTTTGAATTTTTATGATTCCTCGTCGTCGGGGTCGAGGTCCTTGCCGGATCTTGCCTTGTAGATCAGCTTTAAGATGGTGAATACCGCGCTGCCGATCACCCACGTCAGCCAGGAGATGTGCCAATCGCCCGTGGCAAAGCTCCAGATGAAGTAGATGACGGTGACGACCAGCCAATATACCTCGGAGAACATGGCCTCTGCGGTCTTGGGCTTTTTCTTTTTTACGCCGATTCTGCGGTCACCCGTCAAAAGGTTCTCGTACGCGTCGTACTGAACGCCGCCGATCACAAAGCAGAATACGCCTGCACCGCAAAGAAGCAGCAGCACGCCGGTCATAATGACGCTGAGCAGCTCCATCTCCAGCGCGCTCGTCACGATCAGCGGGGCTGCGCAAAAGATGCAGAGCACTACGCCGGCCACGGTCAGAGCGGTGTATTTGGATGCAAACGCTGCGCGCTTTTCGCGCACCATGCCGTCCACGCCGTAGGAAAGCTCAAAGCCCTTTTTCTGGTCGATGAATTCCCAGGGCTTGCCTGCAAGACCTGTTGCGATAAACGTACCGACTGCAACTGCGATAATGCCAAGCAAAACCGAGACACCGATGGCGGAAGCGATGATTTCGGTCATGATTCCTTCGTTTGCAAGGCCGCCGAGGATGATCAGACAAATGGGGGAGATGATGCAGAGCAGCACGCCAAACGCAATCTTGGCAGCGGCGCTGCGCTTGAATGCAAGATATGCGTTGGCCTCTTCCATAGAAACGCTGCGCAGGGGGGAGTCGTGCTCTGTCGAGCCGGTGTATTCCTCGGTCTCCATTTCATCCTTTAAAAGGAAGTCTGTGGTCACGCCGAAAATCTCGCTCATGCGCAAAATTTTATCAAGGTCGGGCACCGATTGTGCGCTTTCCCATTTGGAAATGGCCTGGCGGGAAACGCCAACCTTTTCGGCAAGCTCTTCCTGCGACCAACCGTTCTTTTTTCTCAGGGTAATGATCTTGTCAGCTAAAATCATACTGTGTACCTCGCTTTTGTTTTTGTGCCTTCATTATACCGTGTTTTGCGGTTACAGTCTACCAATTCGGCCTTGCAATTTGTCAACCCGGGGTTGCAACTGTCGGTTGCAAGTGCAAAATCCGTTAAAATTGGCGCGAAAAGGGAACCTTTGAAGCAAAGGTCCCCTTATTTGCTTATCTGAGCTGAACAAAGCCCAGCTTCTTTTCCACCTTGGAGAGCGTGCGGCGTGCGATGTAGGAGGCCTCCTCGGCGCCCTTCTTCATCTGCGCCTCAAGTCCTGCCTTGTCGCTCATGTACTGCGCAAATCTCTGCTGCACGGGGGCAAGCGCGTCTGCGCAGGTCTCGCCGACTGCCAGCTTGAAGTCGCCGTATCCCTTGCCTGCAAACTCTGCCTCGATCTCTTCCATGGTCTTGCCGGTAAAGCAAGCGTAGATGGACATCAGGTTATTGATGCCATCCTTGCCGGGAGCAAAACGCACCTCGGTCTCCGAGTCGGTCACGGCTCTCTTGAACTTGCGGATGATGGTATCCTTGTCGTCCAGAATGTAAACCACCGCGTTCGGGTTCTCGTCCGACTTGCTCATCTTCTTGGTGGGCTCGGCCAAGGACATGATCTTCATGCCCGACTTGGAAACGATGGGCTCGGGAATGGTAAAGGTATCGGGATAGAGGGCGTTGAAGCGGGTGGCAATGTCGCGGCAAAGCTCCACGTGCTGCTTCTGGTCAATGCCTACGGGCACGACGTCGGTCTGATAAAGCAGAATGTCGGACGCCATGAGCACGGGGTAGGTGAAAAGGCCTGCGTTGATGTTATCAGCGTGCTTTGCGCTCTTATCCTTGAACTGCGTCATGCGAGAAAGCTCACCGAACATGGTAAAGCAGTTGAGAATCCATGCAAGCTCGGTGTGCTCGTGCACGTGCGACTGCACGTAAAGCGTGACCTTTTCGGGATCAAGGCCGCAAGCCATGTAAAGAGCGAGCGTCTCGTAGGTGCGGCGACGCAGATCTGCGGGTACCTGACGTACCGTGATGGCGTGTTGATCCACCACGCAGTAAAGGCACTTGTAGTCCTCGGAGTATGTGGAAAAATTACGCAGCGCGCCAAGGTAATTGCCAATGGTCAGATTACCGCTGGGCTGAACGCCGGAATAAGAAACCTTTTGATTCTGAAACATGATAACCTCCATGCCGCCTTTGGCGGCTCAAATCGTATTGAAAGCTCAACTGAAATGGATCAGAATCCATTTTCAGTTGAGGTTTAAGCGTGAATGGCAAACTGATCAGATGGATAGCGTGAGCCTTCACGCTATGTATCCTTTCAAATATTCAAATATTACTGAAGAAACTCTCTTGCCACCGCACCGAGTCTTGCGCAGCCCTCGATAATCTGCTGATCCGAGGGGGTGGAGAAATTGATGCGGAAGCCGTTTGAAGGAGCGTCCTGATCGCAGTTGAAGGTCGCACCGGGCACCACCAGCAGCTTTTTGGCCTTGCACGCGCGAACGAACTCCATGCTGTCAATGCCGTCAGGAAGGGTACACCAGATAAAGAGACCGCCCTCGGGCTTGGTGTAGGAGATCTGCTCGGGCAATTCCTTGGCAAGGCAGCCAAGCATGAGCGTGCACTTGCGGCGGTAGATGTCCTTGATATGGTCGATGTGCGCGTAAAGATCGCACTCGGTGACGTATCTGTGGCAAAGCATCTGGAAAAAGAGATTGGTGTGTACGTCTTCGGTCTGCTTGACGATCACCATCTTGGAGGCGATCTGCTCGGGCGCTATCACAAAACCGACTCTCATGCCTGCCGAGAGCACCTTGGAGAAGGTGGAGCAGTAAATGACGATGCCGTCAGTGTCCATGCTCTTGAGCGTGGGCAGCTCCTCTCCCGCAAAGCGGGTCTCGCCGTAGGGGTTGTCTTCCAAGATCAGAATGCCGTATTTCTTTGCAAGCGCGTAAACCTTTTCTCTGACCTCCAGCGTCCAGGAAAGCCCCATGGGGTTCTGGAAAGTGGGGATGACGTAGAGCAGGTGCGCGTCGGGGTTGGCAATGATGGTCTGCTCCAAGGCCTCCACGTCAATGCCGCAGTCGTTCATGGGCACGCCGACCGTGCGCATGCCCGCCGAGCGGAACGCATTGAGTGCGCCGATAAAGGAGGGATCCTCGCAAATCACCGCCTCGCCGGGATTGCAAAGCACGCGGCAGGCAAGCTCAATGCCCTGTGTGCCGCCGCTGACGATCAGCGTGGTGTCGTTGAAGGCATATCCCTCGTCCGCAGTCTTACCGATCTGCCATCGCTCCTTTTGCCAATTGGCCACGGCTGCGCGCAGAGGGGGATAGCCGTCGGTCGCGCCGTACTGCAGAGCCTGGGTAGAGTGATGCTCAAAAATATCGGCGGAGAGGCGCGCCAGCTCGGAAACGGGGAAGGATTCGGGAGAGGGGTTGCCTGCTGCAAACGAGATAGTCTCTGCATCTGCGGGGGCTTTGAGAATCTCACGAATCGCGCTGGGCTTCATACCCGCGATGTGATCGGAAAAACGGTAGTCCATAAGATTGCCTTTCTTGGTGAAAATCTATTAACTTCTATTATATCACGGTATTATGTAAATTGCAAGAACTTTTTGAAACACAATTATCGTAGGGGCGTTCTGCGAACGCCCGCGGGCGACCGCAGGTCGCCCCTACGTGATGTCCGATTTTATTGCAGACTGTGATTGTGGTTTGGGTGAGATTATTTGATCAGCATCATGACGCACTCGGTCAAGAAAGCCGCAGCGCAGGAAACGACGGCTACCAGCGTCAAGCCCTTGCCCATGTAGGCAAAAACGCCGCCCACTACAAGACCGACCGCGCCCGAGATTATGTTGCCCGTGGCGTAAAATGCGGCAGGCAGCGTCATGGCCGAAAGCACGGCGTAGGGGATGTAGTAAAGAAAGGATTTGACAAAGCGGTTGTTGATCTTTTTGCGCAAGGCTGCAAAGGGAATGGCGCGGATCAGATAAGTCGATCCCGCCAAGATCAGCAGATAGATCCAGAAGTCCTTCACTTGGCCACCTCCTCATCTTTGCCGTCGTCCTTGGCGTCATCTTTGACAGGGAAGAGAAGCGCACCCAACACGGCTGCCGCGATGGCGCAGATTGAGATCGAAATACCTGAGGAAATGGTATTGAGCACGGGCACGAAATAAAAGATGCAATGCAAAAGCCCCGCGATGCCCACGACAGCCAACACCGCCCACGATTTACGCGCGACAGGTGCGACAATGGCCAAGAACATGCCGTAAATGGCAAGGCAAAGTGCGCTCATGACCATGGCAGGCAGCACGTTGCCCACCAGTGCGCCCAGCAACGTACCAAGCGCCCAGCCCACGTAGGGAATGACCGAAAGGCCTGCGAAGAATTTGGGGTCAACCTCGTCCTCGGCTGCAGCCACGGCAAAGATCTCGTCGGTCATGAAAAAGCCGAGCAGCCAACGCTTGATTCCCGTGAATTTTTCGGTGACTTTTTGCGAGAGCGATATGGACATGAAGGAATAACGGACGTTGACGGTCAGCTGAGAGATCAGCATGGCGGCGTATTGTCCCGGGTTGATCATAATGTCAAGCGCGGCAAGCTGGCCTGCGGAGGTCACGGTGGTCATGGAGATGATGACCGCCTGCCACCAGGTAAAGCCCATGGATATGGCCATGATGCCGAACGAAAACGATACCGAAAGGTATCCAAGACCGATGGGAATGCCCGAACGCAATCCCCGTAAAAAGAGTTTCATGGTAGAGTATCCTTTGAAAATCGAACGTTATAGCCGAAGAGAGCCGAACTCACACGGTTTTAAGCGGCAAATATCTGCACCTGTTGCAGAAAAAATACTCGCAAGTTATAAAAATCAGAAAATGCCTTTGCCAAACCATTCTTTGAACAGCGCCTCGCATTTTTCTTCGGAAATCTCGTTGTTCATCAGAGTGACTTGACCGTCCTTGACACAAATATCAATTTGCGCGGCGAAGTCGAGGTAGTAGACGGTCCTTGCATAATCGGTCGGGGCAGCGGCATTGACGTATGCGATCAGCGCATCTGCCGCATCGCGGGCAAAGCTGTCCTGCCGTTCGCAGCCAATGTGGACGATCCCTACGTTATATACCGTCAAAATCACGCTGCGCCCCGTGTCTGACGTTGCTTTGATGACGTATTCAAATGAGTTTTCCATGTTCTGACTTGTGTAGACGGGATTTCCGAACACGGTCAGAAGTCTGGCTTCCACCAAGGCTGCTTTTTTGGTCGAGTTTGCCTCGCCAAAATCCATCATATAGGAGCTGCCTTGGGCAAGCTCTGCATTGTCCAGTGATTCAAACGAAAAATGCATATGTTCCTCCGATTTGGGTGGCGTTATGAAAATTGACCTTCATAACAGGGTTTTTGATATATGGAATATTATAATGCGCCACGGGGGATTTGTCAAGGCTTTGGACGGGAATACAAGACGGTTTAGAGCGTCCAAAGGGTGCATCTCACCCACCGCAACCGCGTCAGTTAATCGCTCCAAGTATTCGCGATTACCTTCCGCTGCGGTCCCTCCTCTCCAGCCGAGAGGGCTTTTATTTCCCAAAATTCGCCGATGCGCTCCTTCACAATATTTATCAGACTGTTGGTATCCCCATTGACTCTGGGTGAACCGTTGATAATTAGTGTTTTCATGTTCTTCATTCCATTTCTTTTATCTCTCATACTGCCACGGTACATAGGGCAAAATTCCCCAAGTAATCTCATCTGCGTAATGAAGCTCGGTATGTATCATGGAACGGTAATCTGCTGAAGTTGCCTTGATGCAAGGGAATTCACTGCATTCCTTACACTCCGCAAGTCCTCTTCCGGGCGCACAGCTCTTTGCATTACACGAACCATCTTTTGTATAACATTCTTTGCTGTAACATCCCTCGCAACGCATGCTCCAGTCCGTAATATCCCACATCTTAATAAGCTGTGGCTCCATAACCGCCCGCAGCTCTTCCGTCACGCCCGTATAGTGGATGCACAAATCACAACGCTGCCCGCACTGAGAATATACCGCACCTTCCTTAGGAAACGGCTTCCGGTTCGGTTTCTTTTTAATCAGAACCAAGCGTTTTACTTCTTCCAACTGCTCTGTATTTCTTACATCAATAAACATCCATTTACCGTCGTGATACGTCTTTGAGTTGTCATAGTAATCCAATATGTACTGTGAAAATTCTCCCCTCCGGGTATCAAATATCTCCCGTTCCTTTTTCCCGAAGATAACAAGAAAAGTAAACCTATCCTCATGAATGTAAATCGTAAGAATCGTCTTCTGTCCCTGCTTAAATTTCAGTTCATCCTTCCCATCACCAATCTCATCAAGCCGATATTTCCCGCGCATAAACACCATTGTCTCATGACTGACCTTCTCAAGCATATTCATGCTGCACCTCTCCTTACCACTCTACTTCAATCACACATCTGTCAAAGCCTGTCTTTATGCTTTCCAGCAACGTCACCTTAACATCTTTCTTAAATACTTCTGTAAAAATCCCTTCCGCATTGCCTAAGGTGCAATAACACCATGCCATGGACAACGGTTGAGGAACTCGTTTTACGCAAGCACAATAACACTCCGGATAGCAGAACAGAATCTTGTTATCAGAGATATATTCCAACTTCGCAAAGTTTTCCTTTGCATTAAAGTTGGTCACAAACTCTTCGATGCTATTTGCTTTATTCAGATACTTCAGTATCTTATCCGCGATTGATTTCCCATCATTACAGCGGCATTCTTTTCTGATTTTATAGATTAGCTCTGCATCAAAGTTCTCTTCCAGATAGTTGCAGGCAGACTTCGCCCATTCAAATTTCTTCTCAATATCCGCACTCTTTGACAGCGGGTATTTTTCTTCGAATTCGTTGGCGCTGTCGTTTCCTACTGTTTGTCTTAAGCT
>JAZNYL010000004.1:0-19434 GCA_045594445.1 Eubacteriales bacterium
AATATGATTCGGCATAATCACATATCGGTCTACTGTTGCCTTATACCGTTCGGGAATGTTCCGTATGGTTTCGTCTGTGATCTTTCCATAATCCGTTAATTCTATTTCGGGCGATTCGTGAATCGCCCCTACAACACGGGATAACGTGCATTTTCTGTTATGCGTGCATATTGTTATAAAATATGCCCCGGGAGAACTATAATCATAATTCTTTAGGCGAATATCTTTTCTTTTCGGAAATTCTTTTTTGTTATCCATTTTCATCACCCATCCCATTATACCACAAATCGGCAGAGAAAACAATCCTCCGCCAACGTTTTGTGTCTGTTAAATTCTCCTTTATGAACAACAGAGAAAGCCCGTGGCATTTTTTGATTCGTCATCCGGAATGCAAAATGCAGAATGAAGGTAAAAATCCCCGCTCCCGCGGGGATTTCTACATTTTATATTTATATGCGTTTACAGGGTGTCATAGACGGTGGTGTCCTGCTGCTCGGTTTTCTTCATGGGGATAAAGCTGAGAATGGGCATGATCAAAAAAGCAAAATCGGAGAGCAGAATCATACCTGCCAGCGTCAGCCAAGCACCCCAATCCGGCATGTAGAGCTTGAAAATGCGAAAATGAGAAATGCACGAGGGCACGGCCATCCAGATAGCGGCCAGAATACCAAGAATAGAAAACAAAAGTGCGGCAATCATCGCCAAGGCCACCAAGGCACCGTTTGCCGTTTCGGAAATCAGGGCGAACACTGCCATACAACCCAAGGCCAACACCATAAACACGATGTACACGCCTGTCGCAATCAGACCGTGCTCCAGCATTTTGTGTCTGTTCGGGTTTTCACGCGCCGCAGCCACGTCACCCGCGCGAAGAATTGCCACGGGCGGGAACAAAAACGCCCACACCCACGACCAGACCGGCTTGAATGCACCAATCTTATTACAAATTCGCGCAATGCCGATGGCCCGGATGACCGTCGGGATCAGCGCGATCAACGCCATGATAAAGAAAAAGATTGCATAGATCAATATGACTATAATACTCATCATTCCACCCATAAAACCCCTCCTTGATACGGTGATTCCATGCTTTATTATAGCATATGGACACAGGAATTGTCAAGAAAATTATATTGCGCCCCCGAGTGTCATCCTGAAGGGGACGACGCCATGCCGAAAGCGTGGGGCATATTTTCTCCCAAAATTTCTCAAAAATCTTCCTGCGGACATGTTGCAATATTTGTCTTGCTGTGATATACTAAAATAAGAAACCTACAGGAGGCATTCTCTGTGAATCAAATAGACACTTTCATGCCCGCATCCGTCGATAATCGCCGCGTGTGGGCTCAGATCGACTTAGACGCTCTGGTCAATAACTATATCGTTTCCCGCGATTACATACACTCGCATAATCCAAACACCCCTGCAGTCTCCGTGATCAAGGCGGACTCCTACGGACACGGCATCGGCCCTTGCGCACGCGCGCTTTACAAGGCTGGCTGCCGTCATTTTGCCGTGGCCTCTGCCGAGGAGGGCGTTGCCATCAGACAGGCCCTTGCGGATCTTGCAACCGAGCCCGCGCGGGTCCTGATCCTCGGCTATACCAACCCCGAATACGCCGCGCTTTTGCACAACTATAACCTGACGCAAACGCTGTTTTCCCCCGAATATGCAAGGGATTTGCAGGCCTGCGCCAAGGCTGCGGGCATCACGCTTGCCGTGCACGTCAAGGTGGACACCGGCATGCACCGCATCGGCTTCCCCGCCTTTACCCCCGAGCAGGCAGCCGAGACCGTGGACGCCATTTGCGCCCTGACAGAGAGCTGCGACGCCTTTGACGTGCGCGGACTTTTCACGCACCTCTCTGACGCCGATTGCGGCAACTTCTGCTATGAGCAATGGCAAAGATTCTTGCTTGTCAAGCAAGGCCTGGAGTCGCGCGGAAAATGTCCGCCCGTCTGCCACGCCTGCAACAGCCCCGGCTGCATGCGCTATCCCGAGACCTACCTCGACGGCGTTCGACTGGGTGCGCTTCTCTTCGGCGTCACACCCCCGATCCCGCCCGAGGTTGACAGAAATCCCGATTGCAATCTTTTTCCTGCCGATGCACTGCGCCCCGTCATGCGTCTGCAGACAAGGATCATTCAGATCCACAAGGTAGCCGCAGGAGAGCCCGTGGGATACGGCGCGCTTTATCGCTCTGATCGCGACCGCATGGTCGCCACGCTTTCCGCAGGCTATGCGGACGGCTGGCTGCGCGCTTACGCGGATACCGACGTAACCGTGCATACAGCATCGGGCGACGTGACCGCACGCATGGTGGGCCGCATTTGTATGGACCTTTGCATGATTGACGTCACCGATCTGCCCTGCCGCGTGGGTGACGTGGTCACCCTGTTCGGCAACGATGTGCAATCGCTTTCCTCGCTGGCCAAGCACGCAGGCTCGATTGCCTACGAGATCCCCTGCCTTGTCACGGCACGTGTACCCCGCATTTACAACGCAGAATAACGCTCGAAAAAATAAAGCCATTTATATGGAGGATGTTATGAAAAAAACGCTGTCAATTCTCAGCATTGCCCTTTTGCTGCTCCTTGCGCTGGCATTGGTTGCTTGCGGCGACAAGGGAGAGGTGATCGAAAGCCAAGTAACCGAGGTCACACTCAACAAAAAAGGCACCGATATTTCGGTCAAGGCCGTGCTGACCGAGGCAGACCTGGAAACCTTTGAAAACACGGGCATTTACACCCAAAAGCTCTACCTGATGGCCATGGAGCCGGGAGACACCACCGAAACGCTCTCGGGCAAGCAGCCCGTGGCAGAGTGCAGTATGTCCACCTCTCCCAAATTCTCTCTTCCTTTGTACGCCGACGGCAATCTGCAGGCGCACTCCCGCTTGCACTGCGCTTTCGCCGTTGCGGTTTATAACAAGACGCTGGACTCTTACGTGCTGCTGACCTCGCCCGTTTACGTTTCCAACGTATCCGAGCTTGCCGAGAATACCGCGGAATTTCCCGAGGTGGCCTCGATCAAGGGTCTGCACGCAACCGTTTCCTCGGATGCCGCTTATCTTGGCGTCTCTCACGCCGTGGTGGAGCTTGACCCCTCCCTGCTGATTCTGGACGGCTACTCCGAGGGTGCCGTTCCCTACGTTTACGACGGACAAACCTACTATCTTGATCGCAACGCGCTGGAGGCGCTGGACAAGCAGGTGAGTGAATACAGCGCGCAAGGCGCGATCGTTTATTTGCGCCTGCGTATGCGCACCGCTCCCGACAAGGCCAATTCCTTGGTTTCCTGCCTGTATGCAGTCAGCGAGCCCGCCAATAAAACGCGCGCTTACGGCATCTGGATGGACGACGATCAAAGTGCCTCGCTCATGGCAGGCTTCCTTGACTTCATTACCGCCCGCTACACCGATCCTGCAGGTACGCACGGTTTTTGCGGTGCGCTGATCATCGGCCGCAGCGTCAACGAAGCAAGCACCAACAATTACGTGGGCTCTGCGGAATTTGACAAGTACGTCTCCCGCTACCACGCGCTTGTGCGTCTGGCACACTCCACGCTCAAATCCCACTACGCAAACGGACGCGTTTACGTGTCGGTCAGCAACAACCTCAACAACCTCCAGCTGGTGGAAAACAAGCCCAACGATTGGACGACCTACCGCTTCTTGGCACAGTTTGGCACCGAATCGGTATATTGCGGCGATTTTGATTGGAATATCGCCATTTCCGCCTACAGCTACAACGACAACGAGCCCTTGTGGTCCGATAAATATGCCGACTCGCAAATGCTCTCTCCCGCACAGTTTTCGGACTTCGGCTGGATTGCCGACCCCGACCATTACTATGCGGGCAGCCGCCGTCACGCCATCATCAGCGACTTTGAGGTAGGCCCCGGACAGAGCCAGGCCGAGCAGGCGGCATCCTACGCTTACGCTTATTACAAGGTACTGGAAAACGGCCACGTGGACGCGCTGATCTACTCGGCGCACACCGACGCGCAGAGCCTGATCAAGGGCTCCGGCCTTTGGGAAACCGATAACAAGGGCATTATGACCGAGCGCCGCGCGCTTTACAACGTCTTTATGACCGTGGACACCAAGGACGCATCGCAGCTGGAGGCCATTGGCATTTCCTCGCAGATCCCCGGCTGGAGCTCGCTTTACAGCGCACAGTCCGCCAAGGCGGCAACGCGCCAGTTTGTGACCGGTGCGGACGTGACCGGTGCACCCTCCTCCAAGAGTCGGGCACTCTTCTCCTTTACCGACGGCACGCTTTGCTCCTTTACCCCCGACCACAGCGTTTCTTACCTGGAGCTGACCAAGGATACGACACTCGGCTGGCCGGTACTTGCAGCACACCTGGATCGCACGCAGCCCCAAACCTACATGGGCATCTCCAACACGACGCTGCAGGGCTCCGAGCTCAAGGGCATCAAAACCCTCGCGCTGACCATGTGTGCCGACGTGGACACCGAATCGCCCGTCAGCGTCAAGCTGCGCTTGGTCAAGAACGGCACCTCCACCATCTCGGCAGGTGACGAGCAGGTGGTTTACGAGGACGTGACTGAAATCACAGCCAACACCTGGCAGGTCGTTTACTTTGATATCTCCGACTTCACCTCCCTTGCGGACGGCGACGATCCCATTACGGTTTCCATTCAGCTCAAGGTTCCCGAACTTGCCGAGCAAGGCTCCTGCACGCTTCTTGTCGATCGCGTGGAAATGTACGGCAATTTCGGGGTGCAATTCTACGAGTGGATCATCATTCTCGTCTCCGTTCTCGCGGTGCTTGCACTGATTGCAGGCCTTGTCTATCTCCTGTACCGCAAGTACGGCGCACCTCCCATCATTGCCAACATTTTCTGGAACGCCTCCAAGGGCAAGATCAGATTGCGCCGCTACAAAAAGAGGAGGTAAGCGGTATGGGCGCCATTTACGAAAATAAAAAGGGCGACTTTTCCTGTCGCAACGCGCTCTCGGGCCGTTATCCGCTCGCGTTTGGTGCGCACCTGCACTATCATCTGGAGTTGGTGTATATGATCGAGGGTTGCACCACCTGCGCGGTGGATACCGGAGAATATACCATCGAGAGCGGTGACGTGATGCTGGTATTCCCCAATCAGGTGCACCGCTACGACCCCGCAGAAAACGAAAAGTATCTGTTATTCATCGTCAACCCCGACCTCTTACCCGAGCTTTCCCGCAGCTTTTCGGGTGCTGCCCCCACCAGCCCCATCGTGCGCGGCGTGGGCAACGACCCCTATATGCACGAGCTGCTTATGACGCTCTCGCACACCGAGGACATGCCCGCCGACTACCGTGACGCCATCACCAAGGGATATCTGCTTGCCTTTTTTGGCGAGCTGCTTTCCCGCATGACCTTCCGCGAGAGCAGTCAGACCGATTCCCTGACGCTGCGCTCCATCGTCTCCTTCTGCGCTCAGAATTACAGCCGAGAGCTGACGCTTGCCACGCTGGAGGAGGAGCTGCACCTGAGCAAATACTATATCTCGCACCTGTTTGGCAGCAAGATCGGCACGGGCTTTAACGATTATATCAACGCCCTACGCGTTTCCGAGGCCTGCAGATACCTGCGCAGGACCAATAAGAGCATTACCGAGATCTCTGCCCTTGTGGGCTTTGGCACGCTGCGCACCTTTAACCGCGCCTTTATCAAGCAAGTGGGCATGTCGCCCAGCGAATACCGCAAAACCGCTCTGGGAGGAAACGAGCCCGAGAGAACAAGATCGGAGGTGTCACTCGTTGACTGAAGCAAGTCCTAAAAAAGGGAGCAAGATTCTCCCCATACTCAAAAACTTTGCACTGATGACGGTCGGCGCGTTTATTTACGCGTTCGCCATTGCCGTTTTCCTTGACCCCAACCACTTAGCTCCCGGCGGCGTTTCGGGTCTTTCGATCATCATCAACTCCTTGGTCAAGTTCGGTGAATTCCAGCTCGGTACCGGTGTGTGGATCTTTTTGATCAACATTCCGCTCATGATCGTGGGACTGATCGTATTCAAGTTGCAATTCCTGATTGGTACCGTCTACGTCACCGCGCTCTCCTCGGCCATCATTGAGGTCATTGACCGCGGATTCTCGCAATTTATCCCCGATATGTCCGACCATTTACTGATCGCAGCCCTTGCGGGCGGCGCGCTGGCAGCCCTTGGCGTGGGCATTTGCTTCCGCGGCGGCGGCTCGACCGGCGGCTTTGACATCGTAGTCAAGCTTTTGCGCCGCAAATTCCGCCATATGAAGACCGGCGTGCTTTACCTGGTGTTGGACTGCTCGGTGCTGGTGCTCTCCGCCGTTGCATTCCAAGACGTTTTGGTCGCGATGTACGCAGTGATCACCGTATTCGCACACTCCACCATTCTTGACCTTGTGCTGTACGGCAAAGATAACGCCAAGATGGTGTATATCGTCACAGATCACCCCGAGCTTGTCTCCAAGCGTCTGATCAACGAGGTAGAGACCGGCGTCACGCTCTTGCACGGCGAGGGCGCGTACACGGGCAAGGGTAAAAAGGTGCTTATGTGCGTGCTGCACGATCACCAGTATCCCATGGTGCGCGACGTGGTCAAGCAGGAGGACAAGAACGCCTTTATGATCGTCACCAAGGCCACCGAGATCTACGGCGAGGGATATAAGAATCATTACGCAGAAGAGCTTTAAGCGCGCACGCGCGCAATGCAGAATGCAAAATGCAAAATGCAGAATGCAAAATGCAAAATGCAGAATTATGGTAGGGAATCCGCTCAAATGAGCGGATTCCCTTTTTTTCATTCTGCGTTCTTCATTCTGCATTCTAAAAACCCCGTCCGCCCTTGCGTGCGGGCGTCGTTTTTTGCTCACATCTCTTCCGGCTGCTCGAAGGTATCTCTGACACGGAAGACCAGAGAGATACACCAAAGCGCGGCAAGCGCGACCACCACGTAAACGATACGCGACAAGATCGCCCCCTGTCCGCCAAACAACCATGCGACCGCATCAAAGCCAAAAAGGCCGATGCTGCCCCAGTTGAGTCCGCCAATGGCGGCTATGATCAGGGCGATTCTATCAAGAATAGGCATCATAATATTATTCTCCTATATACTTCATATTTGGATGATATCCGTTCATAGTTTGCCCATCCGTGCCGTTTTTATGCCGAAATTCTTGAAAGCGCAATAAATATCTCGGCCCCTGCCCGCAATATTTAGAAAATGTACCGATTGACAGCGAAAAAAAAGTGTGATATACTATAATGGATAAAGTATGTATACATTTAATTTTTCAGATATAAAGGAGACGTAACTATGCATTGGTCAGAAGAAATTGCAAAAAAGATCATCGCGCAAAATCCCGATAAGGAAGAATACGTTTGCGCTGCCGGCGTTTCTCCCTCCGGCTCTGTTCACATTGGTAACTTCCGCGATCTGGCAACACCCCTGTTCGTTGTCAAGGCTCTTGAAAAAGAGGGCAAGAAGGCCAAGCTTCTGATTTCCTGGGACGAATACGACCGTTGCCGCAAGATTCCTGCCAACGTGCAGGCTGTGGTTGGCAACGCTTACGACAAATACATCGGCTGCCCTTACGTGGACATTCCCGACCCTTGGGGCTGCCACGAAAACTATGCAAAGCACTTTGAGGAAGAATTCCTTGCAGGCATTGCACCCTTCGGCATTAAGCTGGATTGCCGCTATCAGGCAGATTTGTATCGCTCGGGTGCTTATACCGACGCAATTCTTGAGTCGATCCGCAAGAGAGGCGAGATTTTTGAAATTCTCGACTCCTTCAAGACCAAGGACAAGAGCAAGAGCGAAGAGCAGCTGGGGGCGGAGCACGACGCTGAAAAGGCAGCTTACAGCCCCGTCAGCATTTTCTGTGACGCCTGCCACACCGACTTTACCACCATCACCGCCTTCTCCGAGGACGGCACCGAGGCAGACTACACCTGCCGCTGCGGACATGCAGGTCACTTCAATTTCTTGGAAAACCACAACTGCAAGCTTGGCTGGAAGGTTGACTGGGCTATGAGATGGAGACACGAGGGCGTTGACTTTGAGCCCGGCGGAAAGGATCACTCCGCGCCCACCGGCTCTTACAACAACTCCAAGCAGATCGCAAAGAAGGTATTCGGCCATCAGGCTCCCCTGTACCAGGGCTATGAATTCATCGGCATCAAGGGTCTTGCGGGCAAGATGTCCTCTTCCTCGGGCATCAACCTGACCCCCGAAACCATGCTCAAGCTGTATCAGCCCGAGGTGCTGCTCTGGCTGTACGCCAAGACCGACCCCGTCAAGGCGTTCGACATCTGCTTTGACGACGGCATTCTGCGCCAGTACTTTGAATTTGACAAGATGCTGAATGATTGGCGCGAGGGCAAGGCTAACGAAGCCACCGCGTCCATCATGGAAAAGTGCATGATCGAGGGCAGATACGTGGAAACCGTTCCCATGAGCCTGCTTGTGCAGCTCGGCTCTATCGTGGACTTCAACGTGCCGCTTTTGGAGACCGTATTTGAAAAGATCGGTATGCCCTACAAGTACGAGCAGTTTGCCGACAGACTGGAAAGAGCAAAGTTCTGGCTGGAGCAGTGCGCTCCCGAGCAGGTCAACCGCCTGCGCACCACCCGTAACTTTGAGGTTTACGAGCAGCTTTCCGAGCAGGAAAAGAAGCAGATCGCGCTGCTCCACGAAGTCATCGCCAAGGGCGGATACACGCTGGACGAGCTCAACGCCGCAATTTACGATATTCCCAAGCAGGTTTACCCCGAGCTGGCAGAATCCAAGGAGCTGCGCTCCATTCAGGGTAACTTCTTCAAGACGGTCTACAAGCTGCTGATTGACAAGGAGCAGGGTCCCAGACTCTATCTGTTCCTGTATGCCATTGACGCAGACAAGTACGTAGGACTCCTGGACTTCTCCTACCCCAAGACCGAGGCGGAAATCGCCGCCGAGAAGGCTTGCGAGGAGTGCGAGGCTCCCGCAGAGCAGACAGCCGCACAGCCCGAAGCTCCCAGAGGCGAGCCGGATCCCGTGCAGCCTGTCAAGGAGCAGGTCACCATTGAAGACTTTGACAAGCTCGATTTGCGCGTTTGCAAGATTCTCAAGGCAGAGACGCTGCGTAAGTCCAACGCTTGCCTCAAGCTGACGCTGGACGACGGCATTGGCGAGAGAGTGATCATGTCCTCGATCAAGGCAGAGTACACGCCCGAATCCATCATCGGCAAGAAAATCATCGTGATCGCCAACCTCAAGCCGAACAGAATTTGCAACATCAATTCTCAGGGCATGCTGCTGGCAGCAACCAACAACGCCTGCGGCTGCAAGGTCATCTTTGTGGACGACAGCGTTCCCACCGGCACGCAGATTCACTGAAATCAATACAAAACAAGGCTGAGATCATACGACCTCAGCCTTTTTACTTCTCACGTTTGCGAAGCAAACATTTCACTCGCCGAAGGCTAATTTCACTTGCCGAAGGCAAATTTCACATTTGCGAAGCATAATTTGCGAAGCAAAATTTGCGAAGCAAATAATTCATTGCCGATACGCTGTGCGTATCGTCACTTCCCGTCTCTGCCGCGCATGCCGCGTGCACGGGGTGTGGTGGTCGTGGCCTCGGTGGTCGTGGTGGAGCTGTCACCGCCGCTGATCGCGTCGCTGACATCCTCAACTACGCTGTCCACGCCATCCATCATGCTACTGCCCGTTTCGTTTGTAGTGGGAGCCTGCGTCTGAGGCGCGGTGGTCACCTGTGCAGTCGTGTTCTTGCCGGTCTCGCCGTTCGTATTACTGCCGTCGTCACTCTCGGGACCTACACAGCCCACAAAGACCGCGCTGACAAGACACAGCACCAAAGTAAAGATCAACGCTTTACCGATATATTTCATTGCTATATTCCTCCGTATTTTCAATGTCAGCATTAGTATGTGCACCTGCGCGCAACGCTTGCATGGAAATTCCCGCCTGATTGACAAAATTCCTCCGTTCGTGTATAATAAAAACAGTTCAAACGTATTTTTTAGCAAACGATCTGCAAAGGAGGCGATTATCGTGAGGACACGTGCGTGCTTGGCGTTGCTCTTATCCCTTTTGCTCTTGACGCTGCCCGTACAGGCCGCGCAAGCAGAACAGGAGCACCCCGCGATCTCTTTGGTGCAAGAGGGTGCTTGCGAGGCGGGAGAAATCGTGACGCTCTCTCTTTGCTTGCCCGAAATCGCGATTGCAGGCGGCTTTGTCACCATGGAATACGATCCCCTTTTGTTCTCCTTGACGGATATTTCTCTTTACCAAGGCTTGGACGCACTGACGCTGACCTATCATAACGACAACGGCAAGCTCAATCTTTTGTTGGACGCGGCCGAGAACGTGCACGTATCAGGCTCTCTGCTCACGCTGACCTTCATCTGCATCGAAGAGATACAGCCGGGCACCTATCCCGTCACCTGCACAGTACCGAATGCCGAGTCCTTTTACGCGTTGAACGAGGACGGCAGCACGACACCCTTGCACGTGCAGGGCTGTAACGGACAAATTGACATCTCCGCCCCCGCGCTTCCCACCTGTCCCGCGCACTATCTTGCTTGTCAGGAGACCAATCCTCATGACGGAAAAATTTCCGTGCGCCTTTGCGCTCTGGTGGATGCAGGCGCTACGCTTTCGCGCGGCACGTACGGATTTACCTGCGCTGTTGAGGGCGAGGACGGCACGCGCGAACTGACGCTTGGCGGCTCCGAAATCACCGACCTGATTATGGGCGGCGGACAAAGCTATTTTGCAGATGCATACGGCGGTAGCGGCATCTATACCTCCATGCTGCAAATTCCCGCCCAAGGATCCTTCCGCATTACGCTGACACCATTTGTGCACACGGACGGTCAAACGCTTTACGGCGGCACCTATACTCTGACTTATCTGGACGGAGTTTATATCGGCACAGAATAAAGAGGCATTAACATATTTCATGAATTTGCGAAAAAATGCGTTCCGTCTGTTGACAAGTTGACAAAAATAGTATAAAATGATAAATGTCCAAATATATTTACAAAGGAGATTTTTACCATGAAGAAATTACTGGCTCTGGTTCTTTCCATGCTGCTGGTTGCTTCCTGCTTTGCAATGATCTCATACGCAGAAGAGGAAACCACCGCTGCTGAAGAGACCACTGTTGCTGAAGGTGAAGAAACCACCGAAGAGGCTCCCTCCTATTCCAACACCAAGATCGTTTTTGACGAGAACGCAAAGGCTATGAAGATTTTGGGCTCTCAGAACGGTTTGAACAAAACTTTCTACAAAGCTGAAGAGTGGGAAGGCGCAAGACTTAAGGTCACCAAGCCCGAAGACCCCTACGTTGCAATCAACTTTAACCAGTACATCAAGAAGGCTGATCTGGAAAAGCTGGATTCTCAGTCCTACCCCTACATCGTTTTCAAGCTCAAGGTTGAGGGCTACATCGATGATATCGAGCTCTTCTACTGCGCAGGTGACGTAACAGGTGCTACCGGCGGCTTCTCCACCACGACCGACTTCCCCGGCATGTACGACGGCTCTGTTGAGTACATCATCTACGACCTGACCGGCGACTGCGAAGGTAACTACAACATGTTCCGTTTCGACCCCATGGGTGCAGACGATGATACTCTGATTTTCCTCTATGAGATGGCATTCTTCGCAACCGAGGAAGAGGCTATTGCATACGCAGGCTTCGACCAGGAACCCGAAATTGAAGAAACCGAACCCGTAGAGACCGAAGCTCCCACCACCGAAAAGGAAACCGAAGCTCCCACCACCGAGGCTGTCTCCAGACCCGAAAGAGGCGACAAGGCTGAGGAGAAGGGCTGCGGCGGCATCATCAGCGTTGGTGCTTTTGTTGCCCTGATCGCTCTGGGTGTTGTTTGCATCAAGAAGAAGGACTGATCCTTTGAACTGATCTGAAATTTCAATCATTTTGCCCGCATATCCGAACGGATATGCGGGCATTTTGTATTGTTTTCTTTGCCCGATTTTGTGCAATGCACCAAAAAAATCGCAAATAATAAAAAAGTCGCTCTTTTCCCTTTGCATACAAGTCATTTTATTGTATAATATAGAGTGAACAGATATATGCATTCACACCTATCACTCATTTGAGCCGCCGTAGGCGGCATGGAGTTTGTTATGAAAAAATTCGTTTACATACACAGCATGCTTTTATGCATCGCTTTGCTTTGTCTTGCGCTGATGCCTTGCGTACAGGCAGCAGGCACACACGAGTATTCGGTCACGCTGGACGAGCCGAAAAGTACGGTTGCATCCAACAGCCCCATCGTACTCAAGGACTACGCACACGGTACGGATCCCGTACTGACGCTTTCCGGCTGGGTCAAGACGGAGCTGGTTATGCAAACATACGAATACACCGTGGACGGCGGCAAAACCTGGGTATCTGCTCCGGGCGCGGTGATAGAACGCCCCGACACCAAGCATTATTGCCCCAATACCTGGAGTACGGCAGGATACCGCGTTCAGATCGACGTTTCCGATTTGCCCCGTGGCACGTACGATATTTTCGTGCGCGGCTACGCCACCACGGGCGAGGTGCTGGATCTGCTTGTTTTGCTGAACGTCAAAATCGGCCACGTGGACGTGCAGAGCTTCAGTTATCGGGAGCTCAATCTGCGCGCGCTTGGCGGACAGGATTCTTCCCTTTCCTTGCCTGCCGCGCAAATTCTGGAGCTGGACGCCTACAGCCTTTATAAAATCACCCGCGCCGAGATTTTGCTGGATGCCCCTGCAACGCTGACCTTCTCGGCATCAGATACGACCGCTCCCTTGTACTTTTCGCTCTCTGCCGCTGCGCAGCAGACCGAGGACGGCTATGCGGCCGAGATCGATCTGACAGACGTGCGCTACGCGGGCAAGCTGCAGCTTGTCTCGGATGCCGACGTGCAGATCAGCCGCATCCGCTTTTATTACAGCACGCCAGATTACTATACGGGAGACCTCAAGATCCACATGACGCTGAGTGCGCACGATTATCTGGGCGGTGCCAATATGGCTGCTCCCGAGCTGCTCTCTGACGATACGGTGGGTACTTATACTAAAATTTTCGCCACCGACAACACAAACGATCCCTTTATTTACTTCAATATCGCCAATTACCTCAACGAAACGCAAAACGTGCTGATCAGCGCGGATCACTACCGCTTTGCCGTGATCACGCTGCAGACGCCCAAGACCAATTCCGATGGCCTCTTCCGCCTGTTTTTGTGCGCAGGCGAGATCCGCGGCCCTTCGGGTGACAGCCATATTGCATTTCAGCCCATCAACGACGGAGCGTGGCACACGTACGTCATTCCTCTCTACGAGGAAAACGACTGGAACGGCCAGATCCACGGCATGCGCTTTGACTTTATTGACGCTCACGCAACCCCTTCGGATTACGCCAATATTGCATCCATCGGCTTTTATCCGGATCGCGAGAGCGCACAAGCCGCAGCCGACGCACCCATAGAGACATATCACGAGCAGGGCATCGTGCCCGTGGACAAATACAAGGAAGAGGGACGCGCTCCCTCGGGCAGAGCCGACGCCATTACCTGGTTTGACGACTCTCTTGCCTCCTGCTTTGGAGGTGAGAACAAATCCTCCTTCAGCTTTGACAAATACGGACACCTGATGCTCAGCGCCACCTCCACCACCAACGACCCCTACGTCAGCTTTGATCTGCAAGCCTACTCCGCGCTGACCGGTCTGCCGCTCTTGCGTGCCGAGGAAAATAAAGTCATTGTGCTGCGCATCCTGGCGGACGAGGGCATCGTGGGCAAAAATTTCGTGCTCTACTACTATGCCGCCGGCCTCAATTACGCCGAAGGCACACGCGCGGTCGGTGCAAATTTCCAGGCAAAGGGCGAATGGGAATACCTGATTTACGACATGTCCGAGGAGAAATTATGGACGGACAATATCCTTGGCATGCGCCTTGACTTTGCTTCACAGATTAACACCGCACAAAAGGTCTGTGTTTCGGATATTCTGTTCTTTGCCGATAAGGACGCTTGGTATACCTACGCAGACGCGCACGGTATCGCTCCCGACGGCTCTGTTGCACCCGAGGTAAGCGAGACGACGGCAGAGCCCGAGACCGAGCGACAGACCATTGAGATTCCCACCGCCGGCCCGGGGCTTGAATATATTCCTTCCGAATCCGAGCCGACCACCGAGCCCGAGAGCGGCTGCAAGAATCTGATTGCCTGCCCTGCGCTGCTTCTCTTATCCGTTTGCTTGCTCTTATGCTGTAAATTGAGTCATAGAAAAGGAGACAGATCATGAAAAAACTGTTCAAAGCTTTGATATGTCTGACGCTTTGCCTGACGCTGGCCATGCCCCTGGCTACCGTTACGTTCGCCCAAGAGGTGACCTCGCAGGTCGGAGAGCTTGACGGTGAGGTCAGCCGCGAAACCGAGGAGGTTACACTCTCCGACGGAACCAAAACCGGCCTGACCATCGACACCATTACGCTGGACGGCACGTACGGCAAAAAAGAGGTGATTGTGGCAACGGGCAATCTTGCCAACACCAATCTTTCCATTGAGGTCATCAACTGCGGTGACTATATGGTTTCCGCTACCTCTATGATGACCGCGGCAGAAAGATACAATGCCGAGCACGCAGGTCAGACCGTGCTGGCTGCTGTGAACGGTGACCTTTGGATGACTGCCGTGCACAGCAATACCGAAGTGACCACCAAGGTATTCAAGGTACCGCGCGGCTTTACCATGATTGACGGTGAGATCTGGGCAACCCAACAGATCGGAATGGAAAACTACGTGGCTACCAATGCCGAAAAAGGCACCACCAGCCCCGATAAGGCGGCCTTTGGCATCACCTCGGCCAACCAGCCCTTGGTCGGCACGCCCGTGGTGGAAATTGCGGTCAACAATGAAAGCAAGAATTACTCCACCGCAGCCGACGGCATCAACCGTCTGCCCGCATGGAACTCCTTAATCGTATATAACTACCGCTGCAACGACACCAACTACGCACTTTCCGACGCATACGAGATTGAAATTGAGGTGGATTCCTCGGCGTTTACGCTTGGCGGTAAGGTCAGCGGCACGGTCAAGGCTATCTATCCCGCAAATTCTTCTACCCGTCCTGCGTTCAATGAGAAAAACGTGGTGCTGACCGCGCGCGGCTCGGCACAAAGCAAGCTCAAGGATCATTTTTCGGTGGGTGACACCGTTTCCTTTGATCTGACGCTGACCGATAAGCTTGGCAACACCGAGCTCTGGCAGACCGTGGAGGACGCCATCGGCGGCCACATGATCGTGCTCAATGACGGTAAGATTCACACCGCCAACGGTGACGGCTCGGAATACCCCACCACGCTGATCGGCTATAAGCAGGACGGCACGGTCATGATGCTGACCGTTAATTCCCAGTCTGCAGGCAAATATGCAGGTCTGAAGTTCTCGCAGGGCATCAAATTCTGCTCCGAGCTTGGCTATAACAGCGTATTTTACATGGACGGCGGCGGCTCTGCAACCTTCGTTTCCTTGGAAGAGGGAGAGAGCGGCACCACCTACGTGGCAAGAAATAACTGCGCCGATCCGCTCAAGGACGACGCAGGTAACGTCATAGGCGGCTCTGTACGAAGCGTGATCAACGGCGTGGGCTTCGTTTGGAACGACTCCCCCGTTTGCAACGCGCAGGGCTCGCTTGACTACATTGAATATCCCCTGTTCGATTACAGTCAGATCTCCTGCGAGTACGTTTGCGGTGAGCTGATGGCAGAATTCATGGGCGGTCACAACGCCGTGGATACCTATTACGACGCCGAGCAGGGCGGTCTTATCATTGAGCTCAACGCCAACAGCAACGACCCCTATGCAGCCTTTGATATGACCTCGCTTTCCCAGATCAACGCAGACGAATACAAGTATATCGTAGTATGCGCCAAGACCAACAGAGACAGCGTCAACACCAGTACCTCGGCCATTTTCTACGCGTGCGGCTCTACTATGGGTGCCGTGGGTGGTCAGACCGTTTGGTACGAGATTCCCAAGGGCGGCGAATGGAGCTATCACATCATTGATATGAGTAAAAAGCCGGGTTGGTCGGGCAAGATCAACAATCTGCGCTTTGATATTTTTGACGGACCTACGGTGCAAAAGGGATTGAGCGTCACCTTCTCCATGATCGCCTTTGCAAAGACCGAGCAGGATGCGCAAAAGCTGACCGAGGGCTACGTGCCCGAGGGCTGCATCTCCGATTTCGGTGCTTTCAAGCAGACCTTACTGGACGTATTGAACGCGAAAAAGCAAGTAAGCGCGCTCCTTTCCGATGCGCAAGCAGTCGCAAATAACACCTCTGTCGCGCTTTCTGCCGTGCAGGACGTTGCGGCAAAGAACGAGCAGACCGAGGCACTCTATTTGGAAGCAGAGGCGCTTTTAGCCAAGGTCAACGGCTCGCTGGAAGCTCTTCAATCCACCAACGCATCCATTCAGGCACTCAAGGACGAAACCGATACCGCCGCATCCTTGGTTGAGCAAGCCACGGCAGCATTCGCTGCATTGCAGGCTGACGCCTCTGCGCTGACCGATAAGATTGCAGAGCTTGTGACGGCAAGCGAGCAGACCGAGGCACCCGAGACCACCGAGCCCCAGACACAAGCACCCGAAACCGAGACCGAGGCCGAGCAATCCACGGGCTGCAAGAGCATGATTTTTGCAGGCTCTGTGCTTGCTTTGCTTGCAGGCTGCGCGCTCGTTCTGAGAAAAAAGCGGGATTGATATGAGAAAATATATTACAGCTTGCATTGCTTTCTTGCTGCTTCTCTGCTTTGTCGCTTGTATGCCGGAGCTGCCCGAGCTGCCGCAAGGACAAGAGACAACCAAACAGACTGAACGGGAGTCCGAGCCGATGACTGAACAGCAGACCGACACAGAGACGATTGAAAAAGAAACAGAACAAGAAACGCAACAAGAAACCACCGATGAAGAGACCACCTACGGCCCGCTGCATTTTCCCGAGGATACGGGTGATTAAAAACAGCCGATGGGGATGGATCATCCATAAAAATTTGCAGGAATTTGTTCCCATGCGAGCAGATTCCTGCTGTTTTTGTTTATATACAGTTGTGAAAGAGCAAGACGGAAAAAAGCCACCACAAAAGGGCGTGCAAAATTAGCGGGGAAATCGCAAAATCTTTCACTAATACACGGTAGGGGCGAACTGCGTTCGCCCGCGGGAGACCGCAGGTCTCCCCTACGGATAAACAAATCTGATCCGCAGAAAACAAATAATTAGCCCCGACAGATTAAATCTGTCGGGGTCAAATTTATTAGCCAATATCAAAAAAGCAAGGAACTAAATGATGCGGCTTATACTTATCAATAGTTTCTACAATATGGGCTCTGATTTCTTCTAAAGAACAATGTTTCATATTTCTGTCATATATCATTGTTTCAGCCCACATATATTCGGGATTTTCTTTATCACCGTATCCTCCACCACCTAATGAATCCTTTTGCTTGTCTATCAAGACGTATTCAAACCAGAGGATCTCGTTTACAAAACCTCCACACTCAAAAAGCAATTCTACAAACTCGCTCCAGTTTCTAAATATCAAATCCGAACAAACTTTATTTTCTTCTATGTATTTTTTTATTTTGCCGTCCATAATAACACCTCGTTTATTATCGTTAATCGCCAGTTTCGCATCTGTATTACAAATACTTCGGGCAAAGCCCATACCCCTATGGTTGCATGAATCCTAAGGCTCCCTCCGGGAGGGAGCTCCCGACGAAGTCGGGTGAGGGAGAGCGCGTTACAATAAAGCTTATCAAAACTTCAAAGTCACGCAGGCTCCTTCCGTCACGCTACGCGTGCCACCTCCCTCTCGGAGGGAGGCTTTTTGTTGATCCCATTATATCACAAATCGGCAGAGAAAACAAGTTCTCTGCCGATATTTATATGTGTATCCGTAGGGGAGACCTGCGGTCTCCCGCGGGCGAACGCAGTTTGCCTCTACCGTGTTCCGAAAACATCCTTATGAGAACGCTCCTAATCCGCGCTGTTTTTTCGTTATATGGAGAGCAGGACTACCGCGACGGCGCCGACCGCCACGCCGAGCCACTGTCTGACGGTCATTTTTTCCTTGAAAACCAAAAGAGAGAACACCGTCACAATACTAAGTCCGCCCACCCCGATGACGGGATAAATGAGGCTGGGAGACAAATCGGTCGAGGCCATCAGAATCGCCATCAGATTGAGAATCAGATTGCACACGCCCGCGCACACGGGAACCCACCAGGAACGCTTGAGCATCACGCGGGTGTCACTTTTATCGCTTCTTGCGAAGAGGATCAGATACAAAACTGCACAGAGCCCCGTGGCAAACAGCATCAGCATATTGCCGTGCTGTCCTTCGTATTGCATCTGCTGGGTGCGCTGGACGATGGAGCAACCCGCGTTGCCGACAAAAGCCAGCGTAACGTAGAACAGCCACTTAGGAGAGATGGATTTCTCTCCTTTTTCTTTGGAATATACGCACAGCGTGATGGAACAGACCACCAGTACAAGCCCCACCGCCACGAAAACGGTCAGATCCGCGCCCCAGAAGATCAGGCCCCAAATGGCCGTCAGGATCAAAGACAGGCTGTTAAACAGAGCCGTCAGTGTCGCCGGTCCGTGCTTGAGGGCATGGATCGTACCAAACTGGCAAGCAGCGTAGCAGGTCGCAAACAGGAGAGAATAGACGAGAACCCCCGCATCAAAGGAGGGGACGATCGCAAACAGAACGCCCCAACCGACAAAAACGCTGATCATCAGCACAAAATTATAGAACACATCGCTGTCACGCCGCTCGCCGGATTGCCTCTGGAATAGCTTTCCGCACACGCTGGACGACGAGCAGGTGATCACGGCTAAAATCAAATATAGGTAAGGCATACGCATTTCTCCTTTCATAATCACGATGGGAATGTTCTGCTCGCTTGGGATCGTCTTGTATTTTATCACAAAGTACACAAGAAGGCAATAGTTTTTCAAAGCAAAAAGCACGGGCATGCATCTTCGTTAAAATACACGCCCGTTTCCTGGGTATTATTTTTTCTTCCGTTGCTTCAGATCGCTGACCAAGCGGTATTTCTTCAGCATCGTCTCGCGAAGAAAATTCTTTCTCTTCAAAGCAACAACGCAATCGGACACACGAAGTCTGAGATCCTCCGGATTCGCAACGAGAATCTGTTGCAGCTGTGAAATCAACTGACGAATATCATGCTCAACAGCGGAAATATTCACATCGCTTGCCGTGCCGAATTCACAACTGAGTTTCATGGAATCCACCGTCTCCTGCAGCGTTTCCACCGTTTCCATGCCGAACACATGAGAGTTGCTCCTCAAAAACAGATATATGTTTTCCAGTACGACCTTGGGGGTGGTGGGAGCGTTGGC
>JAZNYL010000005.1:0-4920 GCA_045594445.1 Eubacteriales bacterium
GATGACCACGCCGCCCACAAGGCCGCCGTAAAAGGTAGCACCCGTGCCCCAAAAATCCCAGAATTTTGCTCCGGGATCGGCAGCAAGCGCAGCCTTCCAGTTATAAAAGGTTTGCACCAGGGCTGCGGCGTAATATCCGCAGCCGATAGCAGCAATTCCCGTGATCAGTGCGAAATTCTGAATTCTCGCCTTGAATTTTTGTCTGTCCGCAAACACGCGGTACAGAATCAGACAGGTGACGATGGCGATCATCAGGCAGATCTCATACAGCCCAAGTCGCAGGCTCTCACCCAGATCAATGATATAGTACGGATACACGGAAGATCCTCCTGTGTGTTAATGCAATTAGTCGGTATTACCGTTGACGCGCAGCTCGTCCAGATCCTGCTTGGTGACCAGCACCTTTCTGGGCTTGTTGCCGTCCTGCGCGGAAATGAAGCCGAGCTCCTCCATGCGGTCGAGAAGTCCTGCTGCTCTGCCGTAGCCGATCTTGAGATAACGCTGCAGCATGGACGTGGAAGCCTTGCCCTCGGTGACAACCACCTCAACGGCCTCCCACAGCTTTTCGTCCTCGCCGTCGCCTCCGCCAAGATCGCCGTCAGCGCCGCCCGAGCCCTTCTTGCCGCCGTTTCCGCACTTGGCAGCCTCTTCCTCGATCTGTCTTGTAAAGTTATCGTTGTACTTGGCAGAGCCGTTCTGCGTCTTGACAAAATTGACTACGCGCTCAACCTCACCGTCCGAAACGAACGCGCCCTGCACACGCTGGGGCTTTGCCGCACCGACGGGTGCATACAGCATATCGCCGCGACCGATCAGCTTTTCCGCGCCGCCCACGTCAATGATGGTACGCGAGTCAACCTGCGAGGATACGGTAAATGCAATACGGGAAGGAATGTTGGCCTTGATCAGACCGGTTACGACGTCAACCGAAGGACGCTGCGTACCGATGATGATGTGAATGCCGGCAGCTCTTGCCTTCTGTGCAAGACGGCAGATGCAGGTTTCCACGTCGTCGGGAGCGGTCATCATCAGGTCTGCCAGCTCGTCGATGATGATGACGATTCTGGGCATGTATTCCTTTTCGGGATCGTCCTTGGTAATTTCGTTGTAGCCCGTGATGTTACGCACGCCAACCTCCTCAATCAGCGAGAAGCGGCGCTCCATCTCGGCCACCGCGCTGGCCAGAGCGCCTGCGGCCTTTTTGGGATCGCTGACGATGGGACAATACAGGTGCGGGATATCGCGGTACATGGTAAATTCCACCTTCTTAGGGTCAACCATGATCAGCTTGACCTCGTCCGGCGTTGCCTTGTAAAGCAAGGACATGACCAGGCAGTTGATACATACCGACTTACCCATACCGGTTGCACCCGCAACCAGAAGGTGGGGCATTTTTTCAATATCGAATACGACCGGCTTGCCGGACACGTCCGCGCCAAGGCAAACAGCGATCTTACTCTTGTGATTTACAAATTCGGGGCTCTCCAGAAGGTTACGCAAATAAACGGTAGCGGGCTTGTCGTTGGGCACTTCAATACCCACGGCAGCCTTACCGGGGATGGGCGCTTCAATACGCACGCCCGACTTGGCAAGGCCGAGCGCGATATCGTCCACAAGGTTGGCGATCGCACGCACGCGCACGCCTGCCTCGGGCTTGATCTCGTAACGGGTAACGGTAGGACCCGTGGAGCAGGTGACCTCCTTGACGCGGATGTGGAAATCCTCCAGCGTCTGGCGCAGAATCTCGGTATTGGCCGCAACCTCCTCTTCGCTTGTGTGGTAGCTTGCGCTGCCGGCCGTCAGCATATCGGTGGTGGGGAATACGTAGGTTCTTTCGGGCTCCTCTGCATCCTCCGTCGGCTCGTCGTCAAACAGATCGTCCGCCATATCCTCGGGCTGTTCCTCGGGCTCGGGCTCAGTCTCTGCCTTGGCTGCCTTACGCGCGCGAGGTGCGGGCGCGCCGTCGTCCTCAAGATCCACCTCAAATTCTTCCATAGGCTGATCGGTTTCCAATTCGCCCACTCCCGCGTAAGCATCCTCGTCGGGTGTCTCGGGCGTTTCCTCTGCCTCGGGAACACTCTCGGTCAATGCGGGCTCTGCTGCCGTATCGGCTGCAGCAGCCTCCTCGGGATCGTCCGCGGTCAGCTTGAGAGGCGTAAATCCAACCTCGTCGTCCTCTTCCTTCTGCACCTTGCGGGATTTTTTATCCTTGCGGGCAGGCTTTTTGCCAAGCTCCTCCAGCTCACCGGTCTCGGGATCCACGCGGTAGCCGTCGTCCTCAAAGCTCTGCTCGCGAGCCTTTTTCTTGCTCTTCTTGGCAGGTACGGCAATCTCCTCCTGCTCGTATTCGTCTTCGTCCTCGTATTCCTCGTAGTCGTCGTAATCGTCGTAGTCCTCGTCCTCCTCTTCCAGACGGGCACGTGCGACGCGCTTTGCGTTGGCAGCCTTGACCTTGTTCCAGATCTGAACAGGCGTGATCTCAAGCAGCACAAGGAACAAAATGATTACGATGAACAAAAGCACGAAGGGAGATGCCCAACGGAACGCCCAGCAGCACGCCCATCCTAAGTAACCGCCCAAAAGGCCGCCTGCCTGCAGATCGGCGCTGGCCAAAAACAGGCGCGAAAGATTGGTGTCCATGTTGTCAATGCTCATGCCGGACAGGAAAACGTGGATCATTGCGGAGAAGGACGCCACGATCATGACCGACAAAATCGCCTTGATGGCCTTGGTGACGCCGTCGTCCGTTTTGAACCAGAAAATACCGAAGATGACCAGCAGCACCGGGAACAGATACGCGGCGTATCCGAAAATGCCGAACAGCAGGTTACGGCAAATGAACTCGCCAACCACGCCCTCCAGCTGCGAGCCGTTGATGCGGCTGATCAGATTGAGCACAAGCAGCACCAGCAAAATCAAGGCAAATGCAAACAGGACAAAGGGCACGAACTGCGAAGCTCTGTTCTTGCGTCTGCTGCCTTTCGCCACGCGCTCCAGATTCTTTTTTCTCTGTGCCGCGCTGACGTTTGCACCGCCCTTCCCTTTTTTGGCCGTGCTCTTTTTGGAAGTGCTCTTTTTCTTTTGCGGCGCGCTCTTTGCAGCCGAAGCAGTCTTTTTGCTTGAATCGGTCGTTTTTTTGGTTGCCATTGGTATCTATCCTCAACTTTCTCAGAAATTACACAGTATGAACGTGTGCCGCCAAAGGCACACTATGTACGCAGAAATTCCGCGTATAGCTACAGTTATAAATATTATAACATTATTTGCGATAAATTGCAAGTACCGAATTCAGATTTATATCCGGAAAAGGAGAATATTTATGACGCAAATCCAACGCAACCTGCGGCTGCTTGCACTGCTTGGCTGCGGACTGATCGCAGGATGCATCAACGGCCTTTTGGGTGCGGGTGGCGGCATCATTCTGGTGTTCGCGCTCTCGCTGCTTTGCAAGGGCGTGCTGCCCGACAGCCGCGATCTTTACGCCACCGCGCTGGTAGTGACGCTGAGCCTGACGCTGGTGTCCACAGTACTGTATATCAAGGGCGGAAACGCCCCGCCGTCCGATCTTTCCCGCTTCGTGCTCCCCGCTGCCGTAGGCGGCCTTGCGGGCGGCCTGCTGCTCGGGCGCATCTCGTCCCGCACGCTGGGACGCATTTTCGCGGTGCTGCTGGTGATCTCGGGCGTGATCATGATTTTACGATGAAAGGGATTTGGTGTGAAGATGACTATGCCTTGGCTTGATCTGATCGTTTCGTTTTGTATTGCCCTGCTCTCCGGACTTGGCGTGGGCAGCGGCGGTCTTCTGGTGATTTATCTGACGCTGTTTGCGTCCGTTCCGCAGCTGCAGGCGCAAGGCATCAATCTGGTATTTTTCTTATTTTCCGCAGGTGCCTCCATGCTGGTGCACCTGACGCAAAGACGGCTGCCGCTTGCTTTGTGCATTCTGCTGATCGCCGCCGGCGTTCCGGGTGCGCTGCTCGGCTCGCGCCTTGCCGCGCTGCTGCCCGCCGAGGCTCTGCGACGCCTGTTCGGCGCTTTTTTGGCAACGGCAGGCCTTCTGACGCTGACAAAACGCGACACGCGTCGCGCGACCTTTAGCAATATTCACAACAGGAACAATAATAATAGATGAGATTTTTTCATAATTGATAGGAAAATTTCTGCTCAACCCCTTTACAAATCCTTTGGAATGTGATATAATATGGTATGCATGGCGTTCTCACGGCCTTCGGATAAACGGCCGCTGAGCGGCACTTTCACCCGCCGATTTCTGTGGGACACGCAAAATGCGGCGGTAGTCGAAAGTCATCCGTATGGGACGCCCCAGCTGATGCCAATTTCGGCCGTCGGTGGAGTAGTAAAAGGTGGCCCAATCACGGTCGGGGCCGAAGTCGGCGTCGATGCGCAGATAGATGATTTTTTCGGAAACGTTCACACGGGCCAACTCCTCGATTTCGACCCGTTCGATGGCGTGTTCCGGCTCGCAAAAACGGCTCTTCTCCTCGGTTAAGATCAACTCCCGACCCGCCTCGGTTTGGTGGATGGTCAGCACGCCGCTATCGCCATTGAAGGCGGCAAAACCGGCCCGATCGCCCACCTTCATCGCCCCCACATCCATCTTCACAACGCCCGAAGAAGTAGGTCCTACCATACGCTGAGTCAGCGTGTTAGGAGCAACGAACAGATTTTCGACCACCCGGGCCGTACGAAGCCGCAAGGCTCCTCGGCGTTCGGTCAGGCTCCACGCCTCGTCGATCGGATTATGGTTCCACTGCCAATAGAGCGAAAGCTTCTTTCCTCGAAAACTATCCGAGCCGACAATGCCCCGCATCGAGGGGTGTTTTCGCTTCAGATTGTTGGGAATTTTTCCCTCCTCCGTACCCAACATCGGCCAGCCATCGACCCACCGACAGGGCATCA
>JAZNYL010000006.1:0-59497 GCA_045594445.1 Eubacteriales bacterium
AGTCCCGCGCTGATCTGCAGCTGCGAATTCTGAGTCTGTAAAGCCATTATTTTACCTCATGAAACGATGTTGCGGGCACGCGGCGCGTGCTTTCGGTTATGGGAAGATAGTCGGTCTTTTCGGTCTTTTCGTGGGATGCGGTCAGCGTGATTGCCGCCTCGGGCTGCACAAGGGCTACGGCCAGCACGTCCTCCATGCGGTTGCAGGGCACGAATCTGACGTGCTCCTTGACCTCGGGATCAAGCTCCCACATATCGCGCAGGTTATCCGCGGGAATGCAGACCGTGTCTGCGCCTGCGGTATAGGCCGCCAGAGATTTTTCCTTAAGACCGCCAATGGCCAGCACGCGGCCGCGCAGCGTGATCTCGCCCGTCATGGCAACCGTTCTCTTGACCGGAATGCCGGTCAGCGCGCTGAGCATGGCTGTTGCCATGGTCACGCCCGCGCTGGGGCCGTCCTTGGGCACTGCGCCCTCGGGTACGTGGATGTGAATATCTTTTTTGATATAGAAATCGGTGGGAATGCCGTAGCGGTCGGCAACCGAGCGCACCCAGGTCAGCGCGGCCTTGGCGCTTTCCTTCATGACGTCGCCAAGCGAGCCGGTCAGCTCAAGCTTACCCGTGCCGTCGGTCACGGCAACCTCCACGCGCAGCACGTCTCCGCCCACCTCGGTCCATGCAAGGCCGTTGACCTCGCCGACAAGGTCGGTAGAGGAAATGGCGTCGGGCAAGCGCTTGCGCGGGCCGAGATACTCCTTGACGTCGGCAGCGTCGATCACGATTCTCTTGCTCTGCTGCTCAATCATTCTCTTGGCCGCCTTACGGCACAGCTCTGCGATGGTGCGCTCCAAGTTACGCACGCCTGCCTCGCGGGTATAAAAGTCGATCAGCTCGTCCAAGGCAGCGTCGGTGATTCTGACCGTGCGCTTGGAAAGGCCGTGACGGCCAAGCTGCTTGCCGATCAGGTGATTCTTGGCGATGCTGCGCTTTTCGCTCTTGGTGTAGGTCTTAAGCTCAATGATCTCCATGCGGTCGATCAAGGGGCGCGGTACCGTTTCCAGCGTGTTGGCGGTTGCGATAAACAGGCAATCCGAAAGATCAAAGGGCAGCTCCACGAAGTGATCGCGGAAATATTTGTTCTGCTCGGGATCCAGCACCTCAAGCAGGGCGGAGGAGGGATCTCCGTGCGCGCTGATTGAAAGCTTGTCGATCTCGTCAAGCAAAATCAAGGGGTTACGCACGCCCGCGCGGGACACGGCGTCAATGATTCTGCCGGGCATTGCGCCGATGTAGGTCTTTCTGTGGCCGCGGATGTCGGCCTCGTCACGCACGCCGCCCAAGGAGACGCGCACGTACTTGCGCTTCATGGCGCGGGCGATCGACGCGGCGATCGAGGTCTTGCCCACACCGGGAGGGCCGACCAGGCAAATGATCTGATTTTTCAGATCGGGCGAGAGCTGCTTGACTGCCAGAAATTCCAGGATTCGCTCCTTGACCTTGTCAAGACCGTCGTGGTCGGCGTCCAGAATTTTCTTGGCTGTCGCGATATTGACGCGGTCCTTGGTGGATTTGTTCCAGGGCAGGGAAAGGCAAACGTCCAGATAATTTTCCAGCACGCCTGCCTCGGCAGAGCCGAAGGGAGTGCGGGAGAGGCGGTCGTTTTCCTTGAGCAGCTTTTTTTCTACTTCCTCGGGCAGATGCGCCTCGGCGATGCGCATTTTATTCTCGTAAATCTCGTTATCTCCCTCGCCAAGCTCCTCCTGCAGCGTGCGGATCTGCTCGCGCATGTAGTATTCCTTTTGGTGGCGGGCAATTCTCTCGCGCACGCGGGAGTTGATCATGGCGTCGCATTCCAGAATCTCGGCCTCGTGATCCAGCATCACGGTCACGGTTTCAATGCGCACCATGGGATCAAAGCATTCAAGCACGGTCTGCTTGTCCTCGGGACGCAGCAGCACGTTGGTCGCAATGAGATCGGCAAGCACGCCGGGATCGGTCTGCGCGCGGGCGGTATGCATCAGCTCCTGGCCGGATGCGGGAAGATGGCGCACCACGCGCTCCATAGCCTCCAGCGCGCGGCGCATATAGGCCTCGGCACGAATGCCGCCGTTGTCACGCAGGGCGTAGGATTTGCACATGACCTCGGCGTACGTGGCGTCCTCGGTGGGGTGCAGCCCCATGACCATGCCGCGCGTCATACCCACGGCAATGGCGCGGCTCTGACCGTCGCCGGATTTGACAAGCTGACGGATCTTGGCAACCGTACCCACGCGGTACAGCTTGGAGAGCGAGGGCTCGCCGCCATCCGGCTCGGCGGGATTGCGCAAAGCGACCAAAAGCACGGGCAAAGAGCCCTGCGCTGCCAGTCTTGCCGCCTCGGCAGAGCCGAAGCTGTCGTCGGCCACGTCAAAATTCAAGGTCGCGCCGGGGAAGGCGACGATGCCGCGCAAAGCGATCACGGGCAAGGTCAGCGTTTCGGCTTTTTCAATATATCCTGACATAAGTAAAAGTTCCTTTCGTGGTGGGGGATTGCGATATATATACAATTCAAAAGAATGGATAACACTATATCAACTTAACATTATAGCACAAGCGCTTTGAAAATGCCATACCTTTCAAGGTTTATTTACAATTATAATATAATATTTTCAAAAAAACGCACAAAAAAACGGAATCGGTATACACCGATCCCGCTTCCGTATCCGTCCGCCAATAAACGTCGCGATGCGAACGGAGCAAGTACAACGTTTGGCGTCTTCGCACGCTTGATATCATGAGATTGATATTCCGCAAAGTCCGACTTGAGCTGTACCATAGCGACGGAACATCCGCTTCCGTCGAGCAAGATTATTATACCGCATTCGCCCCGTTTTGTAAATTAGCAAAGTTGACGAATATTGACGAGATATTTCGTGAAAAGCACTACGGTTGAGAAAATCGCCACGAATTTTCAAAAGCATTTTGTCTATTTTCCCGATAGACATGCATGTCGTACCGAACGCTTGTTCCCAAAGTGCGACTTTTTGGGGCATCCGCGGTGGTCTTTGCAAAAAATCGGATGCGCTCTCGCGGCAAAAATACGTCAGAAAACAAAGAAAAATTTTTTTGAAAGAACCGGGAAAAAAATTTTGAAAACCTATTGACAAGCAAGTCTGTTTGTGGTAAAATAGCACGGTAAATGAAGTGAAGCCCCTCGGTTTCCACCCTGCCGCCTCGAGCGCGTACGGGTTGATATTCTCTTTTCTTGTGTCGGCAAAGGTCGGTGCAGTGGGCGTACGGGGGCAGAATGCTTCTGTACGATTTTTATTTTTCGGAGGTGCATACCCATCGCTACCAATCAAAAAGACACGCTTATCAATGAAGAGATCAACTGTGCGCAGATCCGCGTGATCGGCACTGACGGCGCAATGCTCGGTATCATGAGCTCTGAAGCGGCACTTCAGATGGCTTACGACAAGTCGCTGGACCTGGTGATGATGTCTCCCGATGCAAATCCCCCCGTTTGCAAGATCATGGACTACGGCAAGTATCGCTTTGAAAAGGATAAGCGCGAAAAGGAAGCCAAGAAAAAGCAGCAGGTAATTGAAACCAAGGAAATTCAGCTTTCCTGCCGCATTGATACCCACGACTACGAAACTAAGATGAAGCGCGGCCGTAAGTTCCTCGAGCAGGGCAATAAGGTCAAGGTCGTTTTGGTATTCCACGGCCGTGAGATGAGCCACCAGCAGCTGGGTAAGGACATGATTGACAGATTTATCGACGACGTTTCCGACCTCGGTACGACCGATAAGAAGCCCGTGCTCAACGGTAAGCTGCTCAGCGTTGTGATCTCCCCCGTCAAGAAAAAATAATTTCGTTCATTTTATTAGCCCGAAGGTGCGTCCTTTCCATTGCGCCCTGAGGGAAAAATGATAGTGCCCACGGCACGCCAATCAAAATTGAAAAGGAGAAAAAGTAAAATGGGAAAGGTTAAGACACATAAGGCTTCGGCTAAGAGATTTTCCGTTACCGGAACCGGCAAGGTTAAGATGAACCACAGCCACCACCGCCACAAGCTTGGCATTAAGGATCAGAAGAGAAAGAGACATCTGCGCACCGGTGCAACCATCGCAAGCGCAAAGGTCGCTGCAAACATCAGAGAACTGATTCAGAAGTAATCGGAAGAAATTAGCAGAAGGAGGATAAGAAAATGGCAAGAGTTAAGGGCGCGATGATGGCGCGTAAGAGAAGAAATAAAGTCCTGAAGGCTGCAAAGGGCTACTGGGGTGCAAAATCCAAGCACTTCAAGATGGCTAAGCAAGCCGTAATGAAGAGCGGCAACTACGCATTCGCCGGCAGAAAGATCAAGAAGAGAGACTTCCGTCGTCTGTGGATCACCAGAATTTCCGCAGCTTGCAAGGCAAACGGTATGAACTACTCTACCTTCATGAACGGTCTGAAGAAGGCTAACGTAACCCTGAACAGAAAGATGCTGTCTGAGATCGCAATCAGCGATCCCGCTGCATTCACCGCTCTGTGCGAGCAGGCTAAGGCTGCTCTTTAATGGAATATTGGGGATGCCCGCGCGTGACGCAGGCATCCCCAGTTGCATTTAATGGTGTGGTAAAAACACTTGAAAACGGAGGTTTTTTTGATGGAACAGACCCCCATGATTATCACGTCAAGACAAAATCAGTACGTCACGTTGGCTGCAAAGCTGCAGGAGAGAAAGCACCGCCAGAGCGAAGGATTGCTTCGGTTTGACGGTGTCAAGCTGTATTGTGAGGCTGTTTTGCGCGGCGTGGAGATCGAATTTATTTTGCTGGATGCGACGCTTTCAGAGAGCGCAGATGCCAAGGCAAAGGCCCTTTACGGGTTTGGACTTGACGCTGCGGACTGTCGGATGCTGACGCTTTCACATGATCTTTTTGTCAAAATATCGGACGAAAATGCGCCCGAGGGCGTAATATGCGTTGCAAAATATATTGACAAATTTCATAAAATCGCTACAATAAATAGTAGACCTGCCATTCTTGAGCAGCTTGCCGCACCCGACGGTGGACGGATTTTGCTTTGCGAATCGCTGCGGGACCCCGGCAACGTGGGCACCGTGGTGCGTACCGCCTTTGCCTTTGGTATCGACACGCTGATCTTTAGCTCGGATTGCGCGGATCTGTATAATCCCAAAACCATCCGCGGTGCGATGGGCACGCTGTTTTCACAGAAGATTCTGCGTGTGGACGACCTGCCCGCGGCGGTTGAGATTTTGCAGAGCAAGGGCAGACGCGTTTACGCGGCCGCCTTGGATGAGAACGCTCGTCGCCTTGGCAGCTTTGCGTTTGGCCCGAGCGATTGCGCCGTGATCGGAAACGAGGGGCACGGACTCTCTCCCCGTATGCTGCAGACCTGCTGCGAAACTGTTTTTATCCCCATGGCGGGAGATGCGGAATCGCTGAACGCATCGGTCGCGGCCTCGGTGCTGATGTGGGAGATGACGAGAGGAAATTGATCAAGTAAACGAAAGGAGCCTTGGCATGAACAGAGATGAAAAGCTGTTTTCGGTGTGGCTGTCGCTTTGTGCGGGCATTGCCAATACCGAATTTGCGTCGCTGCTGGAGCAGTTTGGCTCCGCTTACGCGCTGTTTTGCGCAGAGGAGAGCGAGATTGAGGCGCTGCCTGTCAGCGAGCACTTCAAGGAAAAGCTGTGCCGCAAGTCCTTGGACGAGGCGTACGGCATTCTGGAGTTCTGCCAGAAGAGCGGCGTCGGCATTCTGTGCTATACCGATGATGCATATCCCTCTACGCTGCGCGCCATCAAGGCGCCGCCCTGCGTGCTGTATTATAAGGGCAAGCTGCCCGATTTTGAAAAGCAGTTGTTTATCAGCATGGTGGGCACGCGCAGCATGAGTGAATACGGCAAGGAGATGGCGTATAGAATAGCCTATGAGCTGGCAAGCACGGGAACCGTGGTGGTCAGCGGTATGGCACTTGGCGTGGACGCGGCGTGTGCTGTGGGTGCGCTTGCCGCAAAGGGCTGCACCGTGGCGGTGCTGGGCTGCGGCATTGACGTGCCGTATCCCCGTCAGCACGACCGCCTGATGCGTGCCATTGCCGATCACGGACTGGTGATCACCGAATATCCGCCCTCCACACCGCCCAGAGGCTACCATTTTCCGCTGCGCAACCGCATTATCAGCGGTCTTGGCACAGGAACCGTGGTCATTGAGGCTGATCTTAGCAGCGGTGCGCTGATCACCGCAAGGGAAGCCATTGCGCAGGGAAAGGATATTTATGCCGTTCCCGGTAACGTGGGCGATCCCAATACCTCGGGCACCAATCAGCTCATCCGCGACGGCGCAGCCGTTGCGTTGGGCGCAAGAGATATCTTACAGAATTATTCGTTTCTGTACCGCGACAGCGTGGACAGCGCAAGGCTGATGCGTGCACAGGAGCGTTCGGATCCCGATCCCGCTGTCTTTGCAAGATACGGTGTCGGCTTGCCTGCCGCCGGGGCACCCGCCAAGAGTGCACGGCAGGTGCGTGACGAGCAGGTGCAAAAGACGGCGACAACCAAGCAAGAAAAAAAGCAAGCCCCCAAGCCTGCAGATACGGAAAAGGTCGCACCGAAGGTGCATGAGGACGACTCTGCACGGGCACTTGAGGCGTTTTCCCCCAAGCAGCGCGAAATGTTCGCACAGATTCCGCTGGATAAGGCGATCTCGGCCGATTGGCTGGTGCGCTGCGGATACCCCACGCACGAGGTCATGACCGCGCTGACCATGTTTGAGATCAAGGGACTTTTGCAGTCTCTGCCCGGTGGACTTTACGTGCGCAAATAACCAATCAAATCAGAAAATTATTTACCGTTTACGGAAAGGAAAATAGATAACAGTATGGCAAATCTGGTAATCGTGGAGTCACCCTCCAAAGCAACCACAATCAAGAGCTACCTTGGCTCTAACTATAAGGTCATTGCATCCAAGGGTCACGTGCGTGACCTGCCCAAGAGCACGCTGGCCGTGGATATTGAAAACGGCTTCGATGCGCATTATATCAACGTGCGCGGCAAGGGCGACCTGATCAAGGAGATCCGCAAGGAAGCAAAGCATGCAACCAAGGTCTTTCTTGCAACCGACCCTGACCGCGAGGGCGAGGCTATTTCCTGGCACTTGGCGGCCGTGCTTGGCATTCCCGTGGAAAAAACCCAGCGCGTGACCTTCAACGAGGTCACCAAAACCGCAGTCAAGGCAGCTATCAAGCAGCCCAGACAAATTGATATGGACCTTGTGGACTCGCAAAGAGCGCGCCGCATCGTGGACAGAATCGTGGGCTACAAGATCAGCCCCTTGCTCTGGAAGAACGTCAAGCCCGGACTTTCCGCAGGCCGCGTACAGAGCGTTGCGACCAAGATGATCGTGGAAAGAGAAAACGAGATCCGCGCATTCGTGCCCGAGGAATACTGGACCATTGCAGCGCATCTGCACACCGAGCAGGGAGCAGGCGTGTTGGCTCGCTTCTGGGGTGACCAAAACGGTAAGGTCAAGCTGACCTGCGAGGCAGAGGCAAAGGCAGTCGTGGACGCGGTAGAGGGCAAGACCTTTACCGTATCCGACGTCAAGCGTGCCACCAGACATAAGGCACCCGCACCGCCCTTTACCACCTCCACCATGCAGCAGGAGGCCTCCCGTAAGCTGGGCTTCCAGTCGCAGCGCATCATGCGCGTGGCGCAGGAGCTTTACGAGGGTATTAACGTCGGCTCCGAAAACGGCGGCGTACAGGGCTTGATTACCTATATGCGTACCGACTCGCTGCGTATTTCCGAGGAGGCACAGCAGTCCGCACTCGTTTATATCGCAGGCAAATACGGTGATCGCTACTGTCCCGCAACGCCCAGAACCTATAAGGTCAAGGCAGGTGCGCAGGATGCACACGAGGCCATTCGTCCCACCAAGACCGATCTGGAGCCTGCAAAGATCCGTAAGTATCTGACCACCGACCAGTATCGTCTTTATAAGCTGATCTGGGAGAGATTCGTGGCAAGCCAGATGCAGTCCGCAGAGCTGGCGACGCTGAGCGTGGACTTCGTTTCCGAGGGCTATATTTTCCGTGCAGGCGGTTATACCGTCACGTTCCCCGGCTATATGGTCATGTACGAGGAATCCACCGACGAAAAGGCGGATGAAAACGATCCCGATCAGATGAGCGATATCCGCCTGCCCGATATGAAGTGCGGTCAGGAATGGACGAGCGATTCGATTGATCCCGCAAGACACTTTACCGAGCCGCCCGCAAGATATACCGAGGCAACGCTGATCAAGAACCTGGAAGAAAAGGGCATCGGCAGACCCTCCACCTATACCACCATTATCACCAATATTTCCAAGAACTACGTTTCCCGTGACGGAAAATCTCTCTGTCCCACCGCTTACGGCGAGGTGACCACCAAGCTCATGGAGGAGAATTTCCAGTCTATCGTGGACTATCGCTTTACCGCACGCATGGAAAGCGATCTGGACTCGATCGAGAAGGGCAGCGTGGAAATGAACGACGTGCTGGATAAGTTCTGGAAGAATTTCTCCGGTCAGCTGGAGAGTGCGGAAAAGGCTCTGGCCGATACCAGCTACGAGCTGCCCGTGGAAAAGACCGACATTATCTGCGACAAGTGCGGCGCGACCATGATCGTCAAGAACGGCCGATTCGGCAAGTTTGCCGCTTGCCCCAACTATCCCACCTGCAAGAACACCAAGCCCTTGAACACGGGCAAGAGCGCAGACAAGGAAGAGGGCGAGCAGACCGAGAAAAAAGTGGTCGTGGCTGATTTCAAGTGCGAAAAGTGCGGTGGCGATATGGTGCTGCGCTCGGGCAGATACGGCAGCTTCTACGCTTGTGCCAACTATCCCGCCTGCGCGTTCACCAAGCCCAGAACCAAGGATATCGGCGTTCCTTGTCCCAAGTGCGGCAGCAAGGTGGTCATGAAGTACGGTAAGAACAAGACCGTTTTCTACAGCTGTGAAAAGTACCCCGCCTGTGATTTCTCGTCCTGGGATATGCCTGTGGCTGAAAAGTGCCCCGGCTGCGGCGGTACGCTGTTCCGCAAGAAGGGTAAGGCGCTCATCGTTTGCCACGACAAGGCCTGCGGTTACACAAGAGAGGCAACGGATACGGAAATGACCGGTGAGGTTGAGGCATAATGGCAGAATATATTTCGATTCTTGGCGCAGGGCTTGCAGGCAGCGAGGCCGCATGGCAGGCTGCCGAGCGCGGCGTCAAGGTCAGGCTTTACGAGATGAAGCCGATCAAATATACCCCCGCGCACCACGCGCCCACTTTCGGCGAGCTGGTTTGCTCCAACTCGCTGCGCTCGGACGCAACCTCCAATGCAGTTGGCCTGCTCAAGGAGGAAATGCGCGCCATGAATTCGCTGATCATGCAGGCAGCGGATGCCACGCGCGTTCCCGCGGGCTCGGCACTGGCGGTGGACAGAGTGCTGTTTTCCGAGTTTATTACCGATCGCATCCGCAATCATCCCAACGTTGAGGTGATCGAGGCGGAATGCGACCGCTTGCCCGACGACGGCGTTACCGTGATCGCAACCGGCCCCTTGACCAGCGATCCCATGGCCGATTATATCAGAGACGAGCTTGGCTGTGGCGGACTGCATTTCTTTGATGCGGCCGCACCCATCGTGGATGCCGACAGCATCAATATGGATATCGCGTTTTTTGCCTCCCGATACGATAAGGGAGATGCGGATTATATCAATTGCCCCATGACGCGCGAGCAGTACGACGTCTTTTACCAAGCGCTGGTCTCTGCTGAAGAAGCGACACTCAAGGAGTTTGACCGTGAAACGCAGAAGGACTTGACCGTGTTTGAGGGCTGCATGCCCGTGGAGGTCATGGCGCGCCGCGGCTACGATACGCTGCGCTACGGGCCTCTCAAGCCGGTAGGTCTGATCGATCCGCGCGTGGGCAAGGAATTTTACGCGGTGGTACAGCTGCGTAAGGAGAACAAGGAAGGCACCATGTATAACCTCGTGGGCTTCCAGACGCACCTGACCTTCCCGGAGCAGCGACGCGTGTTCCGTTTGATTCCCGGTCTTGAAAATGCGGAGTTCTTGCGCTATGGTGTCATGCACCGCAATACTTATCTGAATTCTCCCGGCCTGCTTTGTGCGGATTATTCCATGCTGTTGCGTCCGAACGTGTATTTTGCAGGACAGATGACAGGCGTGGAGGGCTACGTGGAATCGGCCGCTTCCGGTCTGGTTGCGGGTATCAACGCTTCAAGACGCGCAAGAGGTATGCAGGCGCTGATTCTGCCCCGTACGACCATGACGGGTGCGATGGCACTTTACGTGCAAAACGGCAGCGTGGGCTCGTTCGTGCCCATGAACGCCAATTTCGGCATCATTCAGATGCCCGCAAAGAAAATCAAGGGAGGCAAGGCAGCCAGAAACGCGGTGATCGCCGAGACTGCCATGGCCACCATCCAAGAATTACTGCCCGAGATCCGTGCATAAGATCCGAGTAGGGAAAGGACCTCTATGAACAACTGTGAGAACAGCTATCCCAGACCTTTTTCCGGGCTGGAAGAGGCGTTGGGATACCGTTTTACAAACCCCTCCTATCTGCAAAGGGCGCTGACGCACTCCTCTTACTCCAACGAGCAGGGGGACAAGCATCACCATCTGCTTTGCAACGAGCGCCTGGAATTTTTGGGCGATTCGGTGCTCTCGCTGGTGGTCAGCCGCTATTTGTATTCCGCTTATCCCGACCTTGCGGAGGGTGAGCTGACCAGACTTCGCGCCGAGCTGGTTTGCGAGCGCGCGCTGTCTTCCTTTGCCGACGAGATCAGCCTTGGCGATTATCTGCTTTTGGGCGTGGGCGAGGAGAAAAACCGCGGCAGAGAGCGCAAGTCGATCCTGGCCGATGCCTTTGAGGCTATGCTGGCAGCCATTTATCTGGACGCGGGAGATCTTGGCATCGTCCGCGTGACCGAGCTGCTTTTGCCCTTTATTCAAAGGGAAATTGCCAATGCAAGCCATGCCGGCAGCCGCGACTATAAAACGCTTTTGCAGCAATTCGTGCAGCAGACCGAGGGCGATTTTCTGGAATACGTTACGGTGGGAGAGAGCGGTCCCGACCATCAGAAGACCTTTACGGTGGAGGCAAGACTCAATTCCAACGTTATCGGACGCGGAACCGGACAGTCCAAGCGCCGTGCCGAGCAAAGCGCGGCACGTCAGGCACTTGAGCTGTTTGGCGTACAGCCATGAGCCGACACCTCAATATTCCCATCTTCATTCCGCACTTAGGTTGCCCGCATACCTGCGTATTTTGCAATCAGCGCAGCATTTCGGGCGCGCAGTCGTTTGATCGCGAGAGCGTGGACGCGCAGATCCGTGAAGCCCTTGTCACAACGTGCGAGGGCGATACGGCTGAGATCGCCTATTTTGGCGGCTCGTTTACAGGGATCGACCATGATCTGATGACATACCTTCTGGACGTGGCCGAGCGATACGTGCAGGCACCTCTTCGGGGCGCAGCACGCGTCCGCGGCATTCGCATGTCCACAAGACCGGACTACATATCCCCCGAGATCCTTTCGGTTCTGTCACGCTACAGCGTCAGAACGGTGGAGCTTGGTGTGCAGAGCATGGATGACGCCGTGCTTGCAGCATCCGGACGCGGGCACAGCTCCGCGTGCGCAGAGCAGGCCTGCCGCATGCTTTTGGAGGCGGGATACGACGTGGTGGGACAAATGATGATCGGCTTGCCGGGCAGCACGCTTCAAAGCGAGGTGCGTACGGCACAGAGGCTGTGCGAGCTTGGCGTACAGGGCGCGCGGGTATATCCCACGGTGGTCTTTGCAGATACCGAGCTTTGCCGCATGATGCAGAGCGGTGCGTATACGCCGCTGACAACAGAGCAGGCCGTGCAGCGCAGCGCAGAGGTGCTTGGAGTCTTTGAGCGGAGCGGCGTGCCCGTGATCCGCATCGGCCTTTGCGCGTCGGATCACCTGACCGATCCTGCGTGTGCGGTTGCGGGAGCCAACCATCCGGCGATGGGCGAGCTTGTGCGAAGCGAGCTGTACTACAAAAAACTCAGAGAATTGCTGTGCGGTGCGCAAGCACCCGTGCAGACAATATATATTCCTGCCCGCGAGCTGTCGGTTGCCATCGGACAGCACAGGCAGAATCTTTTGCGACTCCGAGAGGAATTCGGCGCATCGCTGCGGCTGGTAGCCGCCGATTGCCCGAGTCCTACACTACAAGAAAAGGAGACGGAACAGTGTACTTAAAATCGATTGAATTACAAGGCTTCAAGTCCTTCCCGGACAGAACCAAGCTGGTGTTTGACAACGGCATGGTGGGCGAGCAGGCGGGTGTAACAGTCATCGTCGGCCCGAACGGAAGCGGCAAGTCCAACATCGCGGATGCGATGCGTTGGGTGCTTGGCGAAATTTCGTCCAAATCCCTGCGCGGTACCAAGATGGAGGACGTCATTTTCGGCGGTGCGGACAGCCGTCGCCCCATGGGTTATGCGGAGGTATCCGTTACCTTTGACAACACGGGTGAATTTGCAAAGCTGGATTGCCCTTACGACGAGGTAACCGTCACAAGACGTTATTTCAGACAGGGCGAGAGTGAATATTTCATCAACCGCCGCGCGGTCAGACTGCGCGACATTTACGAGCTTTTCATGAATACGGGTATCGGCCGTGACGGTTATTCCATCATCGGACAGGGCCGAATTGCCGAAATGGTATCCCGTAAGAGCGACGAACGACGCAGCACCTTTGAGGACGCCTCGGGTATTGCCAAGTACCGTCATAAAAAGAACGAGGCCGAGAGAAAGCTGGCCAAGGCAGAGGAGAATATGGTGCGTATTATGGACGTGTTCTCCGAAGTGCAGGCACAGGTAGGCCCTTTGGAAAAGGAAGCAGGCAAGGCCAAGCGCGCCATTGAGCTCATGGAGTCCAAAAAGCGTGCGGACGTCAGCCTGTGGCTGTACGATACCGAGCGCTTCAGATCCGAGATCAGCGTGGCCGAGGAGGCCTTGAAGCACTCTGCCTTTGATCTGCAAACGGCTGAGGAATCCCTGCAGTCCATGGAAAAGCAGAACGACCGCTTGTTTGAGGCGTCGCAGTCCAACAAGATGGCCTCCGAGCAACTGCTGACGCAGATCCGCGAGCAGACGCAGGAAAATCACACGTTGGACAGCGAATTCCGCGTGACCGAGAGCAATATTGCGCACACCAAGGAGCTGATTGAGGCAACCACCTCCTCCATGGCACTCTCGCAAAAGAATATGGAGCAGGAGCAGGCGGCTTGCGGTGAGCACTCCGCGCGCATCCTTGCGCTTGGCGAGCAGAATGCAAAGCTGGAGCAGGAGCAGGCAGACATTGCCGACGAGATCCGCACCACCAGAGCAAAAATTGCGGTGCTGGAGGCAGATATTGCCACCGCACTTGCCGATATCCGCGAGGCCGAGGCAGAGGCAACCGATATCCGCGTGCGTATTTCGGTCTTGGAGAACGCCAAGAACAGCGGCAGCGACCGTAACAGCGATATCCTTGCCGATATGGAGACCTATGAGCGTGCGCTTGAGGCGCTGGCAAAGCAGAGCGCCGACAAGCAGAAGACGATTGCGGACTATCAGAAGGCGATCGACGAGGCGAGCGCCGAAATCGAAGCATATAACGGCAAGCTGACCGCGCTCAACGGCACTTACGGTGAGCTTTCCGAGCAGCTCAGTGCTGCGATTCTGCGCCGTGATTCGGCAAAGCAGCGCATTCAGACCTTCAAGCACATGGAAGAAAGCTTTGAGGGCTATGCAAACAGTGTGCGCTTTATCATGAACCGCTATGCCGAGGGCAAGATCACCGCGTACGGCGGTGCACCCTGCGGCAAGATCTACGGCCCGCTTTCCAAGGTGGTGTCGGTAGATGAAAAATACGTCACCGCCATTGAAACCGCGCTGGGAGCCAACCTGCAGCATATCGTGGTGGACGACGAGGAAACCGCCAAGGCGGCTATGTACGCGCTCAAGAAGGGCGAGGCGGGCAGAGCAACCTTCTTCCCCCTGACCTCCATGCGTGCCTCCACACCCACGCCGGAAATGCGTGAGGCGTCCGGCTATCGCGGCTATATTGCCGTGGCGGACACCTTACTGGATTGCGACGATAAATTCCGCGGCGTGGTCTCCTCTCTGATCGGAAGAACCCTGATCTTTGATACCATCGACAATGCCACCGCCATGGCAAAGGCGCTGCGCTACCGCGTGCGCGTGGTCACTCTGGACGGTCAGCAGATCAACGTGGGAGGCTCGTTTACGGGCGGATCTGTGCGTCAGGGCACGGGCGTGCTTGGCAGAGCAGCCGAGATCAAGAGATTGGAAGAGACTGCTGCCGCTTGTCAGAAGGAAATTGACAAGCTGCAAAAGAGCATTGAGCAGATCAAGCAGGATATTGGCGATGCAACCGACGACAAGACCTCCTGCGAGGATCGCCGTGAACTTTTGGGCGTTCTTCTGAGCACCGAAAACGCACAGCTGGAGCAGATCAACGCAAAGATCGAGGCCAACAACACGCTGCTTGAAAAGATGCGCCAGGACTACGAGCAGATCATCGCCATGAGCGAGAGATACGAGGAGGATCTGGCCGTGCTGCAGGCGGACGAGCGACGCGCTGCCAACGTGGTCAAGGAGATCACCGCGCTGCGCCAGAAGAAGGACGAGCAGCGACTGGATCTGGAGGATCACGTGGCCGATCTCAACGACCGCATGACTGCCGTGATCATCAGGATCAGCGAAACCGCCAAGGATACAGAAACCGAGCACACGCTGTTGGGCGTTTGCCGCACGCGCGTGGAAATGTACGCCGAGGAGATCCGCGCCTCCCGCGAGAGAATTATCTCGCTTGAGGACATGATCGAGGGCTACACGGTATTCCAGGCAGACAACAGAGAAAAATTCGAGGCGGGACAGGAAAGATTGCGCGAGCTCAACGCCAAGCGTGCCGAGATTGAAAGCGACAGCATGGACTTTGAGAAAAAGCTCAATGAAATGAATAACCGCATGCGCGATAAGATGAACCAGAAGGAGATCATCTTCCGCGAATATACCAAATGCGAGACCAAGCTTGCCAATTTGCGCGACGAGTTGGATAAGCTGTCAAGCAAGCTCTGGGATGACTACGAAATGACCAGAGCCGACGCGATTGCGCTGGGATACCCCGCAGTCACGCCTGAAAACCGCCGCGAAATGGTTGCTCTGCAGACCGAATGCCGCAACAAGCTGCGCGCGATTGGTCACGTCGACCTTGGTGCGGTGGAAAAATATCAGGACGTCAAGAAGAGATACGACGAGATGAACGAGCAGATCACCGATCTGGAAAAATCCAGAGCCGAGACGCTCAAGATCATTGCCGAGCTGGAGGCCGAGATGAAGGCTGTCTTCGTGGAGTCCTTCAATCAGATCAACGAGAACTTCGGCAGAGTTTTTGCCGAGCTGTTCGGCGGCGGCTCTGCCGAGCTGTCCCTGTCCGATCCCGATAACATTCTGGAGTCGGGCATTGAGATCAAGGCGGCACCTCCCGGAAAGATCATCAAGAATCTGATGCAGCTTTCTGGTGGCGAGCAGGCGTTTATCGGCGTTGCGCTGTTCTTCGCCATCCTCAAGGTCAATCCCACTCCGTTCTGTATTCTGGACGAGATTGAGGCAGCGCTTGACGAGGTCAACGTAGAAAGACTTGCGCAGTACATCAAGAGGTACACCGACGGCACACAGTTCATCATGATCACGCACCGTCGCGGTACCATGGCTGCTGCGACCAGACTGTACGGCGTCACCATGCCCGAGCACGGTATTTCCAAGGTGCTGACGCTGGACGTCAACGATATCGAGAAACAAAAGGAGAGTAACTGGGATGGCATTTTTGGATAAACTCAAGGCCGGACTCAAAAAGACCAAGGACGCGCTGTTCGGCAAGGTCCATAACGTGCTTTCAAATTTCGTCCGCGTGGACGAGGATCTGCTGGACGAGCTGGAAGAGCTTCTGATTGAGGCAGACGTCGGCGTAGGCGCGACCGAGGAGATCATCGAGGAGCTCCGCGAGCGCATCAAGGACGGCAGAATCAAGGAAAAAGAAGACGTCATGCAGGCTTTGCAGGAGCTGCTGACTGATATGATCGGAGAGGGTGGCCCGCTCAACCTCTCCACAACCCCGTCGGTCGTGCTGGTCATCGGCGTCAACGGCGCGGGCAAGACTACCTCGATCGGTAAGATCTCCAACCGCCTGAGAGCCGAAGGCAAAAAGGTGGTTGTAGCAGCTGCGGATACCTTCCGTGCGGCTGCAATCGACCAGCTGCAGGTGTGGTGTGACCGTGCGGGCGTGGAAATGGTGCGTCAGAACGAGGGCAGCGATCCTGCGGCCGTGGTGTTTGATGCCATCAACTACGCAAAGAAAAAGCAGGCTGACGTGCTGATCATCGATACCGCAGGCAGACTGCACAACAAGACCAATCTGATGAACGAGCTGGCCAAGATCAACCGCGTGATCGACCGCGAGCTGCCCGGCGCAGCAAGAGAAAACCTCTTGGTGCTGGACGCAACCACCGGTCAGAACGCCATCATTCAGGCCAAGGAATTCGGCAAGGCTGCTAACATTACGGGCCTGACGCTCAACAAGCTGGACGGCACCGCCAAGGGCGGTATCGTGCTTTCCATCAAGCGTGAGCTGGGCATCCCCGTCAAGTTTATCGGCGTGGGTGAAAAGATTGACGACATGCAGGAATTCGTGGCTGCCGACTTTATCAAGGCACTTTTTGAACAGTAAAGATATGAAAATCGTACTTGCATCACACAATCCAAAAAAGATCAAGGAGCTGCGCGAGATTCTCGCCGCAGCAGAGCTTGACGCAGAAATTCTGTCTCTTGACGACGTTGGGTTGACCGACGAGATCGAAGAGGACGGCACCACCTTTGCCGAGAACGCGTTTATCAAGGCGCATGCGGCCGCAAAGAGCGGATATATCGGCGTGGGTGACGACTCGGGGCTTGAGGTGTACGCGCTGGACCGTGCTCCCGGCATTTACAGCGCACGCTATAGCGGAGAGCACGGCGACGACGAGGCCAACAATCAGCTGCTGCTGCGCAATCTTGCAGACAAGCAGGACAGAAGCGGCGCGTTCGTCTGCTGCATTGCCTGCGTTTTCCCCGAGGATCTTTCAAAGGGATATTACTTTGAGGGCAGAACCGAGGGCGAGATCACACACGAATACAGAGGTGCGCACGGCTTTGGCTACGATCCGCTCTTCTACTACCCGCCCATGGAGAAAACCTATGCCGAGATGACGGCAGAGGAGAAAAACGGCATCAGTCACCGCGGCAAGGCTATGCAGCTGCTGGTGAAATTTTTGGTGCAGCATGAAAATGGAGAACAATAAGACTATGATTACAAGTAAGCAAAGAGCATATCTTCGCAGCCTTGCCACCGACCTGCCCACCATTATGCAGATCGGCAAGGGCGGACTTGGCGAGAATATGATCAAAACGTTTTCCGACGCGCTTGATGCCAGAGAGCTGATCAAGCTGGGCGTTTTGGATAACTGTGAATATACCCCCAGAGAGGCAGCCGATGCGCTTGGCGAGGCGCTGGGTGCCGAGGTGTGCGGCGTGATCGGCAAAAAGATCATTTTGTACCGCCACTCCGAGAAAAAGAAGAATCGCATCGAGCTTCCTTAAGTATGCTGCGTATCGGTATTTACGGAGGCACGTTTTCCCCCGTGCACCAAGGCCACGTAGCGGCGGCTAAAGCGTTTATGGAGCAGATGTGGCTGGACGTGTTATACGTCATTCCCACAGGCGTGACGCCGCATAAGCAAATGGACGGTGAGGTCACGGCAGCCGAGAGACTGCGCATGTGCGAGCTTGCATTCTCGGACGTGGAGGGTGTGATCGTCAGCGATATGGAGATCAGACGAGAGGGCAAAAGCTTTACGGTGGACACCCTGCAGGCACTTTCGGGTGACGACCGCCGCCTGTTTTTGCTTCTGGGCACGGATATGATGCTCACGCTTGGCTCATGGCGCTCGCCCGAGCGCATCTTTGATTTGTGCTATCCCGTCTATATCCGCCGCGAGAGCGACAAGGCGTTGGACGAGGAGATCGTGCAAAAGATCGCGGAATACAACCAAGCCTACGGTAAGGTGGTGCGCAGGATCGTGTCCGACCCCATCGAGGTCAGCTCAACAGAGGTCAGAGAGCGCATTCGTGCAGGGCAGAGCATCGAAGGCCTTGTGCCCGCGCGCGTGGCTGCATATATAGAGGAAAACGGATTATATTTATGAGAGAATACAACCAAAGCGAAATTTTGACGCTGCGCAAGCGCGTCATGGCGGATATGTCCGAAAAGCGTGCGCGGCACACGCTGGCCGTTGAACAAATGGCAGCAAGATTGGCAGCGCTCTATTGCCCCGAGAAGGAGCAGGTGCTGCGCGTTGCGGCGCTGTTGCACGACGTGACCAAGGAGTGGAAGACCGATCGCCACGTGGCGTTTCTGACCGAGCGTGGCGTGGAGGTAAGTGCGCTTGACGTGGCAGCCCCCAAGACGCTGCACGCAAGAACGGCCGCGCTGCTCATTCCCGAGGAGTTTGTGGAGTTTGCCGATCCCGAGGTGATCTCTGCGGTACGCTTTCACACCACGGGCAGGGAAGGCATGACGCTCTGCGAGCAGATCGTGTACCTTGCCGACTATATCGACGAGTCGCGCACCTTCCCCGATTGCGTCACCTTGCGTCATGCATTCTGGGATGCAGAGCCCGAGAAAATGCCTGAAGACGCGCGCCGGGAGCACCTTTCTCGCGTGCTGGTGCAGTCGTTTGACATGACCATCGTGGGACTTTTGGAGGACGGCGCACCCGTCAGTCCGGACACGTTTTGTGCCAGAAACAGTCTGATTTTGCAACTGAGAATTGAAAAATAAACCGAAAATTGAAAGGAATACACACATGGAAGAGATCCTGAACAATGAAAACGCAAAGAAGCCCTCGCTGGTCGGTGCAACCCCTCTGCAGCTGGCAGAAGCCATTGCCGAGATTTTAGAGGACACCAGAGCCAAGGACGTCAAGATCGTAGAGATCAAGGAAAAGACCGACATCGCGGATTATTTCGTGCTGGCAAACGGTACCTCCTCCACGCACGTCAAGGCGCTGGCAGGTGAGGTCGAGTTTAAGATGGAGGAGAGAGAGATCAAGGCCGAGGCCGTTGAGGGCAGAGGCAACAACTCCTGGATCGTGCTGGACTACAGCCACGTTATCGTGCACGTGTTCAGCCGCGAGGCAAGAGAATTCTACGATTTGGACAGACTGTACGGAGACTGATTCCGAGTCATTCACAAAATATTAACAAACGTTTTTTGGCGAAAATCGGAACGAAAACACATTTTTCCCGACTGTATAGATAGAAGCCCCCAACCGTTTGATGATTTGGAGGAAATGTCTATGAAGAAAAATATCACAGCCATAATCAAGAGCATGACGGCAGGCGCGACAGCAATTTTGCTATGCGTCCTTGCCGTCATGCCTTCTTTTGCAGCCATTGAGCCACCCATGGGACTTGGCGGCAACGAGCCGGGCGGCGTGATGGTGGTGGACGGCAAAACCGATCTGGCTCTTGAGGGTGCGGAGCTTACGTTTGATATTTCCGACCTGCCCGACGGCGTGATGGATGATGCCGAGCAGCTGCTTACATACGGTGCGCAGGTAAGGGCAACGTACACGCTGTATAACCCCACCGACCGGACCGTGACAGAGCAGCTGGCCACGCCGCTTCGCTGCTATCCGTATTTTGATCAGACCGAGGATGAGAATGCCGATGCGTATAAATTCACGGTGGAGATCAACGGTCAGAAGACCCAAACCAAGCAGCGTCATACCTATTATTCCGACCCGTATTACTACGTGCAAGGCCTGGCCGGTGACACGCAGCATCTTGCAAACGAACTTGCGTATCTGTCGGCCGAGTGCGCAGCAAATCCCGTGCTGCAGCCCGACGCACCCGTTTACGTATATACGTATCTTGCCGCCCTTGATGCAAAGGATGCAGAGGATAAAAACTTTGAGGTCAGCGGCAGCGTCAAGGCCGATCCCGATACGTGTGCCGTGCTGACTGCCGGTCTTTTGGTCACAGAGGTGCAAGGAGTCACGGCAACTCTGTATAGACACGTTTACATGAGTGATGAGCTTACGGTCTGCTTTGTCGGAGAGGATGCAGGCGAGATTGATTGGACGGTCAGTGATCATGAAGGAAACGAGGGCGATGTCAAAGTGACACTGACCTCGCGCCAAAGCATAACTCTTTATGAGTTTGTGATGCAGGGGTACGATCCTGAGTGCGGTGCGTCCGAGCAGGATTATTTCCTTGCCGTGATGGCGTACGCGGATCTGAAGCGAGAACAGGACTCTGCCTTTATCCGCTTTGGAGATGCGATGGCCCTTGAGCCTTACCATCTCATTCCCTGGCAGCTCTTTGACGTAACGCTTGCTCCGGGTGAGCGCGTGAGTGTGACCGTGACTGCGCCCATTTATCCGTGCATACACGATTATTATCATCCGCCCGTTTATACCTACGCCTTTGCCATGACGCAGGACGATGCATGGAGCTCTTGCGGCACAACGCGCGTCCGCGTGATCACGGATCTGCTGCTTAGCAGACGTGAAAGAATGCTCCCCGAGATCGGCGAGTACACCGAATCGGAGGATGGATATACCTGGGAAGGGCAGGGGGATTTTCACTATTTTGTCTTTTCGATCTGCGAGAGTGAAAGACCGCGTGACACGTCGCTCCCCATTATTGTACTTGCAGGGCTGTTCATGATCGCGGTGCTGTTCGTGATCTTCGTGCTGCCCGTATTGATCGTGATTGCGGTGATTGTGCTGATCGTTTTGTTGATCCTGCGCGCCAAAAAGCGCAAGAAGAAACGGATGGCAGAGCAGAGTGATGCGCCGCCGAAGGAGCAGGAAAAGGAGAAAAACGATGAAGAGTAAGCAAATCAAAGCGGCTTTCACGGCTCTCTTAGCCGCACTTCTGTGCCTGCTTGCCATCCTGCCTGCGTCTGCCATGACGCCCATTGAGCCGGACGGTGCAGTTCCGCATTTTTCGCTGTATCCCGAGGGCGGGAGCAGCCCGCTTTGCATCCGTTCGCTGGACGTGACCTGGGAGATCGGTCAAGCCCCCATGGATTGGTATCGTGAGGAGGACTTTGCCGCTTTTTTGGAATTTCAGCCGCGCGTGATTGCTAAGTACGTGTTGGAAAATCCCACCGATCAGACTGTTTTGGAGGGCATGTATCTGCCCCTGTCGCAAACGCCCGAGTACACCACGTTTGAGGTATCCGTATCTCGGATCGCGCAAGCGAGCAAGATCACGCTGGGAGAGAATGAGATCACGCCAAAGATCCGTTATGCATACGCGTCCGAGGCGCAGAATCGCTACGATCATATCGTTTATGAAAACGACGGTACCATGCAGGTGCTGCAGGCAGAAACGGTTGCCAATCTGGGCGCCACGCCGCTGCCTGCCGACACGCCCGTGACGGTATATTCCTACGTTCCGAGAAAGGAGATCAAGCAAAACAGCGGCTCTCAAATGCTGGATTGCCGCGTGCAGGTCACAAAAAGCAGCCCGTTGGTGTTTATCCCGGGCATGTGGAGCTATGAGGCCAAGCCGGGCGTCAGCGGTACTTATGTGGAGCTTGGCGGTTACGTGGACTATGGCGAAGTGATATACCTGTATGCCATCGGAGAGGGAGAGCCCTTGGTGGACTCCTGGAAGGTGGGCAGATTCAGTGCCAAGGACGAAATGATCTGCCAAGGCAAGCAGGTTACCACGCTTGGCGAGCTTGCCATGCAGTATTATGAGAAGGATTCGGGAATTTCCGAGCAGGATTGGTACTGTGCCGTCAATGCCATGCTGCAAAAGCAGAGAGTGGAAGGAACTTGCGTGGTCAGCGATACCGCGCGGGTGGGCTGGGACGTGCGCACGCTTTTGCAGCCTATGCTGCATTATGAAATAGAGCTTGCACCGCACACGACTGCGGAGCATACTGTCGAAATGCTTGCATATCCGGGGCAATGGCCGTCGGGCAGCAGGAAATTCACACTCGGCACGTGGTGCTTGGTGCCTCCCGCGCCCGGAACGTTCGCAGACGTGGGGGAGATCTCCCTGCATATCCTGACTCCGCTCTATATGGTGGAGGTCAGCTATTATCATACCCATGCCAAAGGGGATTACGAGCAAACCGAGCAGGGCTATTTTATGAGGATAGAGCCAAGCACACCCATCGTGCGGTTTACGCTGAGTAATAATGAGGATGTGACCACGGCCTCCTGGATGTTTGACGGTGTGCTGGAGATCGCGTGTATTCTGCTTCCCATGCTTGTCATCGGCGCTGTGATTGCACTGCTTGTACTGCTGCATGAACGCAGATCGCTGGCAAGATACACTGCCAAAAAAGCAGCAAGGGAAGCAACAGAGAAAGCAGAGAAGGGAGAAGAGAAATGAAATGTACGATCAAAAGACTGTCTGGTATTGCGGCACTCTGCATTTTGCTTTGCGCCTTGGCCGTCCTGCCTGCGTCTGCCATGTCGGCCATAGAGCCCGATCCCGGTATAGACGTCTTTGGTGTCTTTCCAAAGGGGCGCAAGAGCCAACTGCGCTTGGACAGTCTGACGCTGACCTACGATATTTCCGAGCTGCCTGCAGATGAATTTGACCAATCGGAGCTTTTGGAAAAGTATTCCTCAACGCTGCGCCTGGACTATACCTTTTCCAATCCCACCGACACCGAGCAAACGGTGAAAATGCTGTTTGCCGCAGCCAATCTGCCCTCGTATGCAGAGGGGAGCAGCACGAGCGCACAGCGCACCGCACTTTACACGGTCGAGCTGGACGGCGAGCGTATCACGCCCGAGCTGCGTCACGTATGGACGTCCTTTCCGCAGGGCTATCGGACCGGCTATAACGGCTACGATCCCCGTGAGTACGCAGGGAATCTGCGCGATTCCTATGCAGAGCACGCATTTTTCTCACCCGATCTGCCTGTGACGGTGTATACCTATCAGCCCTATTCCGAGCTTGATGCGGACGGGTACTTTTATTACGACATGACCGCTCCCTTTGAGTACGACGCATCCCGCACGCTGATCTTTTCCGAGCGTAACGTCAGCGTTCGCGAGGAAAACGGAACGCCAAAGTTGCGCGTGCGCGTCTGGGAGGATTCGCTTGTGACGCTGTACGTGCTGGGTGAGGATATCGGAGAAGTCAATTGGAAGTTGACCGATGACGGCAAACGGGTAGAAGGCGGCGGTGCACGTGTGGTTGACAAGAAAAGCACCACCTTTGGCGAGCTTGCCATGAGCGAGTACGACCCGGATGCGGGCGTTTCCGAGCACGATTGGTACAACGCCGTGCTGGACATGATGGACTATTGCCACATGGAGGACAGCTGCCTGCTGGGATATAACAAAAGTACAGGGTCAAAAGAATCCGTGGAACTGGATGTCTCCTCCAACCTGCAAGGCTTTCTGACCTACGACGTCACGCTGGGTGCGGGCGAGAGCACGGTCAATTCCATCACCTTGCCGGTCTATCCCGACGTGATGGAATATTACAGCCCCAAGGTGGCCACCTTCACCTATCATTTCCACGGCAGCTCCGATTGGAAATCGGTGGGGAAGTACACGGTCAGAATCGATACAAAGCTCAAGATCATGACCGACGAGAGAAACAGCCTCTCTGTTGATAACTACAAAAAGGATTGGAAGGGGTACACGCTGCCCGAGCGCTCCACGCCCAAGAGCGGCGTTTACTACGTGACGCTGTGCAAGTGGAAAAATCCAATCGAGACAAGCGGCTTTGCATTTATTTGGTTTCTGTTTTTGTTCTTCGTCCTGCCCGTGCTGCTGGTAATTCTGGGCGCGGTGGTGGCGATCGTGCTTGTGATCGTCCTGATCCTTCTCTTCAGACGCCTGATCCGAGGCAAAGGGAAAAAGAAGGAAGAGCCGAGGAGCGACGACGCACCCGATGAGAAAACGGATGAAGGTTAGTGGATACAGGGGCGTGCTTCTTTCGTTTTGACTGTGCGAAAGCGCAGAAAAACACAGAACAGCACAGAACAACACAGAACAACACAGAACAACGCCAATACGACTTGACAATTGCGATACAAAATGGTAGAATATAGATAATTCTAATTTTAAAGAGAGGTTTTGACAATGAGAATCAAGCTCTTATGTGTTCTTCTTGGCGTGCTGATGCTGCTTTCCGTGTTTGCTGCCTGCACAGACGCACCCGACCAGGGAGAGACCCAGACCAACGGTGACGGCTCCGGCGCTGTGACCGAAGAGGAAACGTATTGGATGAATCCCGAGCTGGACCCCAGTAAGCTGAGCGTCAGCCTGCAGGGCCAGGAGGTCAACATTTTGTCGTATAACAAATACGATATCAGCCCCGAGGAAAACTCCTCCGATCCCCTTGAGGACGCCGTTTACAGAAGAGACGACAAGCTCAAGGCCGAGCTGGGTATTGAATTCAACAACCAGTATGAGCCCGATTTCAACATCATCGCCACCAGCGTCAAGAACGACGTTACTGCAGGCACGGGCGAATATCACATCGTATATCAGCACATGATCGACGGTGCGCGCAACCTCGCCCTTGGTAACTATCTGTATAACCTGGCCGAGCTGGAATACGTCAACTTTGATAACGTATGGTGGGACCAGGACTGCAAAAAGGGCTTTGTGATCGGCGATAGCATGATGATGGTGTGCGGCGACCTGCTGCCCTCTACCATGCTGATCACGGCTGCCGTGCTGTTTAACAAAAACCTGTTTGAGCAAAACAGCTGGGATTATCCTTACGAGGATGCAAGAGAGGGCACCTGGACGCTGGACGATATGCTGGAGCTGACCAAGGATCAGACGCAAGACCTCAACGGTGACGGTAAGGTCTTCCATGACGACGACTTTTTCGGCGTGACCTCCTGGGCTGCGGATGCTGACTTCAACCTGTACTTCGGCACGGGCGCAACCATGTTCTCCTACGATGAGGACCACCTACCCGTATTTGATCCCGATACCGACAGACTGCAAACCATTTACGACAAGATTTACGAGCTGCTGATCACGCAGAACGCGTTCCACGTAACCTGGGCGCAGTATAATGCGGATAGCGGCATGTATAACAAGACCATCGACGTATTCAGAGACGGCAGAGCACTGTTCTTCCCGACCTATCTGTCCACCACCACCGCTTTGCGCGACATGGTGGATGATTACGGCATCCTGCCCAACCCCAAGTATGACGAAAAGCAGGAGGATTACCTCGGCTTTGTCAACGGCAGCGCAAGCATGGCGTGCGTACCCAGCAGCTTGAGCGATGCAAACCTGGAGGTTGCCGGCTTTATGCTGGAGGCTCTGGCATCTTCTTCCTACACCATGACCACCCACACCCTGTACGAGGTGGTTGCAAAGTCCAAGAACGCGCGTGACCCCGAATCTGCCGAAATGGTGGATATCATCATTCGTCACAAGGTATTTGACTTTGGTTATTCGCACTTCTCCGGTGACAATTATCCTTGCTTCAACATCGCGCAGACCGCGCTTGAGACCAACAAGACCTCGATTGTCAGAGATATCACCAACTCCGAGAGAAAAACCAGAAACGAGCTCAAGAAGATTCTGAGAGCTTACGGCTACGATTGATCAACCGAACAAATCAAATATAAAGAGAGCCGGGTCATGTGTGACCCGGCTCTCTTGACAGACGGCAAAGTATGTGGTATGATATCCGTATAAATACCGAAAACAGTGAGGTTTATGATGAAAGTCAGATTTTTTTGTTTGCTTTTGAGTGCTTTGATGCTTGTGGGCTTGCTTGCGGGCTGCGCGCAAGGGGAAAACGAGCAGCAGTCCTCGGAGGCGACTGAAGAAAAGGAGCAATGGGTTGCCGAGACGCTGGACCCTTCCAAGCTTGAAACGACGCTTGCGGGTCAGGAATTCGTCATTTTGGCGCAAAGCCGATATGATATTGGCCCGGAGGAAAATTCGTCCGATCCGCTTGAGGATGCGGTGTACCGCAGAAACGACAGACTGCAGACAGAATATGGGATCGTATTCAACAACTCCGACGAGCCAAGCCTTGACGTGATCGCGGATGCGATCAAGAACGATACGGCTGCGGGAACGGGTGAATTCAATCTGGTGTATCAGCATATGGGCAACGCTGCGTACAATCTCGCCCTGGGCGGCTATTTGTACGATCTGTCCGATCTGGAGTTTGTGGACTTTGATCAGACCTGGTGGGACCAGGACTGCAAGAACGGTCTTGCCATCGGCGATCATATGATGATGGCCTGCGGCGACCTGATCCCCACAACGCAGCTGATCACGGGATCCGTGCTGTTCAACAAGAATCTGTTTGATGAGCGTGGCTGGGAATACCCTTACGAGGATGCAAGAGCCGGCACGTGGACCATGGACGATATGCAGGGAATGATCAAGGACCAGGCCAAGGACCTCAACGGTGACGGCAAGATTTTGTATACCGACGATTTCTTCGGCATTACCTCTTGGGCACTGGACTGCGACTATAACTTCTTTTACGGTGCCGGCGCGACCATGTTCACCTACGATGATCAGCACATTCCCACCTTTGCCCCCGACACCGATAAGCTGCAGTCGATCTATGAGAAGACCGCCGCGCTGCTGCTGTCTCCCGATACCTACCATCTGACCTATAACGAGTATCTCAAGGACAACAATCTGTATTTCGGCACCATTGAGGTGTTCCGTGACGGACGTGCGCTGCTGTTTCCCACCAATCTGTCCATCACCACCAATCTGCGTGATATGATCGACGACTACGGTATCCTGCCGCAGCCCAAGTATGACGAATCGCAAAAGGATTATCTCGGCTTTGTCAACGCGGCTGCAAGCGTTGCGATCGTCCCCGTCAGCCTGTCCGAGCAAAAGCTGGAGACCACCGGCTTTATGATGGAGGCGTTGGCGTCCTCGTCTTATTATATGGTAACGGATACGCTTTACGACGTGATCGCCAAGTCCAAGAACGCGCGCGACGAGGAGTCTGCCGAAATGGTTGACATCATCATCCGTCACAAGGTCTTTGATTTCGGCTATCTGCATTTCTCACACAAGAATCTGCCGTGCTCCAATATCGTCATGGTTGCGCTGCAGGATAAGCGTCCCTCTATCGTCAGAGATCTGACCAATTCGCAAAAGAATACCCGAAAGGAACTGGATAAGATCCTTGAGGCTTACGGCTACGACGATTGATCAATTCATATAAAAAAGCCGACACCGCGGTGTCGGCTTTTGCTTTTGTCAAACTGCACAAAAACAAGATGATATTTTCTGCTTGACAAGATATGACTGTTGTGGTAAAATATATCCGTATACCTATGCAAAATACTATGAAAGAAGGAAAACACGTATGTACAAAAAGCTTTTAGCTATGCTTTTGTGCGGCCTGATGCTGATCAGTGTATTCGTCGGCTGTGCTGACACCGGTGAAGAGGAATCCTCTACCGATGCTGCTACCGAGGAAGAAACCAACTGGGTCAGCCCCGATCTGGAGCCCAATGAGGGTCTGAAGGGCAAGGAGATCAATATTCTTGCAAACTCTGAAACCGATATGGGCGCAGAAGAGCCGGACAAATCCGACCCCCTGGAGGATGCTGTCTACAGAAGAAACGACAAAATTCAGACTTTCTACGGTGTAACGCTCAATCCTCTGCTTGAGCTTGACTACGTTGCACTTGGTGACAAGGTCAAGAACGACGTAAGCTCGGGTAGTGGTGAATACCACATCGTTTACCAGCACATGGTAAACGCTGCTACCAATCTGGGTATGGGCAACTGCCTGTATAACCTGACCGACCTGGAGTACGTCAACTTTGACAACCCCTGGTGGGACCAGGACTGCAAGAACGGCTTTATGTTCGGTGACAACATGTTCGTGGTTTGCGGCGACCTGCTGCCTTCCTCTATGATGATCACCGCTGCCGTGATGTTCAACAAGACCCTGTTCGACGAGCAGAGCCTTGAGTATCCTTATCAGGATGCAAGAGACGGCACCTGGACCATCGACGACATGCTGCTTCTGACCAAGGACCAGACCCATGACCTCAACGGTGACGGTAAGGTTTCTTATCAGGACGACTTCTACGGCCTTGTAGGTTGGTCTCTTGACTGTGACTACAACTTCTGGTTCGGCGCAGGCTGCACCATGTTCACCTTTGACGAGGATCATCTGCCCGTATACGAGCCCAACACCGACAGACTGCAGACTGTTTACGATAAGATCTATGAGCTGATCGTAACCCAGCAGTCCTTCCACGTGACCGTTCAGGAGTACCTGTCAAACCAATCTATGTATGAGGAGCCCTCCAACGTATTCAAGGCAGGCAGAGCACTGTTCTATGCAGGCTATCTGTCCGGTGGTACGGGACTTCGTGAAATGGAGACCGAATTCGGTATCCTGCCTCAGCCCAAGTACGATGAGAAGCAGGAAGAGTACCTGAGCTTTGTCAACGGTGCAGCTTCCACCGCATGCGTACCCAAGAGCCTTTCCGAGGAAGCTCTGGCTGATGCCGGCTACATGCTGGAGGTTCTGGCTTCCACCTCTTACTACATGGTATCCGATACGCTGTATGATAAGGTTGCTAAGTCCAAGAACGCACGTGACGAGGAGTCCGCTGAGATGGTTGACGTCATCATCCGTCACAGAGTATTCGACTTTGGCTATACCCACTTCCACAACGACGGCCTGCCTTGCGCATCCATCGTTCAGACTGCACTCAACAACAAGAGTACCTCTATCACCAGAGACATTACCAAGAGCGAAAAGCAGACCATTAAGGCTCTGAAAAAGATCTACGAGGCTTACGGCTACGATTACTAATTGAAAACGCAAGCAAACAGGGGCTATCCGAAAGGGTAGCCCTTAGCTGTACGGATATCTTTCAAGGAGAGAATTATGGAAACCACCATTGCCATCCGCGGCTTACAGCATACGTACAAGCTGTATCATATCACCGATCTGCATCTGACGGGGATGGGTGAGAACGACCCGCAGTTCCGCCACGACGAGGCGGCCTTGCGCGCCAGATGCATTTTTGAAACCGACGGCACGCCTTGTGTGAAAAGACTGCAGGGCTTTTATGCCGATGCGCGCGAATGGGGCGCAGATCTGATGCTCATGACCGGGGATATTGTGGATACCCCAAGTGACCCAAACGTGCAGAATCTTTACCGCGAGGTCTGTGCGGGCGGCCTGGGGACCATGTTTGTCATAGGCAATCACGATTGGTCGTATTCGGACGATTATCATACCGAGGGGGCAAGAGCGCAGCATTACCAAAAGTTTGCAGCACTTTCGGATGGTGCTGTTGCGCGACACTATCTGGAGTATCCCGATCTGATCATTGCGGGAATCGACGACGGCATGGAGTGCGTGCAGAGGGAGGATATTGATTTTCTGAAGGAATTGAGAGAGAAGGGCAAGCCGATCCTGCTATGCCTGCATATCCCCATCAATTGCCCTTCGCTGCACGACGATACGGTGCGCGATTGGCGCAGAAATATCAACATAGGCCGGGGCGCGATCCTCAAAAACGAGGCAACGGAAGCGTTTTGCGAATACGTGCGCGATCCCGCGTCGGGGATTGTCGCCGTGATCGCAGGGCACTTGCATTTCTCGCATGAGGACGAGCTTGCCCCGGGGCTTGTGCAGTATATCACGGGCGGCGCATACCTCGGCGTCTCGCGCAAGATTACACTGATCCCCGCAAACTGAAAATTTTTTAAGGTTCCGCGAAATTTTTTTCGGTTTTGTGGAACCTTTTTGCTTTTTTTGCGTCTATATAGGTAGAAGATGGAATTGTCCGTATTTACAAAGGCGGAAAAATCTGCAAAAATAGAGCCATAGATCCCGAAAGGAGACCTGCGTATGAAAAAGAAACTTGCAATTGCGCTTTTATGCCTTACGCTGACGTGCGCGCTGGCCGCTTGTAACCTCGCCGAATTTGAGTTTGGCGGGATTGTCGGCGAGCTGCTTGGAAATATTGATCAGCCGGGTGAGAATTTTGGAGTGATTGATCCCGAACCTCCCGTGGACGGCGTGCCGATTGAGACCGCGCCGACTGAGGCTGAATCGAACGGCCATTGGGAGACCGAGACATGGATTGAGGAGATGTGGACCGAGGACGTTACCTACGGTGAGATCGAAACCGAGGGTCCTTGGGTTGAACTGCCCGTGAATATGTACGAGGGCGAGAGACTGACGCTGCTTGGCATTCATAAGCACGACCTTGGTCTGGAGAGAAGCGAAGACTCCATGCAAGAAGCCACGTATGCGCGTAATCAAGCCTTGAAGGCTTATTGCGGCATTGAGGTGGACGGCGTTCTGGTCGAGCAGACCGGGCTTTACGATCAGGTTCTCAACGACGTAATGGCCGGTAGCGGCAGCTATGATATCGTGTTCGGCTCGATTGCGCGCGACGGCTCGCGCCTGGCGCAGAACGGCGCTTTGGTCAATCTGTCGGGGCTTCCTTGGGTGGATCTGACCAATGATCGCTGGGATGAGGACATTTACAACGGTCTGGCATACGGCTCGTATCTGCCTATGGCAACGGGATCGATCACGCCCGACTCCATGCTCAAGACCTCTGTCGTTCTGTTTAATCCCGCGCTTGCCGAGACCAATCAGATCGATATGTACAGCTACGTCCGCGACGGCGGCTGGACCATGGAAAAGATGCTTGGCATGGTGGCAAACAACTACGTGGATCTCAACGGTAACGGCATGGCGGATGCCGACGCGGATCTGTTTTCTTACGTTTCTGCCTTCGACGGAGCGCAAGCCTTTGCAACGGGTGCAGGTATATCCCTGATCGTCAAGGACGAATCGCAGATCCCCGTGCTTAGTCAGGGCTTGCCTCAGATGGAGTGGGTATACGAGGTGTTTTACAATCTGACCAATAATATCGCCTCGGTCTGGGTGACCATGAACGACGTGATGCAGGATTATGACCAATTGCAAGTGCCCGAGAAGGTCTTTGCGGACGGCAGAGCGCTGTTCTACGGTACAACGCTGGAGCAGGCTATGAATATGTCCAACGCATCCGTGCAATTCGGCATCATGCCGTATCCCAAGGCTGATTGGGACGTCGAGGAGTATCGCTCTTACGTGGATTGCAATGCCACCGCAGTCATGGTGCCGCAGAGCGTGCGCAATCAGGATTTTGCGGGCTATGCGCTTGAAGCTTTGGGGCAGTACAACGACGGCTTGTATGACGGAGAGCTTTCCATGCGTATTTGCTCAAGCCCCGAGGATGTGGAAATGCTGCAGCTGATCCTGGAGTCCAAGACCTTTGATTTCGGCTGTAACTACATGGCCTTGACGGATAGCGATAAGGTCATGCTGTTCCGTACCGCGCTGGAGAACGATAGCTCTGCGATCGGAACTCTGTGGCAGAAATATGAGAAAGCCTTTGAAAAGCAGCTCAAAAAGCTCTGCGCACAAATGGAGTGGGCAATCGGTTGATCGAAATATCCGCAGAGGGGGCTTGTGCCCCCTCTTTTTGTCTGCTTTTTGTGTTCTTGGATCTGCATTTCGTAAATTTGGTACAAATGTGTCTTTACAAGCCAAGGAAAATATGATATAATGTATAATCCCAAGCTGTATCTTGACGTTCTTATATAGAAATTTGAACAAGGAGGAAGATATCCGTGAAAAAAAGAATATCCTTCCGCGCCGTTTTATCATTGTTATTGATTTTGATCTTGCTGATGGGCGTATTTGCTGCCTGTCAAAACAATAATCCGTCCGAGCAGAGCACCGGGGAGGAAACCAATCCTCCCGAGGAGCAAAGCACACACGGCGAGCAGGGCAGCACGCCCGGTGAAGAGCAAACCAAAGGGGACGAGATCCTCGACCCCGACGATCCCACCTACGAAGTGGCCGTGCAGTTTAAGGACGTGATGATCTCGGCCGTGTACGGTACAGGCCAGAACAAGGATGCTGCAGTTGCGCACGGCTTTATTCAACTGTATAACGCGGGAGCGGAGCAGGTTTCCCTTAAGGACGCTGCGCTGTATTACCGTGAGAATATGGGTGACGGCTACCGTCAGTTCACCTTTGCCGAGGACGCCGTGATCGAGGCGGGCGGCTATTATCTGGTCCGCATGGCCGAGGCAAGAGAGGGCGCACAGGCATACGATGCTTCGTTTGCCGTACTGGCAATTGATTCCTTTGACGCCGAGTGGCCCGTGATTCTGGATAACAAGGACATCCAATTGGCACTTGCGCCTGCAGGACAGGAGATCGACGAATCCTGCGCCGTAGAGGACATCAGCGGTACGGTTTCGTATTTCGTGGCCGCCGAGCTGGGGCACGATAGTCCCTTTGCCGTGGACAATATGTCCAAGAGCAAGGTGGCGGTGCGTACCGCGCTCAAGCATTACAGCGGATTCCATAAGGTCAATTTGATGGAAGCCACCACCGCAAAGCTGAATCAGACCTGTCCCGAGAGCTCCAAGGGCGCAAATACGGTCGTGGGCGCAAAGGTCAATGAGGTGCTGTTCTCGGCCGACGCGGGCTTTTATTCCCAAGGCTTTTGGCTGGAGCTTTCGGCACGCGAGGGCTATACCATCTATTACACCACCGACGGCACCGACCCCCGTACCAACGGCACCGTGTATTCCTCCTCCATTCCGCTGGCGGATTCCTCCGAGATGGAGTGGAGAGATACCATCAACGGCGCAATTCAGAATATGGGAGGCGATTATCGCCCGAGAAGCAAGACCATGCCGGGCGGTTACGTTATCAAGGCATACGCCACCAACGGCACGGAATCCACAGACGTCTTTACCAATACCTACTTTATTTCCGAGATCTTCAAGGACTACGGCGTGACCGTGATGTCCTTGTCTATGGACAAGAGCCTGATCTACGGAAGTCAGGGCTTTTACAATCACTATAACAGCACCGGCGGCGCGGGCAACCAGCGTCAGACCGGTATGCTGGAGGTGTTCTCGTCGGACGGTCAGCGTCACGGCGCGTCCTACGTTGAGCTTGCCATCAGCGGGCACGGCTCGTCGGGCTGGCCGATGAAGTCGATGCGCGTCTACTACAAGAGCGCAAACAATACCGCCGTGGGTACGGACGGGGATCTCAATTACGATCTGTTCGAGGGCTACGCCCGCGATAACGACGGTCATGCCATTACCGATTTTTCGCGTCTGTTGCTCAGAAATTCGGGCAACGACTGCATGGATTCCTTTATCCGCGATGCGTATATGCAGCGCGTTTGCCGCGATCTGGACGTATATACCATGGCGTACGTGCCCGTACTGATGTTTATCAACGGTGAATTCTGGGGCGTTTACAACGCGCGCGAGCGTTACAGTCCCGAGTACGTGGAATCCCACTTCGGCGTCAATAAGGACAACGTGGCGCTGATTGAAAGCGACTATGATGGCTTGGTGCTGGGCGGTAACCCCGGCGCACCCTTCATTCCAATGGACGGTACGCAGGCGGATGCCGACGAATTCAACGCTTTGGTGGATTACATCCGCACGCATGATCTGTCCAACGAGGAGCATTACAAGTACGTCGCAGACCGACTGGACGTGAAATCCTTTATGGATATGTATGTGGCGCGCCTGTACTTCAACGCGCGCGACTGGCCGGAGAATAATATCAAGGTGTTCAAGAACCGCGTGGCGGACGATCCCTCGGGTATGGATACCAAGTGGTATTTCACGCTGCTTGATATGGATATGGGTATTGCCTTTTATCCGGAAGGGCATTGGGCGGATACCGCCGAGAAGGCCAACTTCTTTGGGTGGATCAATTCCACGGGTACGGTGGTAGGCACCATCATGCACGGCCTTTGCAAGAATCAGGAATTCAAGCAAACCTTTATTACGCGCTTTGCAAACGTGGTCAACGACACCTTAACGGTTGACTTTTTGGAGGCAGAGCTGGATGCGCTGATTGCAGAGCGCGAGCCGCTGCTTGGGCTGCAGAGCATGCGCTGGGGCGCGTCCGAATCGCAGTTCAAGATCTCAACCGACAATATGTATAAGTTCGTGCGCAGCAGAAACGATTACGTGATCAGCATGCTGTGCAATCACTTTGGCATCTCTCCCTCTGATCTTGCGGTGCTGATGGATAAATCCGTGACGATTTCCTACAATCCGGAGCGCGCGGACGTGACCGTGAACGGTCAGAGCGTGACAGAGATGGGACAGAAGCTGGATTTTGAGGGCGAGGCGCAAACGCTCAGCTTGACTGTCGAGGCTACAGCCAAGCAGGGGTACGTTGTCACCTCCATTATGTTCGTGCCCGTCACGGGCGAGATGCAGACCGTGAACGGCACAAATGCAACCTTTACGACGGATTGCTCGGGTACGGTGATTGTCAATACCAAGGCCGAGGGCAATCAGACGCCCGTGGTCGGCGTGCAAAGCGGCATTACCGCAAGCGGACATTCCACGTATTATCTGGCACCCAACGGCGATCTGTTCGCTTGGGGCATGAATCAGAATGGCATTCTGGGCATTCCGGGCGGCGGCAACGTGGCCGTGCCCACGCTTGTGGCCTCCGGCGTGGCCAAGGTGGAGGTCTGCCACAGCAACGACTGCGAGAATAACAACAACCAAACCATGATGGCGTATCTGACGCTGGAGGGTGAGCTTTATACGGTTGGCAGCAACAGCGCAGGCCAGCTTGGCAGAAAGGGAACGAGTACGGACGACGTACCCGGCAAGGTCAATTTCGACGGCAAAATCGTAGACGTCAGCGTAGGACACGACCACATGCTGGTGCTGGACGATAACGGCGTGCTCTGGGGCGTGGGCTCCAATTCCTACGGCCAGCTGGGCAAGGCCAACGAGGGCGGACACACCACCTCCTTCCAGGTGGTGGCAAGTGACGCAAAGCTGATTGCCGCAGGCCGCAGAAATACCTTCTATACCGATTCCAAAAACGTATGCTACGTGCTGGGTGATAACCGCTGGGAGAAATTCGGCACGGATGCGGATCGCTATAACACCCCTCATAAGCTTTTGACCAACGTGGTGTATATGTCCACGGGCGAGCATCAGGTGGTGCTGGTGAACAGCTCGGGTGACCTGTATTATGCAGGCTGGAGAACCTTGAGCGGTTGGAGCCAGGGCCAGGGCGCGGGCAGAGCGGTCAAGGTGACGGGTGGCGTCCAAAAGGCGGTGCTGCACCACTCCAATATGCTCATTCTCAAGACCGACGGCTCGGTCTGGGGATACGGAAGCAATATGGGAAATGCCATGGCAGGCGCGAGCGCAACCTCCGGTTCCCCCGTTCAGATTTTGCCCGGTGGCGTGACGGATATTGCGGCAGGCTATGAGTTCAGCGCATATCTGTTCGAGAACGGTACCATTACCGTGCAGGGCTCCAATGCCTCGGGACAGGCCGGAAACGGCAAGGAGGGTGGCAGCGTCAATATGGCAAGCCCGCTGTTTTAATAAAAATGCAGAATGCAAAATGCCAAATTGTGAAAGAAAACCCTTGCAAGAGCAGGGGTTTTCTTGATCTTGCAAAAACTTTTCGCCTTCTTTACGCAAAGTGCTCCAAACTTTCACGAGGCGTTCATATCTGCGTGCTATAATGCGAGCGAGAAAAAATACCGAAAAGAGAAATGCTATGTCAAAATTTCAAGAAAAATTATATCAGTTTATGTACGGCCGCTACGGCACGGACAGACTGAATCGCGTCCTGTCTGTCACCTCGCTGATCGTGCTTATCGTCTCGCTCCCCGTGTCCTGGATCTTTGGCAGAACCCTGCCGGGGATGATCGTGTCCGCGGTGCTTTATGCAATATCGCTTGGCATCTGCATCTGGGGCATGACGAGAACCTTTTCCCGCAACATTTACAAGCGCCGCGAGGAAAACGCCAAATGGACTGCCTTTGAATATAAGGTGCGCTGCATGTTCCGCCGTCATAACGGCAATAAGGATACGGATACCCACGTGTTCCGTGATTGCCCGAAATGCAAGGCAACGCTGCGCCTGCCGCGCGATAAGGGTAAGCACACCGTGCGCTGCCCGCGCTGTGCAAAGTCCTTTACGGTCCGCGTCCGCGCCGCAAAAAAGAAAAAGTGAATCAAGAGCAAAGCCTCACCGTCTCGGTGGGGCTTTTTTATCCCATGAGCGGCATGACGTCTCCCCCTACGGATGGACAGATTACATCGCTGTAACCCATCACTTCAACCACAGTTCAAAGGTTGAGCAGGCACTCTGAAACCCACTGCATACATGACACTTGCGCCATGTACGAATACCTGCGGACAAGGTCGCATATATTTTTCCTGTAAGGGGGTGAGGGAATGCGCAGCGTGATGGTCAACAGGGCAGAGGACGCGGGGATTGAGCGGCGCACGTATCTGCCGCCTATGCTGCTTCGCATGCTGCCCGAGCGGCTGATCTCGGAGCTGTATTCGGGGCATTTGCCCGAGCATATTGAGGAGATCAGATTGCACGCGGGACGGTGCGCAAGCGTGGTGGCGGACGGGCGCAATCTCCTTTTGCGCACCGTGCTGAGCGCACAGGAAATGACTGCTACGCTGACGCGCATGTGCGGCGGCTCGCTGTATTCTCATGCTCCCACCATTGCGGAAGGATATCTGACGCTGGAGGGCGGCGTGCGCGTCGGGGTATGCGGCAGGGCTGCTTGCGAGCAGGGCGAGGTGATCGGGGTGTACGACGTATCGGGGCTTTGCATCCGCATTCCCGCGCATTTCGTGGCAAGCGGCAGGGAGATCTGCAATCTCATGCAGAAATTCCGCTATACCAAGGGCGTGCTGATCTATTCGCCACCCGGTGTGGGCAAAACAACGCTGTTGCGCGGGGTGGCCTTGGCACTTGCCTCAGGAGACGATCCGAAGCGCGTGGTGGTGATCGACACGCGCGGCGAGATGCCGTTTTTGCAGACGGGTGCGGCACTTTGCCTTGACGTACTGGTGGGGTATCCGCGTCGCCTTGGCGTGGAGATCGCCTGCCGCACCATGAACGCGCAGGTCATGATCTGCGATGAGATCGGGGACTACAACGAGGCACTCGCGCTTGCCTCGGTGCAGAATTGCGGCGTGCCGCTGGTGGCCTCGGCGCACGCGTCAAGTGTGGAGGAGCTGCTTTGCCGTACGGGGCTGCGACTCTTGCACGATTGCAAAATGTTCGGCGCGTACGTCGGCATTTCGCGCCGCGAGGGCGGATTTTCTTATCAGGTAACCGATTGGGAGAGCGCGGATGCTTGCATTTAAGCTGATCGGTGCACTTTTTCTGCTTGCAAGCGGCGTGGGCCTTGCCGTGGGGGCGGCGCGCTTTGAGCGCGCGCGGTTGCAGGTGCACGACGGCCTGATCTCGCTGATCTTTTTTGTCAAGGGGCGCATTGATTGCTATGCCATGCCTGCCGAGCAGATCCTTTTGGAGATGGATAAGGGAATATTGGCCGATTGTCGGTGTCCGGGGCAGGTGGATTCAATCGAGGCGTTGCTGCCGCACGTCAAAAGCTATCTTGATCCCGAAACCTATCGCGTGCTGCAATCCTTCGGCCAGGGGCTGGGCAGCGGCTTTCGCGACGAGCAGATCAAGCGCTGCGACTATTATATTGAGCTTTTGAGGCAAAAGCGCATGCAGCTGGAGAGTGAGCTGCCCGCAAGAGCCAGAACGAACGGAATGATATGGATCTTGTGCGCTGTGGGCGCGGTGATCCTTTTGTGGTGAGGCATGGAAGTTGGGTTGATCTTAAAGGTGGCGGGCGTGGGACTGCTGGTATCGGTCGCTGCGCAGATTCTGAACAAATCGGGTAGGGATGAGCAGGCAACGCTTGTCACGGTGGCGGGGATCGTGGTGGTGCTGCTCATGCTGATTGAGCAGATCGGGGATCTGTTTGCGCTGGTTTACGCCACCTTTGGCTTTTGAATATGGACGTTTTGAAGATTTGCGGCATCGCGCTGCTGTGTCTTGTCAGCGTTTGGGTGCTGCGTTCGTGGCGCGTGGAGATGACCTTTCCCGTGCGCGCCGCGGGCACGGTGTTGATTTTCGGCATGATGCTGGCGGCCGCGCAGCCGATTGTGGAGATGATCCGGGGGATTTCGCAGCAAAGCATGCCCGAGGCGCACGGGGAGGTGCTGCTCTCGGGGCTTGGCATCTCTCTTTTGTGTGCGCTCGGCGCGGGGATCTGCCGTGATTTTGGCGAGAGCGGATTGGCGTCTGCTATTGAAAGCGCGGGTAAGATCGCCATTGTGATCAAGGCGCTGCCGCTGATCTATGAAATTCTGGGAATGACAAAGGAGCTATTAGCGTGAAAAAATGCTTGTGGTGCACGGCTGTCATGCTGCTGATCGGCGCGTGCCTTTGCTTGCCCGCCTCTGCAAACGAGGCAGATTACAGCACGCTGCCCGAGCAGTACGTTGCCTTGGAGGAGTACGTTCCTACCGAGCTTACGGAAATTTTGCCGGAAGGATTGTTTTCCTCCGATCCCGGCAGCGTGCAGGCGGCTCTTGCGCAAATGCTTTCGTTTTCGGGGCTTTTGGAGCTGCTTTTGGATATGGCGGGGATGCATCTGGCCGAGAGCAGCAGATTGCTTGCGTCGGTTTGCGGACTTTTGCTGCTTTGCGGCCTCTTGCGAGCCTTTGGAAACGCGCAGCAAATCGGTTGGGCAGGGCTTGCGCCGCGCCTTTGTCTGTTCGGGGCGGTTGTGGGCGCAGGGTATGCGGCCGTAAGCGCCATGGTGGAATATTTTCACGCCTTGCAAAAGCTGGTGGGCGGCCTGCTGCCCATGATGAGCGTGATGTATCTGCTTGGCGGCAACGTCTCGCGCGCCACGGTCGGGAACGCGACCTTGAGCGTAGGGCTCAACGTCTGCGGCGGCGTGTGCGCCGAGATTGCACCACCCTTATTCGGGGCTTGCATGGCCATGAGCCTGCCTACGGTTATGGAGTCGGGTGTGGATCTCTCCAAGGTGTCCGGCTTTTTGAAAAAAACGTATACCTCGGTGCTCGGGGTGCTGACGCTGATTCTGACGCTTTGCCTGTCCGCACAAAATCTGATCGCCTCGCATTCGGATAGCCTTGCCATGCGTAGCGGACGCTACGCCATCGGACAAATGATTCCCGTGGTTGGCGGGGCTTTGGGAGGCTCGCTGGATACGCTTGCCGCAAGCCTGGGGCTTTTGCGGGGGTTGGCAGGCACGAGCGCGGTGCTTTTGCTGCTGCTTGGCTGCCTGCCCGTGCTGTGTCGCATGCTGATCTTGCGCGCGCTGTTTGATTTTGGCAGTAGCGTGGCGCACCTGATGGGATGCGGCCCAGAGGGTACGGTGCTCGGTGAGGCGGGTAGCTTGTTCGGATATATGGCCGCAGCTGTGGCCATGTGCACGGCGGTTTTTATCATTGCGGTGGGAGCGTTTGCCTCTTGTGCCGCTGCGTGGGTGAGCTGATATGGGCGGATATTTGTATTCCTTGGCACTGGCAAGCGTGCTAATCGCGCTAATCTGTGCTGTCGTGCCCGCGTCAAGCACATCGCACGTCAAGCTTTTGTGCAGCCTTTGCGTGGTGTGCCTTTTGTGCGCACCGCTGATGCGCGCCGTCAATGCGGTCAGGCAAGGGGAGCTTGAGATCCCGGAGCAATGGCGCGAACAGACAACGACAGAGGACGCAGAGCAGGACTTTGCAGACGTTGCGCAAAGCGTGCTGGCAGGGCAACTGCAGCTGCTGCTGGAGCGGGAGTTTTCCTTGCCTGCAAGCGAGTGCAGCATTTATACCGAGCAGGATGAGCACGGGCAGATCACAGGTGTCACGCTAGTGCTTTCAGGCAAAGCAATCTGGCGTGATCCCGAGCCGCTTGCAAAGTACGTTGAGGGGCTGCTCGGCTGCCCTTGCAGGGTGGTTTTGGACTAAATGAGTGGAGGACATGATGTATACGGACGGTATTTCGGACGTCAAGGGCACGGTTGGACAAATGAAAAAGAGCGGCAGGCTATGGATCGTGATTCTGGGGGCTGTGATCGGCCTTGGGCTTTTGGTGATGGGCAGCTTTGATCTGCCGCTTTTTCAAAAAAAGGCGAGCGAGCAGAGCGCGCCTGTCTCGGAGCAGGCCGAACTGCAGGCTTATCGCGAAGGACTTTCGCGCGAGATCGCGCAGCTTTGCGCAGGGGTGCGTGGCGTGGGCAAGGTGCAGGTCGTGGTCACGCTGTCGGGCGGGTACGAATACGTGTACGCCCGCGACGTGCAAAGCAAAACGGATATTGACAGTTCAAGCTCGCAGGAATCCTACGTCATCGTGGGCTCGGGAAGCTCGCAAGCCCCCGTGCTGCTTACACGCCGGCAGCCGAGCGTGGCAGGCGTGGGCATCGTGTGCGAGGGCGGGGCAGATCCTGCCGTGCAAAACGAGCTGGTGGCCTTGGTCAGCGCGGCCTTTGGCATCGGGACAAATAAAATTCACGTCAGCGCGTCACAATTTACGCAATAAGGGCATATTCTCTTTGCCCTGATAATAGAATATAGCGTAACAACAAAACGGAGGGCTTACATATGAACTTCAAAAAGGCGATTACTTCTATCGGCGATTTTTTCAAGAAAATGGGCAAACGCAATCTGATCATCGCAGGCGCGGTCATCATGATCGGTCTTGCGGTCTACCTCAACTGGATCTTCTTTGCGGGCGATGCTGCGGACGATTCTTACAAGTATGATCAGAGCGCAGGCATGACCACCAACTACGGTACCACGTTGGGCACAGGCTCGACCACGGGCGACCAGAACAACGGCGCAACCGACGCTTCTTCCTACTTCAGCAGCGTGCAGATTTCCAGACAAAAGGCAAGAGACGAGGCACTTGAGGTGCTCAACTCGGTCGTTGACAACCAGAACGCCACCGACGAGGTCAAGGCAGAGGCGGTTGCCGAGATCAGACAGATCGCGGCTGAGATGGAGGATGAGGCAAAGATCGAGTCGCTGATCAAGACCAAGGGATACGAGCAATGCGTAGCGGTCATCAGCGGTGAGAACGTCAGCATCGTCATCCAGCACGAGGGTGAGCTGACCGCATCTGCACTGGCGCAGATCAACGCCATTGTCTACGAGCAGACCGGCATTTCCCCCGCAGGCGTGAGCATTATCACCAGAGAGGGCTAATTTGCTTGCAAAAAGAGGCTGAGAGATCAGCCTCTTTTGTTATGCGTATGCTTTGTTGGTGAAATCAGAAACGGAGGCTGTTATCACAAATCGTCCCTTCTGCATACAATGGCAATAAAATTACACAACAAAGGGGATTTTGTATGCAAGAAAACATCAAAAGGGCTTATTTTGCGACGGCCAACACCGCGGATGGGTTTGTCAGCTTTTACGAGGGTTGCTTCCTTGGCGAGGATATTTTGCGCACGTATATGATCAAGGGAGGCCCCGGCACGGGCAAGAGTCGCTTTCTTGGCGACGTGGCGCATGCAGCGACCTTGCGAGGTTGGCAGGCAGAGTACTATTATTGCTCGTCCGATCCGGGGAGTTTGGACGGTGTGATTCTCTCGCACCCCGCAAAGGGGCGCATTGCGCTGGCCGACTGCACCATGCCGCATGTGCTGGAGCCCACCTTGCCGGGTGTGCGCGACGTGATCGTCAATCTTGGCGACTTCTGGGATCGGGAAAGGCTTGCCAAGAGCGGAAAGCGCATCCGCACGCTCAATACCTACAAGCAAAAGGGATTTTCGCAGGCCTACGATTATCTGCACACGGCGGGTACGCTGCTTTGCATTCGCGATAGCCTGATTCAGCCCTGCACGGATACCGACCGCATTTTTCGCACCGCAGCCAAGATCGCCCGCACGTTTCCCAAGGGCAGGACGTACCGCGAGCATATCGCCTTTTGCGACAGCATCGGCATGAAGGGGAGGGTGCATCTGGACACCTACGAAAGGCTTGCTGACAGAGTGATCGTGCTCTCTCCCTTTTATGGCATAGAATTTGCCGTCATGGAGCTGCTTTGCGAGCACGCCCGCGACAGAGGCTGCGAGGTTTGGCGCGCACCGTACGTAACCGCGGTGCAAAAGACTGCGGCGCTGTATTTCCCCGAAAGCCGCCTTTGCGTCACTTGCGCAAATCCTGAAAGCACGGCAGGGAAGGACGTTCATCGGATCGATTTGCGCCGTCTTTGTGATGCAGACGCCCTGCGCGGCGTGCGCGGTCAGGCGCGCCTTGCGCAAAAAATGGCGGAAAGCGCGCTGGATGCGGCATGCGAATGCTTTGCCCGCGCGGGGGAATACCACTTCGAGCTGGAGAGCCTTTACACGCCCGCCATGGACTTTGATGCAAAGGAGAGATTTACCGCTACATTTTGCGAGGCAATCTTACAAAATCCTTGACAATGGGTGCTTTTGTGTAGTATAATAATAAATTGAGATACTATAATAATTGAGGATAAATCAAAAAAATGAGTCAACAAATCGTCTACGACGCAAGTCAATATATGCAAAAGCTGCGGGGCTATACGGCCTCTCTTGCAGCCGAGCTGGGAAGCGCACCCAAGTGTTTTGTGCTGACCTTTGGCTGCCAGCAAAACGTGGCGGACAGCGAAAAGCTTTCCGGTATGGCGCGGGATATGGGCTACGAGCTTTGCGACGACCCCGCGGATGCCGATCTGATCGCGGTCAACACCTGTGCCATCCGCGAGCATGCCGAGCAAAAGGCGCTTTCGATCGTGGGGCAATACAAGCACCTCAAAGCCAAAAAGCCCTCGCTGATCATTGCGGTCTGCGGCTGCATGGTGGCGCAACAGCATCGCCGCGAGGACATCAAGCATAAGTATCCTTACGTGGATATCACGTTCGGCACGGCGTCCTTGCACCGTTTTCCCGAGCTGCTCTGGCAAAAGATCGCGCGCTCGCGCCGCATTTTCTGTCCCGAGGAGACCGAGTACGCGGTGGCCGAGGGTGTGCCGATCTGCCGCGAAAGCGACTACCGCGCGTGGGTGTCCATTATGTACGGCTGCAACAATTTCTGCTCATATTGCATCGTGCCCTACGTGCGCGGCAGAGAGCGCAGCAGGGAAATGCACGAGGTAGTGGCCGAGGTCAGGGAGCTTGTGCAAAAGGGATATAAGGATATCACGCTGCTCGGGCAAAACGTCAACTCCTATGCCAAGGGGATGGGCTACGATTTTGCAGATCTGCTTTATGAGCTTGACAAGATCGAGGGGGACTATATCCTGCGCTTTATGACCAGCCACCCAAAGGATGCAAGCTACAAGCTGATTGACGTCATGGCAAAGTCCAAGCATATTGCGCATCAGTTCCATCTGCCGCTGCAGTCGGGCAGCGATAAAATACTCAAGGCCATGAACCGCCATTACGACAAGGCAAGATACCTTGATATCGTGCGCTACATCCGCGAGAAAATGCCCGATGCCGCGCTTTCTTCGGATATCATCGTAGGCTTCCCGGGTGAGACCGAAGAGGACTTCGAGGACACCATGCAGATTCTTGACACGGTGCGCTTTGATATGCTGTTCTCGTTTATCTACTCGCCCAGAAAGGGCACGCCCGCAGCCGAGATGGAGCAGGTGGATCCGGGGGTCACGGGCAAGAGATTCGACCGCCTGCTGGCGCTTCAGCACGATATTGCACTGGAAAAGAATCAGCCCATGGTAGGCAAAACCATTCGCGTGCTTTGCGACGGACCGAGCAAGAATAACCCCGAGATTTACTCGGGCCGCGAGGAGGGCAACAAGATCGTGTTCTTCCACGCGACTCCCGAGGATACTGGTAAGTTTGTGAGCGTCAAGATTGACAAAGCGGACGCCTTTGCTTTGTGGGGCGAAATTGAGAAATAATTGAAAAACAATAGAAAAGAGGATAAAACAATGGAAATTTTTGAACTGGCCGCACAGCTCGGCAAGGAACTCAAGAAGGATGAGCGACTGGTACGCATGGCAAAGGCCAAGGAAGCGTACGAAAACGATATGGATCTGCGCACGCTGATGCGCGAATATCAGGTTCAGCAGATCGCGCTGGAAAAAACCGCAGGTCAGAAGGACGTTGAAGCAAGATTTTTGGAGATGATCCAGAACCGCATCAACGAGCTGTACGATCAGATCGTGGCACACCCCGTTTACGTGGAGCTGGAGCAGGCGCAGAATGCAGTCAACGATCTGATGAACGCGGTCAACAACACCATCATGTTTGAGATTACGGGCGAGGTGCCCTCGTCCTGCACGCACGATTGCTCCACTTGTGGCGGCAGCTGCGGACATTAAGATAACAAAATTAAAAAAGTGAGGATATGACCATGACTCCGATGATGGAGCAATACTTTGAGGTCAAAAATAAATACAGGGATCATCTCTTATTTTACCGATTGGGCGACTTTTACGAGATGTTCTTTGACGATGCCATCACCGCCTCGCGTGAGCTGGAGCTGACGCTGACCGGCAGAGATTGCGGCGAGGCCGAGCGCGCGCCCATGTGCGGCGTGCCGTTCCACTCGGCCGAGGGGTACATAGCAAGACTGATCGCCAAGGGCTACAAGGTGGCCATTTGCGAGCAGGTGGAGGATCCCGCCACGGCCAAGGGCTTGGTCAAGCGCGACGTGGTGCGCGTGGTCACACCGGGTACTGTCATTGAGAGCGCCATGCTCTCCGAGCAGAAAAACAACTATCTTTGCGCTATCTACGTGGGAGAATACGCTATCGGCGTATGCTTTGCCGACGTTTCCACGGCGCAGATCTGCGCGACGTCGTTTGACGGTGAGCAGGCCGAGACCAGACTCTGCAACGAGCTTGCTACCTACGCGCCTCGCGAGGTTATCGCAAACCTCTCCCGCAAGTCGTTTCCGGAAACGGCCGCGTTTATCACCGACCGTCTTGGGGCTATGCTTGGCGACAACCAGCCCGGCAGATTTGAATATGCGGACGCCTTGGAGAGAGTCAAGGAGAGATTTGGTGAGAGCGTCAAGACGCGCGACGCAGCGGACAAGCCGTTGATCTGTGCGGTGGGCGCGCTGATCGACTACATTTACGAAACGCAAAAGACCGAAAGCCCCTATTTAAAGGAGCTGCAGGTCTATTCGGATGGCCAGTATCTGGAGATGGACGCCAACACGCGCCGCAATCTGGAGCTGACCGAAACCATGCGCCAAAAGGAGAAAAAAGGCTCTTTGCTCTGGGTTTTGGACAAGACCAAGACCTCTCCCGGTGCGCGACTTTTGCGCAGCTGGGTAGAGCACCCGCTGCTCTCGGTGGGCGCGATCTCGCGCCGTCAGAGTGCGGTGGACGAGTTCTTTGGCAACTTCATGCTGCGCGAGGAGTTCTCCGAGCTGCTCTCGGGCGTTCTGGATATGGAAAGACTCATGACGCGCATCGTGTATGGCACGGCCAACGCAAAGGATCTGCGTGCCGTGGCCAACACCGCCTCGGTGCTGCCCGAGGTTAAGCGTCTTTTGCAGAGCTGCAAGAGCGAGGAGCTTTCAAGCATTTACCGCGAGCTGGATCTTTTAGAGGATATTTGCGAAAAGATCAACGCAGGCATTTGCGAGGAGCCACCCTTTTCGGTCCGCGACGGCGGCATGATTGCCGAGGGATACAGCGCCGAGGTGGACGAGCTGCGCTCGATCATGCGCGACGGCAAGAACTGGGTGGAGCAGACTGCCGCTGCCGAGCGTGAGCGCACCGGCATCAAGACGCTCAAGGTCGGATACAACAAGGTGTTCGGCTACTATATTGAGGTCAGCAAGTCGTTTGTCGATCAGGTACCCGCACACTATATCCGCAAGCAGACCTTGGTCAACGGAGAGCGATACATTACCGACGAGCTTAAGGAAATGGAAGCCAAGATCCTTGGCGCGGGCGATCGCGTTTGCGCTCTGGAATACGAGCTGTTTCAGGAGATCCGCGCATACGTGGCGCAAAACAGCGAGAGAGTGCAGAAAACCGCTGCGCTGCTTGCCAAGACTGACGCCTATCTCTCTCTTGCCACCGTGGCAGCGCGCAACAAGTACGTGCGCCCCGAGGTGGATACGAGCGACGTCATAGAAATCAAGGACGGTCGCCATCCCGTGGTGGAGCAGTTTGTCAAAGACACGTATTTCGTGCCCAACGACGCGCATCTGGACACCAAGAACAACCGCCTGATGCTGATTACCGGCCCGAATATGGCGGGTAAATCCACCTATATGCGTCAGGTCGCGCTGATCACGCTGATGGCGCAGATCGGCAGCTTCGTGCCCGCAAACGAAGCGCGCATCGGCATCGTGGATAAGATTTTCACCCGCGTGGGCGCATCGGATGACCTTGCCTCGGGGCAATCCACCTTTATGCTGGAAATGACCGAGGTGGCCTACATTCTGCAAAACGCCACGCAAAAGAGCCTGATCATTTACGACGAGGTCGGCCGCGGTACCTCCACCTTTGACGGCATGGGCATTGCACGTGCCATCGTGGAATATACCCACAGCCGCCGCATCGGCGCTAAGACGCTGTTTGCTACGCACTATCATGAGCTGACCGTCATGGAGCAGGAATTCGAGGGCGTGGTCAACTATAACATCGCTGCCAAAAAGCGCGGCGACAGCATTACCTTCCTGCGCAAGATCGTGCGCGGCTCGACAGACGACAGCTACGGCATTGAGGTTGCCAAGCTGGCAGGGCTGCCGAACGACGTGATCAAGCGCGCAAAGCAGGTGCTGCTTTCGGTGGAGCAGACCGCACGTGCGTTGAGCACCGCCGAGCCTGCCAAGCAAGAAGAGCGCGACGAGATCACCATTGAGGATCAGATCAACGCGCAGATCATCGAGCAGCTCAAAAACGTGGATATCAACACGCTCTCGCCGTACGAGTGCATGACGCTGCTGTTTGATATCAAAAAAAGACTGATTTAACGATTTGGAGTATATATGGGTAAGATCAACGTGCTTTCCTTTGAGGTCGCCAATCTGATCGCCGCCGGTGAGGTAGTGGACAGACCCGCGTCGGCCATCAAGGAAATGATGGAAAACGCAATAGACGCAGGCGCGTCACGCATCACCGTGGAAATTCAGAACGGTGGCGTGACTTTTATGCGCGTGTCCGATAACGGACACGGCATGCCGCCCGAGGATCTGCCCATGGCGATCAGACGCCACGCCACCAGCAAGATCAGCGAGCCGGAGGATCTGGACGGCATCGCCACGCTGGGATTCCGCGGTGAGGCCTTGGCGGCCATTGCGGCTGTCTCCCGCCTGCGTATTCTGTCCAAAACGCCGGACGCTGCGCTTGGCGCGCAGATGGACGTCAACTGCGGTGAGATCGTGGATATCACCGAGCGCGGCTGCGCGGTGGGCACCACCGTGATCGCAGAGGATCTGTTTGCCAACGTGCCCGCGCGCCGCAAGTTCTTGAAGCGCGACGTGACCGAGGCCATGGCCGTGAGTGCCAACGTGGAAAAAATCGCGCTCTCGCACCCCGAGATTGCGTTCCGGTTGATCGTAGACGGCAACTTAAAGCTGGAAACGGTGGGTGACGGCAGTCTCAAGAGTGCGGTATGGTCGGTGTTCGGCAAGGATTTTGCCTCGCGTCTGATTGAGGTAAACGGTGACTTTGACGGCATTACGGTAAAGGGCTATATCGGCCGCCCCGATAACGTACGTCCCAACCGCAACTATCAGAATTTCTTTATCAATTCTCGCTATATCAAGAGCAAAACGGCCAGCGCCGCGCTGGAGCAGGCGTTTACGTCGTATTGCGCACCCGAAAAATTCCCGTGCTGCGTGCTGTTTATCAATCTCAATCCCGCCCGCGTGGACGTCAACGTGCATCCCGCCAAGTTAGAGGTCAAGTTTACCAATGAAAAGCCCGTGTTTGAAAGCGTGTACTACGCGGTCAGACAAGCACTTGAACAGAATACCGCACGCCCCGAGCTGCAGATCCCCAAGCAAAAGCCGTCGGTCTCCGATGCCTTTACCTCGGTGGAGCGCGGTGAATCGCTGCAAAAGCGACAGATTACCATGGATACTGCCGCCGCTGCACCTGCCCCCGCAAAGCCTCAAAAGGGAGAGGCGTGGGAGCATTTGACCGCGCAGCAGTACGTAGAGCAGTACGTTCAGGGCAAAAAGCCGGAAAAGCAGGCCCCCGCGCCTGAAAAAACTGACAAACCCGTGGGACAGGGACTTGCTCCTGCCGCGAATTCCGCATCCTCCGTAGGACAGGGACTTGCTCCTGCCGCGAATTCCGCATCCTCCGTAGGGCAGGGGCTTGCTCCTGCCGCGAATTCCGCATCCCCCGTAGGGCAGGGGCTTGCTCCTGCCGCGAATCCCGCCCCCTCCCACACTCCGCTGCCCAAAGAACCCGAGCGCACCCCCGCGCCCACGGCAGAAAAGGGCACGTACCGTCTGGTCGGACAGGTATTCAACGCATACCTGATTGTGGAGATCGGCGAAAGAATGCTGCTGATCGATCAGCACGCAGCGCACGAGCGCATTCTGTTTGAGCAGCTCAAGGCCAATATGCGCGAAAAGGAGGCCTCCTCGCAGCTTCTGATACTGCCCATTGAGGTCATGATGACCTCGGGCGAGGTACAAACGCTCGGTGACTTCCGTGCCGAGCTTGAGGCAGTCGGCTTCAGCTTTTCCACGGGCCGCTTTACCGTGACCGTGGACGCAATTCCGACCGGCCTTGAATCCGACGCGGTGGCGCAAATGCTGCCCGTGATTGCCGAGAGATTGCAGAGCGGTACGGGAAACGCATCCCTGACGCGTGACATCGTGTTTGAAAAGGCGCTTTATCAAGGCGCTTGCAAGGCTGCCATCAAGGCAGGGCGTGTATACGCTCCCGAGCATCTTTCCTGGCTGGTGGATCGGCTCATGGAGCTGCCCGATATTACCTACTGCCCGCACGGCAGACCGGTTGCCATGGAAATGAGCAAGAAAAATTTGGACAGACAATTTGAAAGATCATAAACACAAATAACAGGCGATATCCTGTACTGATATTGGCCGAAGAAAGGACACAGCTATTATGTTCGAACTCAAAAAACAAGAGGGAAGAGCGCGCAGAGGCGTGCTGCACACCCCGCACGGCGACATAGAGACGCCGGTATTTATGAACGTGGGCACTTGCGCTGCCATCAAGGGCGGCGTATCAACCGTAGAGCTCAAGACCATTGATTGCCAGGTTGAGCTTTCCAACACCTACCATCTGCACATCCGTCCCGGTGACAAGCTGATCCACGATATGGGCGGCCTGCACAAGTTCATGAACTGGGACAGACCGATTCTGACCGACTCGGGCGGATTTCAGGTATTCTCCCTGTCTTCCTTGCGCAAGATCAAGGAGGAGGGCGTGTACTTTGCCTCTCATATCGATGGCAAGCGCATTTTCATGGGCCCCGAGGAGAGCATGCAGATCCAATCCAACCTCGCCTCAACCATTGCCATGGCGTTTGACGAGTGCGTGGAAAACCCCGCAACCTACGAATACGTCAAGCAATCCTCCGAGCGCACCATTCGCTGGCTGGCACGCTGCAAGGCCGAAATGCAAAGGCTCAACTCCTTGCCCGAGACCATCAACAAGCAGCAGATGCTGTTCGGCATCAACCAGGGCGGCACTTACGAGGATCTGCGAATCGATAACATGCAGCGCATCGCAGAGCTGGATCTGGACGGTTACGCCATCGGCGGTCTTGCCGTGGGCGAGAGCACCGAGGATATGTACCGCATCATTGACGCGGTAGAGCCTCACATGCCGATCAATAAGCCCAGATATCTGATGGGCGTGGGCACGCCCTGCAACATCATTGAGGCCGTGCATCTGGGCGTTGACTTCTTTGACTGCGTCATGCCCTCGCGTAACGCACGCCACGGCACGCTGTTTACCTGGGAGGGCAAGATGAGCGTGCTCAACGAAAAGTACGCTCGCGATCCTCGCCCCATCGGTGTGACCTGCGATTGCCCCACCTGCCAGAATTACAGCCGCTCCTATATCCGCCATCTGATCAAAGCCAAGGAATCGCTTGGTATGCGTCTGGCGGTACAGCACAATCTGTATTTCTACAATCAGCTTACCCGCCGCATCCGCGAGGCCTTGGACGAGGGCAGATTTGAGGAATTCTATCAGAGATATCATGTAGCTCTTGGCGAAAGGAATCCCGACTGATGATTTGCGCTGTCATTTTCGATAAGGACGGCACACTGCACGATACCGAAAAGGTGTACCACCGCGCCTGGCGAAAGGCGGCAGAAGAGATGGGCGTGCCGCGCATTATGGAGTTCGTGGCCCTTTGTACGGGCACCAATTATGCAAGAACTGCCGAGCTTTGGCAGGAGTTTTACGGCGATGCGTTTGCTTTCCGTCCTTTCTGGGAGCTGCGCAATGCCATTTATGACGAGATGATTGAGACCGAGGGACTGCCCGTCAAGGACGGCGCGTACGAGCTTTTGGATTATCTCAAGGATAACGGCTACAAGATCGGCCTTGCCACCTCGACCAACGCGCCCCGAGTGGAAAGACACTTAGTAAAGTCGGATATGAAAAAATATTTTGACGCAGTGGTCACGGGCGATACCGTGCAAAGAGGAAAGCCTGCCCCCGATATCTTTTTGATTGCGGCCGAGCGTCTTGGCACAAATCCCGCAGCATGCATGGGCGTGGAGGATTCGTTCAACGGCGTGCGCGCGGTCAAGGCAGCCGGTATGTATACGGTCATGGCACCCGATATGATAAAGCCCACAAAAGAAATTCTTGATCTGACGGACGCCTGCGTGCAGGATCTCGGACAGATTATTCCGATACTTGAAAACATGAAAGGAAGACGAGAATCATGATTGAAAAAAGACTTGCCGAGGAGATCCTCGGAATTGCGCTCTCGGGTGGCGGCGATTTTGCCGAGATTTACCAGGAGCTGACGCAAAATGGCAACATCCGCATGGTGGATGGCAAAATCGAGGCCATTGGTGACAACGTGCTCTCGGGCGTGGGCATCCGTACCTTTATCGGTACACAGACTGTCTATGCGACCACAACTGACATTACAAGAGAAGGACTGATTCGTTGCGCGAAGTCGGTAGCAGAGGCTGTCGGCGAGATCAAGGGAGCTGTTTCCTTGCATCTTTGCGAGCGCATTTTCCCCAACATTCACCCCGTGACCACCGTTCCCGCAACTGCCGAGATGAAGTACAAGATCGATCTGCTCAAATCCGCCTGCAACACGGCAAAGAGCTACGATCAGAGCATCGTACAGGTAGCAGGTAACCTTCTGATGGTGGACCATTCCATTCTGGTTGCCAACTCCGAGGGCCTTTACACCACCGACAGACATATCCGCACCCGCATGGCAGTCAATGCCGTCGCGTCCAACGGTCATGAGAACCAGTCCGGCTCTTGCGCACCCGGTCGCGGCATGGGCCTTGAGGTGTTTGATCTCTTCCGTCCCGAGGACATCGGCCGTGAGGCTGCAAGACAGGCTGTGGTCAATCTGAACGCTTCCTACTGTCCTGCAGGCAAAATGACGGTTGCCATCGAAAACGGCTTTGGCGGCGTGATTTTCCACGAGGCTTGCGGTCACTCGCTTGAGGCAACCTCGGTTGCCATCGGTGCTTCCCAGATGGCAGGCAAGCTTGGCCAGATGATTGCCAACCCCAAGGTCACCGCCATTGACGACGGCACCATTCCGAACGGCTGGGGCTCTGTCAACATCGACGACGAGGGCAATCCCACCAAGCGTAACGTGCTGATCGAAAACGGCGTTCTCAAGAGCTACATGGTAGACCGCCTGGGCTCTCGCCGCATGGGTCTGCCCATGACCGGCAACAGCCGCAGACAGGGCTACGAATACGAGCCCACCAGCCGTATGACCAATACCTTTATCGACAACGGTCCCGACAAGAACGAGGACATCATCGCGTCTATCGAGTACGGTCTGTACGCAAAGGAAATGGGCGGCGGCTCGGTCAATCCTCTGACCGGCGCGTTCAACTTCTCGGTGCGCGAGGGCTACATCGTACGTAACGGCAAGATCTGTGAGGCTGTGCGCGGCGCATCGCTGATCGGTACCGGCTCTCAGATCATCAAGGATATCGACATGGTTGGTCAGAATCTGGTAACCGGCCAGGGTATGTGCGGCTCGTCCAGCGGCAGCGTACCTACCGACGTCGGTCAGCCCCTGATCCGTGTATCCGAGATCACGGTCGGCGGCAGATAAGGAGGCAGAGATATGGAACTTAGCAGAGCAAAACAGATCATCTTCGATGCGGCACGTGCTGCAGGTCTTGAAGAATATGAAATTTACTATATGAACAGCTCCAGCCTCTCCGCAGAGGCACTCAAGGATTCTCTGAGCGGCTTTTCCTGTGGCTCGGGTGGCGGCATCAGCCTGCGCTGCATGGTGAATGGCAAGATGGGATACGCTTCCACCGAGCTGTTTACCGAAGGCGAGCTTGCGGACCTTGTACGCCGCGCTTGCGACAACGCGCGCTACATTGAAAAGGAAGATACCGCGCCTATTTTTGCAGGCTCCGAGAGCTATGCAACCACCAATATGCCCAAATTCGTGCCGCTGAGTGCTGCCGAGGCTAAGGCTATGACGCTGGATATGCAGAAGCAGATCTACGCTGCACACGAGGGTGTGACAGACGGCACGCAGGCAGCTTGCATCTCCTCCGAGATCGAGATCTACCTGTGCAATTCTCACGGCCTGGAGCTTTCCAACCGCGCAGGGCTGAATGGCGTTTACGCAATGCCCATCGTCAAGATCGGCGAGGAGAGCGCAGACGCGTTTGCATTCGCGCTTTGCTCGGACGAGGAAAAGGTCGCCGAGCTTGCAAAGAAGGCAACCGACAAGGCAGTGCTCAAGATCGGTGCGGGCAGCGTGCCCTCCGGCAAGACCAATATCGTGCTGGCAGGCAGCGAAATGCGCTCCATCCTCTCGGTATTCTCCAGCGCATTCTCGGCAAGAAACGCGCAGCTCGGTCTTTCCTTGCTTGCAGGTAAGGAAGGTCAGAAGATTGCGGCAGACTGCGTGTGCATCACCGACGATCCCATGAGAGAGGGCGCGCCCATGCAGACTCACTTTGACGGCGAGGGCGTGGCAACCTACAAAAAGGACATTGTCAAGGACGGCGTGCTGACCACGCTGCTCTACGACCTGACCACGGCTGCCAAGGCGGGCGTTGCCTCCACGGGTAACGGCATGCGCGGCTCGTATGCGTCGCAGGTCAACGTCGCTCCCTTTAACTTCAGCCTCTGTCCCGGCACTTTGACCGAGGACGAGCTGATCGCCAAGGCGGAGAACGGCATTTACGTCACCGCAGTCAAGGGCTTGCACGCAGGTGCGGACGCCACCACGGGTGACTTCTCGATCGAGAGCGAGGGCTTTCTCATCGAGAACGGCAAGAAGACCACCTACGTGCGCTCCTTTACCATCGCGGGCAACTTCTTCGAGCTGCTCAAGAACATCGACAGCCTGTCCGATACCGTGGAATGGGGTATTCCCGGCGGCTTTACCGTGTTCGGCGCACCCGCTGCGCTGATCAAGGATATGAGCGTGGCAGGTAAGTAATTTTTATACAATCATTAAGGCTCTGCCAAGTGTGAAAAAATACTTGACAGAGCCTTTTTGTGTGCATTTTGCTAAAAATATGCAATTCCCCTTGACAAAAAATGCAAAATAGATTATAATAAAGTAAGTATTGTAAACTGCATGAAGTGTTTTTTGCTATACTTTTATAGAAACCCACAGGAAAAGGAGGTGTACAAGAAAATGCCATGGGAAAACCCCATAGCTTTTTGGATCAGCATTGTAGTTGTGGCTCTGGTTTGCATTGTAATCGGCGTTGTTGCGGGCATTCTTTACCGTAAAAAGATCGCTGAGCGCGCCATCGGCTCTGCTGAGCAGAAGGCCAAGGCTTTGGTTGAAGAAGGCCAAAAGCAGGCGGCTTCGGCACAGAAAGAGGCTTTGCTCTCCGCAAAGGAAGAAATTATGCGTCAGCGTAACGACTTCGAGAGAGAGATGAAGGAGCGCAGAAACGAAGTATCCAGAACAGAGTCGCGACTTGCCAAAAAGGAAGAAACTCTTGAGAAAAAGACCGAGCAGGTCGAGCACAAGAGTGAGCAGCTTGACAAAAAGATTAAGGAAAATGAGCAGTTCCGTGAATTGATCGCAGAACAGTTGAAAATGCAGATGAACAAGCTTGAAGCCATCGCAGGCTATTCCGCCGAGCAGGCCAAGGAAGAATTGGTCGCGCGCGTGGAAAACGAGGCAAAGGAAGAGATTGCCAGACGCCTTGAGGAGCTTGAAGCACAGTACAAGGAGGATGCCGAGGAAAAGGCTCGTGACATCATCACCCTTGCCATTCAGCGTTATGCATCCGACCAGGTAGCCGAGGTCACCATTTCGACCGTCGCGCTTCCCAATGACGACATGAAGGGACGTATCATCGGTAGAGAGGGACGTAACATCCAGCAGCTTGAAAAGCTGACCGGTGTGGAATTGATCGTGGACGATACCCCCGAAACTATCATTCTTTCGGGCTTTGATCCCGTTCGCCGCGAGGTTGCAAGACTCGCCCTTGAAAAATTGATTGCAGACGGCAGAATCCATCCTACCCGTATTGAGGAAATGGTGGAGAAGGCCAAGAGAGAGGTTGACACGGCTGTCAAGCAGGCGGGTGAACGCGCTATCTACGAGGTTGGCGTTCGTAACCTGAATCCCGAGCTTGTCAGACTGCTTGGCAGACTTCGCTACAGAACCAGCTACGGACAGAACGTACTCAAGCACTCCATTGAGGTTGCCTTCCTGGCAGGCGTGATGGCAGAGGAGCTTGGCGTGGACGCAACGCTTGCACGCCGCGCAGGTCTGCTTCACGATATCGGTAAGGCATTCCCGCAGGACGTTGAGGGTACGCACGTACAGATCGGCGTAAACGCCGTCAAGAAGTACAAGGAGAGCCGTGAGGTCGTGCATGCGATCGAGGCTCACCACAACGACGTTGAACCCAAGACCGTGATCGCATTCCTCGTGCAGGCAGCAGACGCCATTTCGGCAGCAAGACCCGGTGCCCGCAGAGAGGACATGGAAAACTACATCAAGCGTCTTGAAAAGATCGAAGAGATCGCGAAATCCTTCGGTGGCGTTGACAAGGCTTATGCAATTCAGGCGGGTAGAGAGATCCGCGTGATGGTCAACCCCGATACCGTCAGCGATGACAACATGAAGGTGGTTGCAAGAGAGATGGCTGAAAAGATTCAGAACGAGGTTCAGTATCCCGGCCAGATCAAGATCAACATCATTCGCGAAAGCCGCGTTGTAGATTACGCAAAGTAATGACAAGGTCATAATCGCACTCAAAAAATATTGCAAAAAGGATTGCCCTTAAGGGATTTTCATAGAGCTTATATAAATTCCCGCAGCAGACAATCAGCGCAAAAGCCAAAGCCTTTGCGTTGCACCATATATATTTGATGAGACCGAGTAAGGGCGTCACCCATGAGGTGACGCCCTTACTAATGCCAAAAAGATAAACAAAAAATAGAAAAATAAACAAATAATACATAAATAGGCGAAATATAGTGAAAAATCGTGAAGGCTGTGTGCGATATTGCTTGACAATCGGGCTTTGGTGTGGTAAAATAAAGTATTATCATGGGTAAATATGTGAACAGTCACATTTTTCGTATGGAGGTATATTATGAATAACAGCGAAAAGACTATGGACAAAATCGTCGCCCTGTGTAAGAACAGAGGCTTTATCTATCCCGGCTCCGAGATCTACGGCGGCCTGGCAAACTCCTGGGACTACGGTCCTTTGGGAGTAGAGTTCAAGAATAACGTCAAGCGCGCTTGGTGGAAGAAGTTCGTGCAGGAATCCCGCTATAACGTGGGCCTTGACAGCGCGATCATCATGAATCCCCAGACCTGGGTTGCTTCGGGCCACTTGGGCGGCTTCTCCGATCCTTTGATGGACTGCAAGGTTTGCCGTGCACGCCACAGAGCGGACAAGCTGATTGAGGATTATGCATTCCAGAATGGCCTTGAGGACAATCCCGCAGGCTGGACCGACGACGAAATGATGGCTTACATCAAGGAAAAGCACATCTGCTGCCCCGATTGCGGCTCGGGTGACTTTACCAACATCCGTAAGTTCAATCTGATGTTCAAGACCTTTATCGGTGTCACCGAGGAGTCCACAAACACAGTATATCTGCGTCCCGAAACCGCACAGGGTATCTTTGTGCAGTTCAAGAACGTTGCGCGCTCGGGCAGAAAGAAGATGCCCTTTGGCGTTGGCCAGATCGGTAAGTCCTTCCGTAACGAGATTACCCCCGGTAACTTCGTATTCCGTACCCGCGAGTTTGAGCAGATGGAGCTGGAATTCTTCTGCAAGCCCGGTACCGACCTTGAGTGGTTCCAGTACTGGAGATCTTACTGCGAGAACTGGCTGATCAACCTTGGCATGAAGAAGGAAAATATGCGTCTGCGTGACCATAGCGCAGAGGAGCTGTGCTTCTATTCCAAGGGCACGACCGATATCGAGTTCTTGTTCCCGTTCGGTTGGGGCGAGCTGTGGGGTATTGCGGACAGAACCGACTATGACCTGACTCAGCACCAGAACGTTTCGGGCGAGAGCATGGAGTATTTCGATCCCGAGACCAACGAAAAGTATATTCCTTACGTCATCGAGCCCTCGCTGGGCGCTGACCGCGTAGCACTTGCATTCCTTTGCGACGCATATGACGAGGAGATCGTGGATCCCGCAAAGAACGACGTGCGCGTGGTTCTGCATCTGCATCCCGCACTGGCACCCGTTAAGGTTGCTGTGCTGCCTCTTTCCAAGAAGCTTTCCGAAAAGGCAGGCGAGATTTACGACGAGCTGGCTAAGTACTATAACTGCGAATTCGACGAGACCGGCTCTATCGGTAAGAGATACCGCCGTCAGGACGAGATCGGCACGCCTCTTTGCATTACCTACGACTTTGAATCCGAGACCGACGGCTGCGTCACCGTTCGTGACAGAGATACCATGGAGCAGGTTCGTCTGCCCATCTCCGAGCTCAAGGCTTATATCGACAAGGTGGTAGAGTTCTGATGAACCATTTTCCTCTTGCAGGAACGCTGGTCAACACGGGCACGGTCATTCTTGGGTCGCTGATTGGCCTTGCGATTCACGCGATTTCCAAGAAAGGGAAGCTGAAAAGTCAGCGGTTTGCCGAAATGTCCAAGTCGATCATGAACGGACTCGGCCTGGCCGTAGTCATGGTGGGCGTTGGTGGCGCTTTGACGGGCGTGATTAACGACGTCGTGTCCGATGCGGTTGCGTACCCTACGGTGCTCAGAACAGGCCTGACGGGTGAGAACACCATCATCACCATTCTGTCCATCGTGCTTGGTATTTTGGTCGGCGGCCTGATCGATATTGACCGCTGGGTCAATCTGCTTGGCCAAAAGATCGAGAAGATGTTTAACCGCAACCCCGAGCAAAGTGCCGTACAGGTTCCCGTGGCGCAGGGCTTTGTGTCGGCGTCGCTGTTGTTTTGCGTAGGCTCCATGACCATCGTCGGCTCAATTCAGAGCGGACTGATGGGTGACCACGATCTGCTTTATACCAAATCCATGTTGGATCTGGTGTCCTCGATCATTCTGTCCTCCACCATGGGGGTCGGCGTGCTGCTTTCTTCCTTGTTCGTGCTGGTTTTCCAGGGCGGGATCGCGCTGGTTGCAAGCATTGCAGGGCAGGGGCTTTCGACCTCTGTCATTGACACCATGAGTATGGTCGGCTCTGTGCTGATCGTGGGATTGGGATTTAACGTCATGGGCATCACCAAGCTCAAGATTATGAACTATCTTCCCGCAGTTTTCTTTCCTATCGCCTTGGTGCCGCTTTGGAACTGGGTGGTTGGCCTGATCGCGGGGTAATAGAAAAACGAGTATAAGAATAGAACAGGGCTGCTTCTTGGGAGGCAGCCCTGCTTTTGAACATAAATATTATTTAGTTGCCAACAAACGCAAAAGCACCGTGCCAAGTTGGCACGGTGCTTTTTGCTATCCAAGACAGATGCAAATTGATTGTGTGTATTTTCCGGAAGGGAAATTACTTGATGGTAACGGTTGCGCCTGCAGCGGTGAGCTGTTCCTTGATCTTCTCTGCGTCTTCCTTGGAAACGCCTTCCTTCAGAATCTTGGGAGCGCCCTCTACGAGGTCCTTTGCGTCCTTCAGGCCGAGACCGGTGATCTCGCGAACGGCCTTGATAACGTCGAGCTTCTTAGCGCCGAAGCTGGTCAGTTCAACGTCGAACTCGGTCTTCTCCTCAACTGCTGCTGCAGCGGGAGCTGCTGCGCCGCCAACTGCTACGGGAGCTGCTGCGGATACGCCAAATTCCTCTTCAACTGCCTTAACCAGGTCAGCGAGCTCGAGGATAGTGAGAGTCTTGATTTCTTCAACAATAGCTGTAATCTTTTCGGATGCCATGATAAATTACCTCCTGAATTGTGAGTGTTTTTAAAAATTTGTGTGTGATGCAGAAAATTAAGCTTCTGCGGGAGCTTCTGCAGCTTCTTCGCTGCCACCGTTCTGCTTGTCGATAATAGCCTGCAGACCGTAAGCGAAGTTGTACAGAGGGGACTTGATAGAGCCCAGGAACTTTGCGATGAGGACTTCCTTGGAGGGAATCTCTGCGAGTGCGTTCACTGCTGCTGCGTCGATAACGCCGCCGTCAACGTAACCTGCGAGGATCTCGAAGGAAGGAATCTTTTCAGCGTATTCCTTGAGGATCTTTGCTGCTGCAACGGGATCATTCTTGCTGATAGCGATTGCGGTCATGCCGTTCAGGTGCTCCTTCAGAGCGAAGAAAGCTCTCTTCTGATTCTTGGCGAGTCACTTGACCGAATCAAGAGTATTGCGGAAGCAACGCTTGAGGAAAACGGATGCGCTCATACCGTGTCGGTATCTCTCGGAGAGGAAAAATACCCAACAAAAAATTACGAATCCGCCTGCTTTCCCTCGGGAGTCTACTCCTCGCTTCAGATAAAAATAGGTGATGCGGACGGACAGAATTGGTGGTGCGTTCTTTTCCCGGCGTTGTGTCTTTCGAGCGCAAAGGGCGCAGAGCAGGCATTTATTGAGGTCGGTCTCACTTCGGAGCAATATAAAATAATCACCGAGACCGATGATCCCAAATACAAGATCCGATTTAAGATCCTCGAGGGAATCGAGGGAATGTTTTGATCAACACCGTTTTGACAGATCCAAATTTATTTATAAAGAGAGAGTCAGATCCAAAATGAATTTGACTCTCTCTTTTTTGTTTACTGTTTTATTGCTTCAAGTACTTTTTCAAGAGATCTTTTCGTGGTCTCGTCTGTTTCCGAGTTGAAAACGATCAAGTTATCGACGGCGTTTTCTTCTTCGAGCAAGGTCGGAACGGAATAGTCTATATTTTTTACGTACG
>JAZNYL010000007.1:0-11405 GCA_045594445.1 Eubacteriales bacterium
ATGTAAGCCTCCCCGCTGGGGAGGTGGCGCAAAGCGCCGGTAGGGGTTCCCATACGGACGCTCTTTCACCAAGAGCAGAGCGTGAAAAAGCCACCATTTGCGTGGTGGCTCATTTCAAATAATTCGTTAATTTTTCAGCCCGATGAGTAAGTACTTTTTTATTTCAGCCTCGGCTTCCACCGCAGGCTTTTCCAATAGCGGTTCATGAGCAGTGACACATTTGCCACGGTCTGCTTGAATTTGAATTTTTCCGAGTGCTTGGTAAAATAGGGGGATGGCATATCCGAGAGCGTCAGGGGTGCATAGAAATGCCCCTCGTAAATCTTGTAGCGGTTCAGATTGCGCGCAAGTCCTCGGATCGAATAAAAGCGGTCGGGGGAAATGCCCGCGCCGGTCATGGAAATCAGCTCTGTGGCAAAATCCACGCAGGTGTGGCATTTGTCCAGTGCCACGCGACGGCGGAACATAAAAGAGAGCGCGCCGATGTAATTGTATACGTAATCGTTTGCCTCGGCCTCGTAAGCCAGCAGGCGGTCACGGATGACGGTATATTGCGCGTCGGTGACCGGGATGGCGCAGATCTGCACCGTGGCAGCCGTATTGCGACGAATGTAACGCTCGGGCGTTTCCACCACGAAACCTCCGCAAAAGGGGGTGTCGTCGTAGCGGCGCGCAAACGAGTAAAGCGTTTGCAGATTGCCGTCCAGCGAGATGGATACGTGATTGTAACGGTGGCGCGTCATGGCGCGGATGCACTTGGCAATCATATATTGCGTGGAAGAGAAAACGACGTAAACGTATTTCGGGGAATCGGTCATGAGCCTCCACCTCCTTTGTCAGATGCTGTAGAACATGATGATGCCGATCAGATTGGTTGCCAGATTGGATGCCATGTGCACAAGCCAGGAGGGCAACAGACTCTTGGTTTTGTGGTTGAGAAAGGCGAAAATGCAGCCGCCCAAGGCCATGCCAAAAAGGGCGAGCGCGAAGATGACGGGCGAGAGCCAGCCGTCCATAAACGCGATGTGATAGGCCGAGAACATAAGGGCACTTGCCACGTAAGCAAAGGGAACACCCAAGGGCAGCATGCCAAAAAAGCAAAAGCCGCGGAAAAAGAATTCCTCCAAAAGGGAATTGACAAGGGCGATGTAAATGGCCACGAAAATAAAGTTCTCGCGCGTCACGCCCGCGTCGGAGGTTACCGAGTCGGTGACGGATGAAAAGTCAATAAAGCCGCGCAGGGCAAAGAATGCGATCATGATCACGGCAAAGACGCCAAATGCAAGCCCGAGCGTCAGCGCAAGGTGCTTTTTTTGAAGTGAAAAAAGCTGCTTTGGCGATAAGGACCTGGTGCATATCAAATAAATGATGGGAATGGCACCGAACAGAAGGAGCTTGATCGCGCTTTTGATCGCGTAAGGTGGGGAGAGCACAGCGTCCACAAGCCCCATGCAAACGCATAGCGCAAGCGTCAGAATCAGGATGATAATTGCATTTTTCTTGGATTTTTCCATGATATCTCCCTCCAATCCGCGCCTTATTATAGCATACCCCCACGCCCCCGTCAAGCAATTTTCGGACGATTTAAGAAAACCTTCATGTTTGTGAAAGCTTTGTGAGCAACGGTGCCCTTCGAGCGGCATCTTGATGGTGAAGAGTGACATGCGAAATGCACGTAGGGCGGGGGCTTGCTCCCGCAGCGCCACCCCGAGTGTCACCCTGAGCGGAGGGCGGGGCATTCGTGAATGCCCCCTACGGTTGACATTCGGAGAAAAAGAACCGAGACCTTTCGATCTCGGTTCTTTTCTTTATGCGGTCACGATGCTGTCCGCTTTTTGCAATCCAAGCTTTTTGACAGCGTCCTCGCGCATTTTGTACTTGAGTATCTTACCCGCTGCGTTCATGGGGAAGGAGTCCACAAAGTCGATATACTTGGGCACCTTATGGCGTGCCATGTGATCCAGAATATATCCCTTCATTTCCTTTTCGGTCATAACCTCACCCTCTTTGAGGATGATGCAGGCCATGATCTCCTCGCCGTACTGCTCGTCGGGCACGCCGATGACCTGTACGTCCTTGACCTTGGGATGGGTATAGATAAATTCCTCAATCTCCTTAGGGTAAATATTTTCACCGCCGCGGATGATCATATCCTTGAGTCTGCCCGTGATACGGAAGTTTCCGTCCTCGGTCATAGCCGCAAGGTCGCCCGTATGCAGCCAGCCGTCCGCATCAATGGCGGCAGCGGTCGCGCGGGGCATTTTGTAATAGCCCTTCATGATGTTGTAGCCGCGGGCCACGAACTCGCCGTTTTGTCCAACGGGCATCTCTTCACCCGTCTCGGGGTCCACCACCTTGCATTCTATCTCGGGCAGCGCACGGCCAACCGTGCCCACGCGGACCTCCAGCGGGTCATCGGTCGAGGACATGGTGCAGCCCGGAGACGCCTCGGTCTGACCGTACACGATGGTAATTTCGCTCATGTGCATCTTGTCCACCACGTCACGCATGACAGAGATGGGGCAGGGGCTGCCTGCCATAATGCCTGTACGCATGTGCGAGAAATCGGTCTTGGCAAAGTCGGGGTGCTCAAGGAGTGCTATAAACATGGTAGGCACGCCGTGGAAGGCGGTGATGCGCTCCTGATGAATGCAGGCAAGCGCAGGACGCGGAGAGAAATAGGGCAGGGGGTAGATTGAAACGCCGTGCGTCATGGAGGCCGTCATGGAAAGCACCATGCCAAAGCAATGGAACATGGGCACCTGAATCATCATGCGATCCGCGGTGGAGAGATCCATGCGGTCGCCGATGCACTTACCGTTGTTGACGATATTGTAGTGCGTCAGCATAACGCCCTTGGGGAATCCGGTCGTACCCGAGGTGTACTGCATATTGCATACATCGTGCGGAGAAACGGTTGCCGCAACGCGGGTCAACTCCTCGCGTGGGGTATTCCCGGAGTAGGTCAGAGCCTCTTCCCAAGAGAGAGCACCCGGTTCTTCAAAGCCGCAGGTGATCACGTGGCGAAGGAAGGGCAAGCGCTTGCAATGCAGGGGCTCACCTGCAGGAGTTTCTGCCAGCTCGGGACAGAGCTCTCGGATGATCTGACGGTAGTTGGAGTCTCTGTAGCCGTCAATCATGATCAGCGTGTGCGTATCCGACTGACGCAGCAGGTATTCTGCCTCGTGGATCTTGTACGCGGTGTTCACGGTGACAAGCACGCCACCGATCTTGGTGACCGCCCAGAAGGCGATGTACCATTCGGGAATGTTGGTCGCCCAAACTGCCACCTTTGCACCCGGACGAACGCCCAGGGAAAGCAGTGCACGCGCGCACTTGTCCACGTCACGGCGGAACTGTGCGTAGGTGCGGGTATAGTTGAGCGTCGTGTACTTGAAGGCGTACTGGTCGGGGAACAGCTCTACCATACGATCCAGCACCTGCGAGAAGGTCATGTCAATCAGGGTGTCCTTTTTCCAGACGTACTTGCCGGTGTGTGCTTTGTTGTCGTACAGGTGATCCTGCGCACGCGCGGTATTGGCAAATCGCTCCATATAGGTGGAGAACTGCGTCAGAATGATCTCGGGATCGGCAAGATCGGGAATCCAGTCAGGATCCCATTCAAGAGATACGAATCCGTCGTAGTTGACCGAGGAGAGCGCGCGAACCAGATCCTCCATAGGGAGGTCGCCCTCACCCATAAAGCAGTATTCGCCGTCCTTGGCGTCACGAACGTGCACGTGCTTGACGTACGCGCCCAGATTGGTAATGGTGGTCTCGGGGGATTCTCCTGCTAAAATGCAGGTGTTATACATATCCCAGAGTGCGCCCAGGCTGTCACTTGCAAAGCGGTTGAGAATCCCGCGCAGCGTGTCGGTATGCGCAAAGCAGCCCGCGGTCTCAAGCAGCAGCGTCACGCCCATCCTTTCGGCATAGGGCAAAAGCGGCTCAAGGTTTTTACAAACGGTATCAAAGCAATCTGCTTCGTCGGTGCGGGTGTGCACGCGCACGAAGGGTACGCGGAAATCGGCTGCCAGCTCAATATAGGAGCGCAGAATGCCGGTATAGTCACTCTCGGGATCCGAAAGATCGGCCGAGGTATCAAAGCATACGGGGGTAACGTGATTGTCAATCAGCGTGTGCGTGGTCAGGCGCGCATTGGCCGCATCAAAGGGCTGGCCGGGTGCGCCGAGCGTGTCGGCAACGTCGTAAAGCTCCAGACCCTGCATGCCCGTCGCATCGCAAAGCGCAAGCAGATCGGCATAGGAGCAGGACGTCCATTTACGGTTGGAAAACGAAAGCTTCACGCGCGTCCCTCCTCGTAAACGATCTTATTGAGCGCGTCAAGATATGCACGAATGGATGCGCCGATAATGTCGGTGGAGATACCCTGACCTGCGTGCAACGCGTCGCCCGAGCGCAGCTTGACCAGCGCAGAGCCGACTGCCTCGCGGCCTTCGGTCACAGCGTGGATCTGGAAGTCGTCCAGCTCGTAGTGGTGTCCCACGATCTGCTCCAGCGCCTTGAATGCTGCATCAATCGGACCGTCACCAAGCGAGATGGCCTGCAGCACCTTGCCGCTCTTGTCCACCGTGATATGCGCGGAGGACTCGAAGGTATTGCCGCTGTTGGTCACGTAGGAGATCAGCTTGTAGGTAGAGGGCACCTGCATGGCAACGGCTGCCACGATGGTGTCCAGCTCGCGCGTGCCGATGACCTTGTTCTGTGCAATTCTCTTGCATTCCTCAAAGACGCGATTGGAGTCCTCGGAGGAGAGTGAATAGCCCAGCTTTGCTACCTCGGCAAGCACGGTATATTTGTCGGTCTGTGCGTCCAGACGGACGCCCTCGCCGTCGGTCTGCACCGTGGGCATGGACTTGTTGCCCGCCTTTTTGTCAAACAGTGCTGATGCACCCTTGGCGCAGCTCTTGGCCTCGGTGTAGAGCACCGAGGTGGTCACATCCAGCTGCTCGCTTCTCTGCGCGAGAATGGCCAGCACATCGCCCGTATTGGGAGCCTCGGCGCCGTGGCCGCAGACAGAGATCTGCGAAATGCCTGCCTGCAAAGCCTCCAGCGAGGTAGCAAGCGCCAGACCGCAGGCATCCGAGCAATGCAATCCCATCGTAACGGTTTCCAGCGCGGGAACGTCAGCTTTGAGCTTATTGATAAATGCGATCATCTCACCGGGCAGCGCGTAACCCTCGGGATCGCACAGCGTCACGGTAGAAGCACCTGCCTCGATGGCAGCGTTGATACAGCCGGTCAGAATGGTGTAATCGCTGCGCATGGTGTCGCCTGCCACGAATTCCACGTCGGGGCAGAGTGCGCGCGCCGCTGCAATGCCGTTCTTGACCGTGTCAAGTGCGCCTGCGGGCTTGAGATGATAGAAGAATTCCAGCTGCGCCTGCGACATGGGCAGAGCCATGGCAAGCTTTTTGTTCTTTGCAAAGCTAATCGAGGCATACACCTCTTCAGCGTCAGATCCATCGGGCGCGATGTGCGCGCACAGTACGGTCTCGGTCAGAACAGAGGCCACGGTGCGCGCCAGCAACGCGTCTGCCTTATGGCTTTTCATCTGCGGAAGCGTGATCTGCGAGACGTGCATTCTGCCAAGCAATCTTGCTGCCTGCACCTTTTCGCGGAAGGAAAGTGCGTCGGCTGCTGCCTTTGTGCAAAGAGTGATATCGTTTATAATGAGAGTGCGCATGATGGTTTCTCCAAGTTATCAGATTTCGTATGTCCAGCCCTTGTTGTCAGCAATCTTGCCCCACTGAATACCGGTCAGGGTATCGTACAGAGACTGAGTCACAGCGCCGATCTTGCCGCCGCTGACGGGATAGCGAACGCCGCCGTAGCAAAGCTCGCCAATGGGAGAGACGACTGCGGCAGTACCCGTGCCCCAAGCCTCCTCCAGCGTGCCGTTCTCGGCAGCCGCGATCAGCTCGTCAACCGAGAGGCGTCTCTCGGATACGGGATAGCCCGCGTCGCGCAGCACCTCCAGGCAGGACTTTCTGGTAATACCGGGCAGGATGGAGCCGGAGAGTGCGGGGGTGACGATCTCGCCATTGATCTTGAACATAACGTTCATCGCGCCCACCTCTTCAATGTACTTGCGCTCCACGCCGTCCAGCCAGAGCACCTGAGAGTAGCCCTGCTTTTCGGCCTTGTCGCCGGCTCTTGTGCTGGCTGCGTAGTTGCCGCCGCACTTGATGTGTCCCGTACCGCCCTTGACGGCGCGCACGTCCTCGGATTCGATCATGATCTTAACGGGGTTGATGCCCTCCTTGTAGTAAGAGCCGCTGGGCGAGGCGATGATCATAAAGACTGCCTCGTTGACGCCGTGTACGCCAAGGTAGGGGTCGTTGCCGAACAGGAAGGGACGGATATAGAGCGAGGTGCCCTCGGTATGGGGAACCCAAGCCTGCTCGTGGCGGATAAACTCGGTATAGCACTGCAGCGCGTCCTCCTCGGGGATGGCGGGCAGGCAGAGTCTTTCTGCGGAAACGTTCATGCGGCGAATGTTTTCCAGAGGTCTGAACAGCTGCACCTTGCCGTCGGAAAGGCGGCGGTAAGCCTTCAGGCCCTCGAAAATCTCAGCGCCGTAGTGCAGAACGGTAGAGGCGGGATGCAGGGAAATGTTGCCGAAGGGAACGATTCTTGCATCGTGCCAGCCTTCCTGCTTATTGTAGTCCATGACAAACATGTGATTGGTGAAATAGCGGCCAAAGCCCAGCTTGCTCTCCTCGGGCAGCTCCCAGGTCTTGTCGTTTTCAATGATCTTGATATCCAACATGATTCTATCTCCTTATTGATAATCGTAGCCCAGCTTGATAGCGTTCAGATTCTGCTCGATCAGGTTGGCTCTCTTGGCACTGACCACCTTGCCCATAGCGGCCTCAAGGTAATCCATGCCGATCTCGGGGCACTCGCGCAGCACCTTGCCGAGAATGATCATATTTGCCAGCGTGGGAATGCCCATTTCGTTGGCGATCTGCGTAGCGGGAACGTAGAAAGCGTCCACGTCGTCGCGCTCGATCTTGCGGGTGATCAGCGTGCTGTCCACAAAGATCTTGCCACCGGGAACCACGGCGTCCTCGTATTTGTCAAGAGACGGAAGGTTCATGGCGACCAGGCAGTCGGGATTTGCCACGATGGGCGAGCCGACGGGGGTGTCGCTGATGATAATGGAGCAGTTTGCGGTACCGCCACGCATTTCGGGGCCGTAGGAGGGCAGCCAGCTGACCTGCTTATCGGCAATCAAGCCCTGATAAGCCACGATCTTGCCAAGGAACAGAACACCCTGGCCGCCAAAGCCTGCAATCAACATCTGTAAAGTTTTCATGCCTTTGTATCCTCCTTGCTCTCGGCATCGCGGTCACGATAAACGCCGAGCGGATAGTAGGGCAGCATATTTTCGTTTGCCCACTGCATAGCCTTTTCGGGCGTCATGCCCCAGTTGGTCGGGCAGGTGGAAATGACCTCAACCAAGGAAAAGCCCTTGCCGTCGATCTGATTTTGGAACGCCTTGAGAATGGCCTTCTTTGCCTTGCGGATGCCTGCCACGCTGGTTACGGCCACGCGCTCAATGTACTGCGGACCTTCAAGCTGCGAGAGCATCTCGGAGACCTTGACGGGGAAGCCGCAATGCGCGGTATCTCTGCCGTAGGGAGAGGTTTGGGTGACCTGACCGGGCAGCGAGGTGGGAGCCATCTGACCGCCGGTCATGCCGTAGATGGCGTTGTTGATGAAAATGACGGTAATGTTCTCGTTACGTGCAGCGGCGTGCACCGTCTCTGCCATACCGATCGAAGCAAGGTCGCCGTCACCCTGATAGGTGAATACGATATTCTCGGGATTTGCGCGCTTGATTCCGGTTGCAACGGCGGGTGCACGGCCGTGTGCCGCCTCCACCATGTCGCAATTGAAGTAGTTGTATGCCATAACGGAGCAGCCGACGGGAGCGATACCGACCATGTTGCCTTCGATGCCCAGCTCATCCATGGTCTCGGCCACCAGTCTGTGCACGATACCGTGCGTACAGCCGGGGCAGTAGTGCATGGTCATATCCGCCAGAGCGTGCGGTCTTTTGAAAACTACCATGATCAGTTACCTCCTGCGATTTTTTCAATGCTCTCGAGCACCTGCTCGGGAGAGGGGATCATACCGCCCGCTCTGTTGCACAGGTAGACGGGACGGATGCACTCCTCGGCCAGTCTGACGTCGTCGATCATCTGACCCATGGAGAGCTCCACGGACAAGAATGCCTTTACCTGATCAGCCGCCTTGCGGAATGCCTTTTTGGGGAAGGGCCAGAGCGTGATGGGACGGATCATGCCCACCTTGATGCCCTTGGCTCTTGCAGCCATGATGGCGTTCTTGGAGACGCGCGCAGCAATACCGAAGGCTGCGATGCAGATCTCTGCGTCCTCCATCATGAATTCTTCATACATGACCTCGTTTTCCTCAACCATGCGGTAACGCTCAAAGCGGTCGAAGTTCTGCGTCTCCAGCTCCTCGGGAACGAGAGAGAGCGAGTTGACGATGTTGTGCTTGCGAGCAAGCTTGGTGCCGGTTACAGCCCAGGGCTTTTCCACCGCGATGGGCTTGATGTCGGTCAAGGATACGGGCTCCATCATCTGGCCCATGGTACCGTCAGCCAGAATCATGGAAGTCATGCGATATTTGTCGGCCAGATCAAAGCCCTTGACGGTCAGCTCTGCCATTTCCTGTACCGAGCTGGGAGCCAGCACGATCAGATGGAAGTCGCCGTGACCGCAGGAGCGGGTGGCCTGGAAGTAGTCGGACTGAGAGGGCTGAATGCCGCCAAGTCCGGGGCCTCCGCGCTGGACGTTGACGATCAGCGCAGGCAGATCGGCACCTGCCAGGTAGGAAATGCCCTCGCTCTTGAGCGAGATTCCGGGGGAGGACGAGGAGGTCATAACTCTCTTGCCCGCAGCGGAAACGCCGTAGACCATATTGATGGCCGCGATCTCGCTCTCGGCCTGCAAGAAGCATCCGCCGATCTTGGGCATCTTCTTGGCCATGTAAGCCGCGATCTCGGTCTGGGGAGTGATGGGGTAGCCGAAATAGTGACGGCATCCGGCCATAATGGCAGCCTCGGCAATCGCCTCGTTGCCCTTCATAAGTACCTTATCAGACATGTTTTCTACCTCGCTTTCAATCAGCGTTCCACCGTAATCACGCAATCGGGGCAGATCAGCGCACAGTTGGCGCAGCCCACGCAAGCGGACATATCGGTGATCTCGGCAGGGCAATGGCCCTTGGAGTTGATCTTATCTTTTGCGATCTGCAAAAGCTTCTTGGGGCAATTTGCCACGCAAAGCCCACAGCCCTTGCATCTCTCGGCATCAATGGTTAATTTTGCCATGGTAGGGGTCCTCCGTAGTGTATCAATAGTATTTTTTCTGTAACGTAATGGGGAAGGGATGCGCTACCTTGTCGCAAAGCTGCGCGTCAAGGCGTGCGTCGTATGCGGTCATGACCAGCGGCAAGCCAGAAAGCTCGCACAGCCGATCCACGTAGGCTTGCGACGCAAGCACGGTATCCGCATCGGTAAATTCACCGAGGTGAGAGTTGTTGGCAATCGCAGTCACGGGCAGCTTGCAGGCCTGCTCGATCTCGCGCAGCACCTCGAGTGCATCCTCGGGGGTGGGGGTCAGCGCGCGGTGCGCGTTGGCCACGAAAATCATCCGGTAATCGTCCTCTTCCTTGATCATGTCCACGTATCTGCCAAGTGCGACCGCACCGCGATCGTCACCGCCCACGTCCAGCACGGCATGCGAGTCGCGATGCTCAAAAATGCCGTAAAACGAAGAAGGCATGGCGGGTGCGTCCAGATTGGTGTTGGCATACGGGGAAGAGAGTGTTTTGATGCCAAGGGCAGAAAGCTCGTCCTCGCTGTCCTTGGAGCGGAAATAGGGATTGACGATGTCCATGTCAGCCAGCACCACATGCTTGCCCTGCCTGTGCAAGTATATGGCGTAATTGACTGCCAGATTGGTTTTTCCGCTGCCGTAATGGCCCACGAAAAGCGTCAGACGCGGGGTGTGCATCACAGCTTGTTACGAATGATCTTGCCGCTTGTCGTTTTGGGCAGGCTGTCGCAGAAGACCACGATTCTGGGATATTTATAGGGAGCGGTACGCGACTTAACGTACTGCTGGATCTCTTTTTTGAGCTCTTCGGAGGGCTGCTTACCGCCCGTGAGCACGATGCTGGCCTTGACTACCTGACCTCTGATCTCGTCGGGGGAAGCGCTGACGCCGCATTCCAGCACGTAGGGCAGCTCCATAATGACCGACTCGATCTCGAAAGGCCCGATACGGTAGCCGGACGACTTGATCACGTCGTCCACACGACCGACGTACCAGTAGTAGCCGTCCTCGTCGCGCCATGCAACGTCACCGGTGTGGTAGTAGCCGTCGTGCCATACCTCGGCGGTCTTTTCGGGGGCGTTGTAGTAGCCCTGGAACAGGCCGTTGGGATGCTCCTTGTCGGTGCGGATGACGATCTCGCCCGATTCACCCACGTCCACGGGATTGCCGTCGGGATCCACGATGCTGACGTCGTAGAGCGGTACGGGCTTACCCATAGAGCCAATTTTGGGCGTCATGCCCGCAAGGTTGCCGATCACCAAGGTGGTTTCGGACTGGCCAAAGCCCTCCATGAGCGAAAGACCGGTCAGCTCCTTGAAGCGGTGGTAGACCTCTGGATTGAGTGCCTCTCCCGCGATGGCCGCGTGCTTGACCGAGGACAGATCGTACTTGGACAGATCCTGCTTGATCATCATGCGGTACATGGTGGGGGGAGCACAGAAGGTGGTGATATGATATTTCGCAAACATGGGCAGAATGACAGACGCGTCAAAGCGGTCGAAGTCGTAAACGAAGGTCGCGCCCTCGCACAGCCATTGACCGTACATCTTACCCCACATAGCCTTTGCCCAGCCGGTGTCCGAAATGGTCAGGTGCAGTCCCTCGGGGTCTACGCAATGCCAGTACTTGGCGGTATGGAAGTGACCCAGAGGATATTTATGGTTATGCAGCGCCATCTTCGGGTAGCCGGTAGTGCCGGAGGTGAAGAAAGCAAGCAGGGGATCGTCGCCGCAGGGGGAGTCGTCCCGTCTGTCGTAATGGCTGCTGTACAGGCTGTATTCGGCGTTGAAGTCATGCCAGCCTTCTCTCTGCAGGGGGCTTTCTTCCCCGCCAGTGCCGCCGTTGGCCAGAATCCGGATCATGGGCTTGCCGTATTCTTCCAGCGCCTTGTCTGCCTGTGCGGCGGTGTCGCCGTCTGCGGTACACAGGATCGCGGAAACGCCGGCGGCTTCAAACCGGTAGGCAAAATCATGCACCAGCAGCTGATTGGTAGCGGGAATGGCAATGGCG
>JAZNYL010000008.1:0-2154 GCA_045594445.1 Eubacteriales bacterium
AATATGATTCGGCATAATCACATATCGGTCTACTGTTGCCTTATACCGTTCGGGAATGTTCCGTATGGTTTCGTCTGTGATCTTTCCATAATCCGTTAATTCTATTTCGGGCGATTCGTGAATCGCCCCTACAACACGGGACAACGTACATTTTCTGTTATGCGTGCATATCGTTATAAAATATGCCCCGGGTGTACTGTAATCGAAATTCTTTAACCGTAAACGTTTTCTTTGCGGTAACTCTTTTCCACTATCCATTTTCATCACCCATCCCATTATACCACAAATCGGCAGAGAAAACAATCTCTGCCGACCTTTTGCGCCTGCAATTTCTCTGTTAAGGACAACAGAGAAAAGCGTGAACGCCTTTTCTTTTAGCCAATACAATCCATAAGTAGCATCTTTGCTTTGAGAATATCCGCAATCTGCTGCTCACCGCTGATCTCACGCTCAATCGTAATCGGTCCGTCATATCCCATCGCCCGGAGCTTTGCGATCAGAGCCGGGAAATTGACCTGCCCTTCCCCAAGTGCGGTTTCTCGGCCAAGCTCACGGCCGTCCGTGGGATAGCAGCCATCCTTGGCATGAATATCGCGCACGTATTTGCCGATGGTGTCCAGCGCATCCACAGGATTTGCCTTTCCATACAGGATCAGATTTGCCGGGTCAAGATTGACGCCCAGGTTGTCATATCCAATATCCTGAATAGTACGCAGCAGCGTTGTAGGAGTCTCCTGCCCTGTTTCGAACAGAAAATACTGTCCGTTCTGCTTGCAATGCGCCACGATGCGTCGGAGCACCTCCACCACCTCGGCATACACGGGCGAATTCGGATCCTCGGGGAGAAAGCCCGCGTGCGTGGCAATCTGCGCCACCCCCAGCATTGCACCGAAATCCGAGCCGCGGATCAGATCCTGCTCTCTTTGCGCTCTGTATTGCTTGGGCACCAGCCCCAGCGTCTTTTGCCCTTCGTAAAAATTCCAAACAGCAGGCCCCGACCATCCACACCAGAACGTAGAGATATGCACGTCGTATTTAGCCAGCATGGCCTTGACGCTCTCTGCTACCTGCTCGGTATAAAGAGCGGGATTCCAACAGTTGAGTTGGCAGGCATGAAAGCCCATGTCGGCAAGCTGCGAAAGCTCTTGCTCGGTATGGTCACTCAATTGAATCATAACACCAAGTTCCATTGTCCTCTCCTTCAGTTAGCCGAACGGGAGCCGAACCGAATTGGTTCGGCTCCCGTTCGGCTAAAGCTTCATGGTTTATTTTATCTCTTTCAGATACGAGCTTCAGTCCGTAATCAACTCCAGACCCTCGATCAGCGTCTCATAGCTAATCATGCCGGTCTGAATCGAAACCACGTCACCGTTGGCGTCGATAAACACGGTGGTGGGATAGCCCGTGACCTGATATGCGTAAGCGGCCTGCCCCAACACGTCAAAGTAAATATCAAAAGAATAGCCCTTTGCTGCAACGAATTCCTTGGCCATATCCACCGTTTCGTAAACGCCATCGGTGGCATCGATCATCATAAAGGCCACCTCGGGATATTCTCCGTAGGCCTTATTGAAATCGGGCATTTCCATGACGCAATAGCCGCACCAGGTTGCCCAAAAATTGAGCACCACGGGCTTGCCGTAAAAATCGGTCAGCTCCACGCGCTTGCCGTCCTCGTCCAGCACGGCAAAATTGGGGGCATTGCCCTGCTTGCTTGCCTCGGTGGTCTGCTCCGTGTCCGACTGATGCGGTTGCTCGGACTCTTGCTTGTTGCAGGAAACCAGCGTCAGCACCAGCAAAAGCGCGAGTGCGAGTATTATCTGCTTTGTATATTTCATAGGAATTCTCCTCCCATCGTCTTTTTTTACATTGTAACACACAGAGAAGAAAATGTAAAGTGAAAAATGCGGATATCTCTTGCAAAAAGTTCCAAAATGCGGTACAATATAGCCGAAGAGAGCCGAACTCATACGCCCTGCGGCGAGAATTTTTCGCGTCTTATGCCAAATCTCGCCTCGCAAGATGTGTATCTTGCTTCGACTCGCTTTGACAAAATCCATCAAAAAATTCAACGCCGGAGGGTGCTGCGCAGTTTTGCGCGAGCAAATATTTCGCAGATGCAAAGAGAAAATGCGAAGCAATATAAGATATTGC
>JAZNYL010000009.1:0-11893 GCA_045594445.1 Eubacteriales bacterium
CAACATGGGCTGCCCGGTCAACAAGGTGGTGGCAAACGGCGAGGGAAGTGCCTTGATGAAGGATATTTCCTTGGCGGGCAAGATCATCGAGGCGGTCGTGGGGGCGGTCAAGCTGCCCGTGACGGTCAAAATGCGTGCGGGATGGGATAAGGACAGCATCAACGCGCCCGAGCTTGCGCGTGTGGCAGAGGCTGCGGGAGCAAGCGCGATCTTCGTGCATTGCCGCACGCGCCAGCAGATGTATATGCCGGGGGCCAATCCCGAAATTGTCAGAATGGTCAAACAGAGCGTGGGTATTCCCGTGATCGGTAACGGCGACGTTGCCACGCCGGAGGACGGCGTGCGTATGTTTCAGGAGACCGGCTGCGACGGCATCATGATTGGCCGCGGCGCTTTAGGCAATCCTTGGATCTTTAGTCAAACGGCCGCGCTGCTGGATGGCAAAGAATACGTCGTGCCAACCATTGAACAGCGTTTTGATACCGCCATGAAGCAGATCTGCGAAATGGTGGAGCAAAAGGGCATGAGAGTTGGCATGGCAGAGGCCAAAAAGCACGCGGCGTGGTACGTGCGCGACGTGCGCTACGCGGCCCTGACGCGTGACCGCATCATGCAGGCCGAGAGCCCCGAGCAGATCCGCGCGGTCTACGACGAATTGATGGCTATGCAAAAGCAAGAGCAATAAGAGCAATAAAATACGAAAGAAAGCGAGGTGAACGCAGATGCCCGAAAACCAAAACGGCAAGCTACTTATGGCTGCCAAGGCAGGGGATGAGCATGCGTTCGCCTCGCTTGTTCGTGCTTATCAGGATAAAGTGTATTCCTTGGCCTACTATATGACCAAAAATCACCACGACGCCGAGGACGTGGCGCAAGAGGTATTTCTCAAGATCTGGCGCGCCCTGCCAAGCTACAGGGGCGAGCACGAGCCTGATGCGTGGATCATGAAGATCGCCAAGAACGCCTGCTACGATTTTCTCAAATCGCGACGGCAGACCGATCCTCTTGAGCGTGAGGTGGACGGCGAGGTGGTGGAGCGCCCCTTGGCTGATCCCGATCCCGATAGCAATCCGCCCGAGGCGACCGTACAGCGTGAACGGCGCGAGGAGGTTGCCAAGGCGCTTTTGCGTCTGCCGCCCGAGCAGCGTGAAATACTGACGCTGCGCTACGTAAACGGGCTTTCCTACGAGCAGCTGGCACGCACGCTTTCGCTTGGTATGGGAACGGTCAAATCCAAGCTGTGGCGAGCCAAAAAAGCCTTAAAAAATATTTTGGAAAACGGGAACATTTTTTGATAAATTTCGTATTACACCATAGAAGGAGGTGAGATACTTGCAGGATTGCAAAAAGATCGAGCAATTGCTGGCCGCATATGCGGACGGAGAACTGAATAAAAAGCAAAAAGCGCTCGTTGAACGGCACGTGGCGACTTGCCCGCACTGCAAAGCGTTGCTTGGCGAGTATCTCGCACTCAACCAAGCAATTGAGTCCTGCGCCATGCAAGCCCCCGAGGGCTTTGCGGATCGCGTAATGCATGCGGTTGCCAAGGAGCAGAGCACCGCTCCGATGCCTGCCGCACGCGGCGTGCGCCTTGGCAGAATTGCGCCATTTGTGGGCGTAGCGGCGGCAGCGTTGCTTTGCATCAGCGTGATCAGCACCGCGCTTGTGCAATTCGTGATCGGCAGACTCAACGATCTTGACGTGGTCGATCCTCCCACGGAGGGGATGACGGCTCTTGCTCCCGAGACCGAAGCAAACGGCTTGACCGGCAGCGGACTTGGCACACAGGAGGTGGCAACCATTCCACCCGAGACCGCGTACGAGGAGGTCGTCACCGAGGCGGCACCTCCCGCGGATCAAAAACCCGAGGAAATTGAGCCAACCGAGCCGGAGGATACGGCTACGGATGACGCATGGGAGGGCATTGAGACCGAGGAGGAAACCGCACGCGGCGAGAGCGCAGAGGGCAGCGCGGCGCAAACCACGACTGCTGCGGAAGGCGTGACGGGAGAGGAGATACAGACCGTACCCGAAACCGCAGCCCCCATGCCTGAGACCGAAAACGCACCTCAATATTCCGAGACGGCTGAACCCGAGACCGAAAGAGACCGAGTGACGGCTGAAGCACCTACCGAGGCTCCCGAAAAGGCTCCGACCGAGGATGGAAAGAGCACGCAGGCAATCGTGGAGTCCGCGGCTCCCGAGAATGCAGCGTCCGCAGGGCTGCTTGCGCGTGTTTGGGAGGCAGTCGTTGAATTCTTTGAATCTCTGCTTGAGGGCATCGTGCACATGTTTGGAGGTGACGCATGAGCTATCGGGTATTGATCGTAACGAGTGACGAGCGACTTGGTAGTGTGCTTGCCACAGAGGCTTCTGTGTGCGGAGCAAGTGCTTTGGTGCGCGCAGATCTGCAGAGCGTGGAGATTGCCGAGTGGGAGCAGATCCGCGTGGTTATCGTGGACCTGGACGGTAAGGTTGCGGGCGCGATTCCCGAGCACGTGCGCGTGTTGGGGCTTTGCCGCGATCCCGAAGCATTGCCGTTGCGCGCACGACGCATGGCGCACATGATCTTCCACCGTCCTTTTCGCATGGAGGATCTGCGCCGCGAGCTGACCGCAGAGCTGGGAGAGCATGCGCCGGCCGAACGGCCTGCGCCCATGCAGTATCCCAAGGCTACGCTGCAGCTGCAGGAGCAAAGCCGTTGCGTGCTGATGGGCAACAGGCAGATTTCCTTGACCGAAAAGGAATACGCCGTGCTTTCGTTGCTGATAGAGAAGGGCGAGCAGGGGATTTCAAAGCAGGAGCTTGCCGAACTGCTGGATGCAAAAGAAACCAACGAGGGGCAGGTTTATATCTGCCGTCTGCGCCAGAAGCTGGAGAATGCGTTTGGGCTGCGGCTGATCAAAACCGTGCGTAATCACGGCTACGTTTACGTGGGCGACCGATAAAATGACAAGGAGGACGAAACCGTGAAAAGGATTTTTTGCGTGATCATCAGTATTCTTTGCTTGACGCTTTGCTTGTGCGCTTGCGATTATAGACATGAGCATGCTCCCGGAGAGTGGAAATACACGGAATCAGAGCATTGGCGCTTGCCCGAATGCGGCAGAGCGAATTGTGCTGTTGAGGACGTGGTGTACGACTATGGAACTCACGTGGATCAGAATACGGACGGCGTTTGTGACGTTTGCGGTTATGCGGGTGTGGCGCAATGCCCGTATTGCGGCAATCTTTCGGGCGGCGACCGTTGGTTTATTGCCAAGGTGACCGATAAGTACACGGTGATGCCGCTTGGTACGGATTGCTTTGAAGCAAAGGCAGCTGGCGACGCGGGGATCCGTATCAGTGCCGCGTCTGGAACGTTGGAGGAGGGCGGCTTTGCCGTCGGTGACGTGATCCGCATCACATACGGCGGTGAGATCATGGAATCCTATCCGGTACAGATTGCACCCATCTCAATAGAGCGTGCGGATATTGGCCAATAAATAGAGAAAACCACCGACAAAACGTCGGTGGTTTTCTACCTTTACTTGCAGCAGGGCAAATATCACTCGCCAAGGGCGAATATCACTTTTGCTATGCAAAAATATCACTGCGCCAATGGCGCAATATCACTTGTCCTCAAGGCCGCTCTCTCCCGCAAGCGGATTTGCCGACATGGCCTCTTCCATGTTCTTGTTTGCCACGTGGGTGTAGATCTGCGTGGTGTTGAGCTGCTCGTGACCGAGTATTTCCTTGAGCACGCGCACGTCCACCTCACCGGACTGATACATCAGCGTGGCTGCCGTGTGGCGCAGCTTATGTACAGAGTAGTGCTTGGCACCAAGGCCTGCAAGGTCCAGATACTTATAGACCACGTATTGGATGGTCTTGACGCTGATGCGCTGGCAACGGTTGCTCAAAAACAGCGCCTTGTCGGTGTTTTTCTTGTATTTTTCCTGCATTCGCTCCTGCATATATTGCGCAAGGGCTACACGGCAGGATTCGTTGAGGTAAATGATGCGCTCCTTGTTGCCCTTACCGACGACGCGCAGAGAACGGTATTCGCGATCCAGATCGGGCAGGCTGATGCCGGCAAGCTCGGAGACACGCATGCCGCAATTGAGAAACAGTGTGATCATGCACCAGTCGCGTACGCGGTTGGGAGAGGATGTATCGTTTTTGATCGCATCCAGCAGGGCGTGGCATTCCTCCAGCGAAAGGTGCTTGGGCAGCGCCTTTTTCTTTTTGGGCGTTTCAATGTCGGCCGCCACGTTGGTCTCCAAAAGGTGCCGCTTGACGGTCAGATATTTATAAAACGCCTTGATGGCGGACAGCTTGCGCGCCTTGGCTGCGCCGTTGTTGCCGCGCACGGTGCCGGTGTAGACCAGAAATTCATAAATGCGATCGGTGGTGATGCCCTTGACGTAATCAAGGTCCACGCCGCGGATATCAATGCGTTCAAAATCCTCGCTGTCCACAGAGATGCCGCGCTCTGTTGCCAGCAGCCAACGGAAAAAGGTGCGCAGATCCGAGAGATATTCGCTCACGGTTTTATCCGAGCAGCCCTGGATGACAGATTTGTACGAGGCGAATTCACGCACGATGGAAGGGAATTCCTCAATATTGACGGTGTATGCCATAAAACCACCTTCTTTTTTAACATTCTATTACTATTATACACCAAGCCGTGATTTTTTAGTGGATAAACTGTAAACATTCGTCGTCCGTACTTGTTTTATTTTGCAAAAATCGGTATAATGATCGTAACATATATGTGAAACGGAGCATTTATGAAGAACTTTTTTTCCAAGCATTCCTACGACTTTGTGCGCATGCTGCTGGTGCAGAGCATGATCGGCGGCTTTTTCGGCTTTGCGCTGGCCATTGCCGTGACAGGCATCGGTACGCAAAACAGCGAGAGCGGCGCGACAGGCGGCACGACCGAGGTGCTGCTGATCGTGACCAGTATTCTGGCAATTTTGTTTTATCTTTTCCTGATTTACGTGCAGATTTGGGAGATCGGCGGTAAGGATGAGATGTCGCATCAGGTGCGCGGCACAAAGGCGAATATCTATAAGGGACTTCTGATCGCGCTGTGCGCCAACGTGCCAAACTTCCTGCTTGCAGGCCTGATCACGCTGGGGCGTGCGTTTGAGGATAATGAGGTGTGGGCCTCGATCGGCTTTGTGGCAGACCTTGTCACCAAGTTTGTGCACGGGATGTATCTTGGCATCATCCAGCACGAATTTGCGGGCGGCTTTACGCTGATGGATCAATGGTGGGTATTTTTTCTTTTGCCTATTCCCGCGCTGCTGACCTCGTTTGCTGCCTATAACATCGGCCGCAAGGGCTGGCACCTGACCGGCATTCTCGCTCCTGTCGTGCCCGAATCGGACAGACCGAGCAGAGAAGAGAGACGCGCTGCAAGAGCAGCGAAGAAAAAGAAATAATGCAGAATGCGGAATGCAGACTGCAGATTTGCGGTAGAAAATCCTCGCCATGGTGAGGATTTTCTTTTTTATCGCAGGACAGGGGCTCGCTCTCGCCGTCAATTGACATGGCCGTTGTCATCAATGGTCTGTGACAGGAATGTGTGTTGGTGAGAAATCCTCAACAAGATTCGCATCGTTCACACAATGTTCACACTATTTTGCAAAATATGTGGTATAATGTACTATCACTATTTTTGTCAAAAAACATAGCACTTTTTTGGAGGGTATTATGGCTGATTTGAAAATGCTTGCCATCGACCTTGGCGCGTCCAGCGGCAGAGGTATCGTTGGCTCTTTTGACGGTGAGAAGCTGACCTTGCGCGAAAACCATCGCTTCTCAAACGATCCCATGTACGTAAACGGCAGATTTACGTGGGACATTCTGCGCATCTATTTTGAGATCAAGAACTCGATCACCAAGACCATCATCGACGGCGACGATATCGCAAGCATGGGTATCGACACCTGGGGTGTTGACTACGGTATGATCGACAAAAACGGCAGACTGATGGCTAACCCCATTCACTACCGTGACACGAGAACCGAGAACGTTACCGATTACGTCAAGGGCTTCGTATCCCCTGAAGAGATTTACAACGTCACGGGTATTCAGGCAATCGATTTCAACACGCTCAACCAGCTCGCTGTTGAAAAGAGAGACAACGCTGAAGGCTTTGACAGAGCGGATAAGATCCTGTTTATCCCCGACCTGCTCAACTACTTCCTGACCGGCAAGATGGCAACCGAATATACCATCGCCTCCACCGGCATGATCCTGGATGCAAACTCCAGAAAGATTTCCTCCGAGCTGATTGCAAAGCTGGGTATCCCCGAGAGCAAGTTTGCTCCCATGGTAGAGCCCGGTACCAACCTCGGCGCGCTGCTGCCTTCCATTACCGACGAGGTAGGCAAGAACCGCATTCAGGTTTACACCACCGCGTCTCACGACACGGCATCCGCAGTCATTGCAGTTCCCGCAACCGGCAAGGACTTCATTTACATCTCCTCCGGCACTTGGTCGCTCATGGGCGCAGAGCTTGACGCTCCGCTGATCAACGACGCAACCAGAGCTGCTAACCTGACCAACGAGGGCGGTGCTATGGGCACCATCCGCTTCCTCAAGAACATCATGGGTCTTTGGATCATTCAGGAATCCAGAAGACAGTGGAAGAGAGAAGGCAAGGACTACTCGTTTGCTCAGATGGAGGCTTGGGCTAAGGAATGCACACCCTTCCGCTCGCTGATCAACGTGGACTACAAGTCGTTCGGCACGCCCGGCAATATGCCCGAAAAGATTCGTGAGTATTGCCGCATGACCGGTCAGCCCGTTCCACAAACGGTTGGCGAGGTCGTTCGTTGCATTTACGAATCCCTGGCTCTCAAGTACCGTTATACCGTAGATACCATTGGCCAGCTGCGCGGCAAGCCCGCTACCATGATCAACGTCGTGGGCGGCGGTACCAAGGATAAGTTCCTGTCTCAGATGACCGCAGACGCTTGCGGTATCCCCGTATGTGCAGGTCCCGAGGAGGCAACCGCTATCGGTAACCTCGTAATGCAGGCAATCGCTCAGGGCGAGATCAAGGATCTGGCCGAGGCAAGAGAGGTTGTTGCAAACTCGTTTGAGATGAAGCACTATCAGCCTTGCGCAGAGCGCGAGGCATGGGACGAAGCGTACGCACGCTTCTGCAAGCTGCAGTAATTTTTTGACAATACAGGACAATACAGTGATATAACGGAGGTACAACATGAAGGAACAGCAGTTTGCCGATCTCAGCTTGATTGGTATGCGCGGATGCGAGGACATCGCAAAAAAGGTTGACTACTATCTCAAGGATTGGCACGGAATGGATCCCGAGGACACCTATCTGGTATCGGTATCCTGCCCCAGATTCGGTACGGGCGAGGCCAAGGCTCTGATCAAGCAGTCCATGCGTGGCCAGGACGTTTACATCATCTGCGACGTGTTCAATTACAGCGTCACCTATAAGATGTACGGGATGACCGTCCCCATGAGCCCCGACGACCATTATGCTGACCTCAAGCGCATTATTGCTGCGATAGCGGGAAAGGCAAGAAGAATCACCGTAATCATGCCCATGCTTTACGAGGGCAGACAGCACCGCAGACAGTCAAGAGAATCCCTTGACTGTGCACTGATGCTGCAGGAGCTGGTTGCGATGGGTGTTTCCAACATTATCACCTTTGACGCACACGACCCCAGAATTTGTAACGCAATTCCGCTGGAAGGCTTTGACGACGTCAGACCTACCTACCAGATGATCAAGGCGCTGGTTCGCGCCGTGCCCGACATCATTATTGACAAGGACAACATGGTCATCATTTCTCCCGACGAGGGTGCTATGCAGAGATGCATGTACTATTCCTCGGTGCTGGGCCTGGATATCGGTATGTTCTATAAGCGCCGCAACTACTCCGTTGTGGTCAACGGCAAGAACCCCATCGAGGCACACGAGTACCTTGGTCAGGATCTGCACGGTAAGGACGTGCTGATCGTGGACGACATGATCTCCTCGGGCGAATCTCTGCTTGACGTTGCTTCTCAGCTCAAGAACAGGGGAGCAAAGCGCGTATTTGCCGCTGCTTCGTTCGGTCTGTTTACCGACGGCTGCGATAAGTTCGACAAGGCTTATGAATCCGGCTTAATTGACAAGGTTCTGTCCACCAATCTGGTTTACCGCCGTCCCGAGCTTGCCGAGAGAGATTGGTTTGTTGAGGTTGACATGTCCAAGTACGTTTCCTACATCGTGGAAACGCTCAACCACGATACCACCATCAGCGATCTGTTGGATCCCGTTACCAAGATCAATGCTCTTATGGAAAAGCACAGAGCTGATCTTGCGGCACAGGGCCAGATCAAAATGGATATCTAAAGTAAAAAATTACCGCCCGCGCGCAGCGCGGGCGGGTTTTTACCCAAAATAACTGTTGCATTTATTTTTATATTGTGATATAATATAAATAACTGTAAACAATGGAGGTTATTGTGAAACTGATTGCATTTCCCGAGTGCGGAAAGATCGTCAATACACACGGCGTCATGGGCGCTGTCAAAATAGAATCCTGGTGTAACACGCCCGCGGTGCTTGCAAAGCTGAAGCGCGTTTATCTGCCGACCAAGGACGGCATGAAGGAAATCCCCGTCAAGCGCGCGTCTGTGTTCAAGCAGTTCGTGATTGCCGAGCTGGAGGGCGTGACGACCGTGGATGCGGCAAACGCATTGCGCGGAAAGGTGCTGCACGCGGCAAGGGAAGACTTGAAGATTCCCGAGGGCGAATATCTGATCGCGGAGCTGATCGGGCTTGACGTGGTGGACGTAGAGACCGGTAAGGTCTACGGACAGCTCTCTGACGTGCTGGATCAGGGTCCTGCCGATATTTACGTGGTCAAGACTCAGGACGGCGAGCGCATGATGCCTGCTGTGGACGAGTTTGTCAAGGGCATTGATGCCGAGCGCGGCATTCTGGTCGCACCCATTGGCGGTATGCTGGAGGACTGAGCACTTATGCGATTTGATATTATGACGTTGTTTCCCGACCTTGTGAATACCGTGCTTGGTGAGAGCATCATCGGCCGCGCGCAAAAGAGCGGCGCGATCGAGGTGCACACGCATCAGATCCGCGATTATTCCGAGGACAAGCACCGCCGTGTGGACGATACGCCCTACGGTGGCGGCAAGGGCATGCTGATGGCGGCACCGCCCGTATATAATTGCTTTCAAGGCGTGCTGCGTGCGCAGGCCGAGGATGGCTTTACCGGTACGCGCCGCGTCATTTTCCTCTCGCCGGCAGGCAAGGTGCTGACTCAAAAAAAGGCCGAGGAGCTGGCGAATTACGACAATCTGGTGTTGCTTTGCGGACACTACGAGGGCATTGACTGCCGCGTGATCGACGAGATCGTGGACGAGGAGCTCTCAATCGGCGACTATGTGCTCACGGGTGGGGAAATTCCCGCTTGTATTCTGGTGGATGCGGTTGCGCGACTTTGCGAGGGCGTGCTGGCCGATCCCGAGTGCTATGAAAAGGAAAGCATTTCATCGGGGCTTTTGGAGTACCCGCAATATACAAGACCTTACGAATGGCACGGCGTTACGGTTCCCGACGTGCTGATCTCGGGCCATCACGCCAACATTGAAGCTTGGCGAGTGCAGAAGGCCACCGAAAAAACCGAACGGGTAAGGCCCGATTTACTGAAAAAGAACGACTGAAAGGAGGGAATATCTTGATAGAGCAAAATAGTACGCCGAAAAAAGAGCGGGTCGGCTCGCTGTTTTTCCATTTGTTTCACCGATTTTCCTTATGGCTCTATACCGTTTTGTGCAACTGTCTGCCTGCAAGAGTATTGACCTCCTATGAAGTATTGGAGCTGCGCTGGACTCGAATATGGACACGCGTACTGGGTGCACCGGACGGCAGCTTGCGCAAAAAAATGCATACGGTGCGCTTGGGTGCTGCAAGGGTGCTGGAAAGAAGCAAGCTGTTGATCGTGCTTGATAAGATCGTGAAGTTCCTGATCCATTGTCCGCTCAACGTATACGGCACGTTTTTCCTGATCCACGGTGCGCTGGCCGCTGCGATTTACTTTGTATCCGGACGTGATTACGCGGGAAATATCGGTTGGGGCATTGCAGGTCTGATCATCGTCGTTGCCTCGTTGCCGCTTCTGTGCAGCAGCAAGCCCTTGTATCACGCTGCGTTCGGCAGTCGCATCATAGGCAAGATCCTGCGCGGATATCTTGGACTTGTGCCCATGAACAGAACGCAGGAGAAAAAGACGCGCGCGGGCATTGAGCTGGTGTACGCTGCGTTGGTGCTGGGCATTGCCTCGGGTGCTATGACGTATTTGTGGCATCCCGCCATCGTGCCGCTTGCGATTTTGCTGACTGTATTGGCAATTGCCGTGCTGTATATTCCCGAAGCGGGTGTGCTTTTGGCGTTGGCCACGTTCCCGTTCTGGTGGGTGACAGGGCAGTCTGCCATGTGTGCCGTCGGAATTTCGGGGATCACGCTGTTCAGTTTTGTTTTCAAGCTGGTGCGCGGAAAGCGCGTGCTGCACTTGCATCTGATCGATTTCGTCATTCTCGCCCTGTGCGGCGTATTCGTCACGCACGGTATCTTTACGCAGGGCGGCCTGACCTCGCTGATATACGGATTCGGATATACGCTGCTGATCGCCATGTATTTCCCGGTGATCAGTCTGATGCGCTCCGAGAATTGGCTGAACAGATGCTATAAGCTGCTGGCAACCTCGGGCATCGTACTCTCGGTGCTCAGCGTGATTCCGTTCGGACACATATTTGAATTTTTGGATATGCTGATCAAGCGCGTGGACCTTTCCATGATGGTACAGGTGTTTGCGCGCTACGATACCTACTTTGGCGAAACCGCGTTTATCGGCGGTATGCTGCTGATGCTGCTGCCCGTAATGCTGACCGAATTTATCGGAAAGCGAAGCATTACCGGCTATTTTGGGAATATCGTCTGGGTTGTGATTGGATGCGTTTCGGTGTTTATGACCATGCACCTTGGCGCATGGATCGGTCTTGGCGTGGCCCTGGTGCTGTTTTTCTTCATGTATAGCTACAAAACGCTCAGCATCGGTATGCTGCTTGCATTCCCGACGGCATGTGCGGTGACCTGGAGCGGGGAATTGGACCGCGCGCTGAATCTGCACAACCTTGAAATCGTGCAGGCGATCCTGGACGTCATCGTCACGCATTGTGACATGGCAGGAACCCGCCGCCTGATCGCGCAAAGTGTGCTGCGTATGTCGTGGGATCACGCACTTGGCGTGGGCTTGGGAGATCATGCCGTACAGGCAGTTTTCCCGCAGTACGCTGCACCCGGCATGGAAACCATGACAAATATGCAAAACGCGTATCTGCAGCTTTTGGCTGAATGCGGATACCTTGCACTATTCGTGTTCTGTGCGGTGCTGATTCTGTTCTGCATCTGCGTGCTGACGTATTTGCGTCGCGGCAGCCACCCTGCCACCAAGGCGCGTATGATCGCGGGCTTTTCCGGCCTTGCGGGTGTGCTTGTTCTGGGCTTCTTCTGTAATTTCTTGGGAAGCGCAAGCATTTTCTCGCTGTTCTGGCTGATCATTGCGTTGAGCTGCGCAAGCATGAAAACACAATACGATATGAGATCGCGTACGCTTCAGACGCACAGCGGCACGCGGGAACGCACGGACATTGCGTTCCTATAGCCGAAGAGAGCCGAACTCATACGCCCTGCGGCGAGAATTTTTCGCGTCTTATGCCAAATCTCGCCTCGCAATGTTGTAGGTATTATTCTTTCGATTATCGCTGTGCGATTCCTTACAAGAGTAAACTTCGCGGAGGAGAACAAGGCGCTGGAGGCAATCAACAACGACCACTCAAACGTTGAGCGTCACTC
>JAZNYL010000010.1:0-6887 GCA_045594445.1 Eubacteriales bacterium
GCCGCCGTGGGTAATCACCAGACGGGCTTCCTTTACGTACTTTTCCATATCACTGTAGGGCCACTGCTTCGTGGCATTGCTAAGGACGAGATCGAGCGCGGCCAGGTTCTGGCTAAGCCCGGCCCTGTAAAGCCCCACACCAAGTTCATTGGCACTGTGTACGTTCTGACTGAGAAGGAAGGCGGCCGTTCCAAGCCCTTCTTCGCTGGCTACCGTCCTCAGTTCTACTTCAGAACTACCGACGTTACCGGTGTTATCTCCCTTCCCGAGGATGTTGAGATGTGCCGCCCCGGTGATAACGTTGACATGACCGTTGAGCTGATCACCCCCATCGCTTGCGAAGAGGGTCTGCGTTTCGCTATCCGTGAGGGTGGCAGAACCGTTGGTTCCGGCGTCGTTTCCGCTATCATCGAGTAATTTGCGCTCATAATTTGACGTAAAATTTTCGGGGGATGGGATGAGCTTCATCCCATCCCCCATATTTTTATTTTGATTATTTTTGAGAATTGGTGAGATTCCATACCGGCAGTGATGCGAATGGCGCAAAGTCTGCAAACTCTTGCAAAGGCAAGGGCCGACAAGGTGAGATTCCTTGACCGACGGTATACGCGCAAGCTTTCGCTTACGTGAGAAAGTCCGGATGGGAAAGAATAAGCAAGCCCGCACGCGGGCGAATTTGTCCTTTCCCCCACGTATCAAAGGGGGATTTTTTATGAAGAATAAGATTAAAACGAGCGCAAAGGAAAGAATTTCGCGCATGGTGATGATCGCGCTGTTTTGCGCACTTGCGTTTGCGGTCATGCCGCTTTTCCGTATCAACGTGATCTTTTTGACGTTTGATATCAAGGACGCCATCATTACGGTAGGCGGACTTTTGTTCGGGCCCTTGGCCGCAGTGATCATTTCTGCGGTAACGGCTCTGCTGGAATTTGTGACCATCGGAGATACCGGCGTGTACGGACTTCTGATGGATTTTGTGTCCTCGGCATCCTTTGCCGTGGTGGCTGCGTTGATCTATCGCTTCCGCCGCGACCTTTTGGGAGCTGTCGTTGGCCTTTTGGCTGCAGTTTTGAGTATGACAGCATTCATGCTTGGCATGAACTTGATCGTGGCACCGCTGTTCGCTCCGGAGGTATATACCCGAGAAGTAGTAATGGCAATGCTCCCCACCTTAATTTTGCCTTTTAATCTGACCAAGGCGGTGCTCAACGCCGCGCTGGTTATGATCCTTTATAAACCCGTTTCCATTGCGCTGCGCTATGCGAGAGTCAAGATCGCAGGCGCACAAATGGAAACCAAAATTGCCGCAGATAAGAAAACCAACGTGCTGATCACGGTGGCTGGTCTTGCTTTGGTGGCCGCTTCGCTGATTCTGTTCTTCGTCATCCTGGGCGGAGAAGCCGAATGGTTTGTCAATCTGTGGGCAAAATGATGCTTATCCCGGAGTGAAAAATGGAAGAAATCAAACAGGCGCTGATAGATTTTCTCATGAGCGGTGGCAAGGAGCTGGGCATTGTGCTGTGCTCCATGGTGCCTGTCATTGAGCTGCGTGGCGCGATTCCGTTGGGTTGGTTTACCGATCCGCAAACGCCCTGGTGGCTGACTTATCTCTTGGCCGTCGTGGGAAACATGATCCCCGTGCCGTTTATTCTGCTCCTGATCCGCCAGGTGCTGGATCTGATGGAAAAAATGCCTGTCAAATTCGTGCGTGCGGTAGCCGCATGGATTCGCAGAAAGGCCGAAAAGAATACCGATAAGATTCAACGCTACGGCTTTTGGGGCGTGTGTCTGTTTGTTGCCATTCCGCTGCCCATGACGGGCGCGTGGACAGGCTCGTTGGTGGCCGCCACCATCCGCATGAACTTCTGGAAGGCCATGCTCTCGGCGCTGCTTGGCGTTATGATCGCGGGTGTTGTCGTGTCCTTGCTCTGCTTTGGCGTTGCCAGCGGCATTGAGTGGCTGAGCGTATTGATTTGAAAATAAAGAATAGATATAAAAGAGGGAAATGACATGAAAAAAGTACTGTTTACAAGTGAATCCGTAACCGAGGGACATCCCGATAAAATTTGTGACAAGATCTCGGACGCCGTACTGGACAGCATGCTGGCGGCAGATCCCATGGCTCGCGTAGCCTGCGAGACCTTTGTCACCACGGGTCTTGTATGCGTCATGGGTGAAATTACCACCTCCGCATACGTAGACATTCAGACCATTGTCAGAGAAACCGTTCGCGAGATCGGCTACGACCGCGCAAAGTATGGCTTTGACTGCGACAGCTGCGCCGTGATCAACTCGATCCACGAGCAGAGCCCCGACATTGCAATGGGCGTTGATAAGTCTATGGAGGCAAAGGCAGGCGAGGACACCGACGGACTGGACACCGGTGCAGGTGACCAGGGCTTGATGTTTGGTTATGCTTGCAACGAGACCGAGGAGCTGATGCCTCTGCCCATTTCTCTGGCACATAAGATGGCACAGCGTCTGACCGAGGTGCGTAAGAACGGTATGCTGACCTACCTGCGTCCCGACGGTAAGACTCAGGTGACCGTGGAATACCACGATGGCAAGCCTGTCCGCGTGGATGCGCTGGTCATTTCCACCCAGCACAGCCCTGAGGTAGAGGTGGAGCAGATCCGTGCAGATATGATCAAGCACGTCATTGAGCCTATCGTGCCCGCACATCTGATCGACGCAGACACCAAGATCTACGTCAACCCCACCGGCAGATTCGTCATCGGCGGCCCTGCAGGCGATACCGGTCTGACCGGCAGAAAGATCATCGTGGATACATACGGCGGATACGCACGTCACGGCGGCGGTGCGTTCTCGGGTAAGGACCCCACCAAGGTGGACCGTTCCGCATCCTACGCGGCAAGATACATTGCAAAGAACGTGGTTGCTGCAGGCTTGGCTGATCAGTGTGAGGTACAGGTTGCCTATGCGATCGGCGTTGCAAAGCCCGTGTCCGTCATGATCGACACCTTCGGTACTGCCAAGGTGGACGAGGAAAAGATCTCCGAGGCGGTACTGCGTCACGTTGACCTGCGTCCTGCTGCTATCATCAAGCGCTTTGATCTGCGCAGACCTATTTACTCAGCAGTTGCCGCTTACGGTCACATGGGCAGAGAAGACGTGGACGCTCCTTGGGAAGCAAAGGACCTTGCTCCCGTACTGGCTGCAGAGCTTCTGTAACGGCAAAAAATTACCCTGCATATACTGTGCGGGGGTGATGAAATGGATATTTTTTATACCGTGCTTGCGGTGACTGTGTCGCTGCTGTCGGTATTCGGGCTTTGGTGTGCTGTCAAATTCCCGCTTGAGGCGTTTTTTGCGTCGGGGCAGGTGGTGGCAGCCGTGGAGCTGAGAAATGAAAAAGATGCGGAAATGCTTGACGTGCTGTTGCATGAGGCACATTCCGCATTTTTTCGTAAAGGGATGCGGCGCATCGTCGTGCTGATTGACGCGTCGCTGATGAACGGCTGTATCGGACAAGACGGAGTGCCTTTTGAAAAGGTGCTGGAGCTTTTGGCAAGATACGGCGCGGAATACAGGATCATATCGTAAACGAATCAAGAATCAAAGAAAGGAGATGCAAAATGCAGGAGTATGAAGAAACCATGCAAGGCCAAGAGGCGGACGAGCGGGGACTGATCAAGTTGTCAGGCGGTATTGAGCATGTGATCTATGCCAACGAGGACAACGGCTACGCCATTTGTGATTTCGGTACGGATGACGACGAGCTGATCACCATCGTGGGCACCATGCCGTATATTGCCGAGGGCGACCGCATCAATGCGTACGGCAAGTGGGTGCACAACCCCAAGTACGGCACGCAGTTCCGCGTGGAGTCCTACGAGCGCGAAATGCCTGCGGATGCATCTGCCATTCTGCGATATCTGGCCTCGGGCGCGATCAAGGGCGTCGGCCCCAAGACCGCGCAAAAGATCGTGACCAAGTACGGCGAAGAAACGCTGGAGATTATGGAAAAGCATCCCGAGTGGCTGGCCGAAATTCCGGGTATCACGCTCAAAAAGGCACGCGAGATCGGCAAGGATTTCAACGAGAAATCCGGCATCCGCAGCGCCATGATGTTTTTCAGAGATTATTTCGGATCAGCGCTGACCGTTCGCATTTATAAGCAATGGGGCAGCGCGGCGGTGGATATCGCGCGCGCCAACCCGTACCGACTTTGCAACGAGGTTGAGGGTATTGGCTTTGAGCGTGCGGACGCCATGGCACAGAGCCTGGGCATTGCGCCGGATCACGAGGAGAGAATCAAGAGCGGTATTTTGTATATGCTGCGCTCCAACGCCGCGCAGAACGGGCACGTTTGCCTGCCGCGCGATAAGCTGGTTGCGGGTGCTGCCAGATTGCTTGGTACGGATGAAGAGCGAGCCGACGCGGCAGTCAGCCGCTTGCTTAGCGATAACCGCGTGTGCTATTCCATGTTTGACGGTACGCAGTATCTGTACGACAGCCGCGTATACGCCCAGGAGGTGTATATTGCCGAGAAATTGGCGCTGCTGGATAAGCTTTGTCCGGCGATTGACGCGGGCGACGTACACGCCTTCATTGCCAACGAGGAACGCAAAAACGGCATGCAGTATGCCAATATGCAGAAAAAGGCCATTTACGCGGCGCTGGAAAGCGGCGTTATGATATTGACGGGTGGCCCGGGTACGGGTAAAACCACGGTCGTGCGTGCGCTGATCGATATTTTTGACGGCATGGGACATAAGGTAGCTCTTGCTGCGCCCACGGGCAGAGCAGCCAAGAGGCTTTCCGAGTCCACGCAAACCGAGGCAAAGACCATTCACAGACTGCTGGAAATGGAGTTTTCGGGCGACGACGCGGACGGCGGTAAGTTCCGCAAGAACCAGCAGGATCTGCTGGACGAGAACGTCATCATCGTGGACGAGGCATCCATGGTGGACAATGCGCTGATGTGCCACTTGCTCAAGGCGGTCAAGCCGGGTGCGAGATTTATTCTGATTGGCGACGCGGATCAGCTGCCCAGCGTTGGTGCAGGCTACGTGCTGCACGATCTGATTGAAAGTGAGCACTTTTCCACGGTGTGCTTAGACGAAATTTTCCGTCAGGCACAAAAATCGCTGATCGTGACCAACGCGCACGCCATCAACAAAGGGGTGATGCCCGACCTTTCGGTCAAGGACAACGACTTTTTCTTCCTGCCGCGCAGAACCGACGCAGAGATCGCAGCTACGGTTGCGGATCTGTATCAGAACCGTCTGCCCCGCACGTACGGAGAAATGGCGCGCACCGGCACGCAGATCATCACGCCCTCGCGGCGCGGTGAGGGTGGCACGGATCACCTGAACCTGCTGCTGCAAAGCCGCATGAACCCTCCTGCACAGGGCAAGCGTGAATATACCTTCCGCGATTGCGTGTTCCGCGAAGGGGATCGCGTCATGCAGGTCAGAAACAACTACGACGTGACGTGGGAAAAGACCGACGGCACACAGGGAAGCGGCATTTTCAACGGAGATATGGGCGTGATCCGTCGCATTCATCTTTCGGATCGCGTTATGGAGATTGAATTTGACGATCGCTTGGTGGAATACGAGTTTTCCTCCTTGGAGGATCTGGAGCACGCGTACGCCATTACGGTACATAAGAGTCAGGGAAGTGAATATCCCATCGTTATCGTGCCCATGTACTCAGCGCCTCCCATGCTGCTGACGCGTAATCTGCTTTATACCGCGGTCACGCGTGCGCAGAATATGGTCATTTTTGTGGGCAGAGAAGAGGTCGTGGCGCAAATGGTGGGCAATAACCGCCAGTCCATGCGCTATACCGGGCTTGCGCAACGCTTGCGCACCGAGGTGAAATGATGGGAAAGACGGTCAGAATCCTGCGCAGATTGTTGTTTCCACCCAGATGCGCTGCCTGCGGGCAGCTTTTGGACGACGCGTTTTCCGCTGCACCGCGGGCACTTTGCGCGCCTTGCCTTGTCAAATGGGATGCGCAAAAGCAGGCGCTTTGCCATTGCTGCGGCGAGCCGGTGGCGGATTGCAAGCATCCGGTCAACGCCATGTCCAAGCACGGGATCGGCACGCTGATCAAGCTGGTGGAATACGAGCCACAAAAGCGTTCGGGTGTGGGAAATCGCGTGGTCTTTTTGCTTAAAGATCGGGATAATACCGAGCTGCAGGCGTTTTTGGCGGCCGAGCTTGCACCGTCGATCTATAAGCAGCTGGCCGAATTGGGGCATACGCCCGCGGATGCGGTGCTGGTTTGGGCACCGCGCTCAAAACGCGCTGAGCGCGAGCGCGGCTTTGATCAATCCAAGCGGCTTTGCACGTCCTTGGCGCGAGAGCTGGGCATGCCAAAGCCCGTGCAAATGATTCGCCGCACAGGTGGACGCGTGCAAAAGATGCTGGGAGAAGAGCAGAGAAGAAAGAATGCGTTTTCCTCCTTTGAAGCGATACCCAAGCATTGCACCGACTTAAAAGGAAAGTGCGTGATTTTAGTCGACGACGTGGTCACCACGGGATCCACGCTTTCGGCATGTGCGGCCAAATTAAGGCCGTATAAGCCTGCACACGTCATCGCGGCGTGTGTCGCGGTGGATGCGCCAACGGAAGGATCAAACAATCATAGTGGTCAGAGAGCATAAAAAAACGCAGCCCCATCGGGCTGATCAATCAACGAAAAAACAGCAGGAATTTGTTCAAATTTGAGCAGATTCCTGCTATTTTCTTATCCAAAATGTGAAAGCGCAAAGCCCCCCGCTGTCGCTTCGCTCCATCTCCCCAAGGGGAGAAAGGGCTTTGTTGTCCTATGGGATAGGCAACCAAGATTGTTTTGAGCGGTTTTATGGGGACCTCATCCGTCGCCTGCGGCGCCACCTTCCCCAGCGGGGCAAG
>JAZNYL010000011.1:0-49570 GCA_045594445.1 Eubacteriales bacterium
GACGTCTTTGATTTCTGCGGTGGCTTGACTGCGCAGCCCGCAAAGCTGATTTACGGCGGACCCATGATGGGTATTACCGTTCCGAATGCAGAGGCACCGATCATGAAAAACACCAACGCGATTCTTGCGTTGAGCGAAAAGGAAGCCAAGCTTCCCGAAACTACGGCCTGCATTCGCTGCGGTAAGTGCACAAACACCTGTCCTTTCGGTCTTGCGCCCGCGGAGATTCTCCGCGCATATGACAAAAAGGATGCAGAGGCACTGGACAAGCTGCTTGTCAACGGCTGCATGGAATGCGGCTGTTGTAGCTTCGTTTGCCCTGCAAACCGTCCCTTGGTACAAACCAATAAGCTTGCCAAAGTATTTTTGAGAGAAGAAAAAGCAAAGGAGGAGAATAAGTCATGAGCAATCAGGTAAAGCTTTCCGTTTCTCCTCATATTCATAGTGGCAACTCCACGCAGCGCATCATGCTTGACGTTCTGATCGCGCTGATGCCCACCACGATCGCGGGTGTGATTCTTTTCGGATGGAAGTCCTTGATCGTCCTTGCTGCGTGTGTCGCCAGCTGCGTTGGATTTGAAGCACTGTTCAACCTGATCACCAAGAGAAAGCAAACTGTTGGAGATCTGAGTGCTGCCGTGACAGGTCTTTTGCTGGCACTCAACCTGCCCGTGGTGGAACAGAATCTCGGTATCACAGTTTTCCAATGTGTCATCGGCTCGCTGTTTGCAATCATCGTAGTCAAGTGTCTGTTCGGCGGCATCGGCTGCAACGTAGTCAACCCTGCGATTGCGGCGCGCGTGTTTATGCTCATCGCATTTGGCTCTATGGCTAAGGTTGGACTTCCGGTCGTGACCGATGCCGTTTCGTCGGCAACGCCTCTGAGTGTAGAGACTGCTGAGCAGCTGCCTTCCTTGCTTGATCTGTTCCTTGGCCTGCGCGGCGGTGCAATCGGTGAGGTTTGCGTGCTGGCACTTCTGATCGGCTTTGTGTATCTGCTGGTGCGCAAGGTTATTACATGGCATATCCCCATCGTATTTATCGGTACCGTATTCGTCGCAAGCCTGTTCATGGAAGGCTTTGACGTGATGATGGCGCTGACCATGACGCTCTCGGGCGGTCTGTTCCTTGGCGCGATCTTCATGGCAACCGACTATGTCACCTCTCCCTCAACCGCTTGGGGCAAGGTGATCTTCGCGGTGGGGGCAGGTCTGATCACGTTCTTGATCAGATATTTCGGCACGTATCCCGAGGGCGTTTCCTTCGCGATCCTGCTCATGAACATTCTGACTCCTTATATTGACTCCTGGACAAAGCACAGAATTCTGGTAGCGGGAGGTAAAAAGGCATGAAAAGCTCAGTAAAGTCTATTATCGTTCTCGTAGGAATCTGCACGGTGATGACCGTATTGCTGGCACTTGTCAATGGTATCACGGGCCCGATCATTGAGGCAAACCAGAATGCAGCAGCCAATGCTGCCTTGCTGGAGGTTATGCCCGAGGGCAAGAACTTTGAAATCATCGATCTTTCTGCGTACGAGCTGCCCGCTACCGTTACGCAGGCTTATAAGGAAGAGGGCGGCGGATTTGTGATCCAACTGACCACGACCGGCTACGGTTCGAATTTCGTGATCATCTGCGGCGTCAGAGCGGACGGCACCGTCAGCGGTGCAAAGTGTCTGTCCTCAACCGAGACCTTAGGCAAGGAAAAGACTTACGGTGAAAGCTTCACCGATAAGAATGCCGAGCAGGTGGCTGCGGTAGAGACCATTTCGGGTGCAACCAAGACCACGCAGGCTTATAAGGACGCCATCAGGGACGCCATCAACGCCTCTATCATTCTGGCAGGTGGCTCGGTGGATATCCGTACCGAAGAGGAGATCTTAGCAGATAATCTCGCAGCAGCACTCCCTGCAGGCGAGGGCAAGTTTACCAAGTTGTTTATCGTTGAAGTGATTGAGGGTATTGACGCTGTCTATACCGCTGATAACGGAAAGGGAAGCGTTTGCGTAGTTGGCGAGACCTTTATCGGCGTGGACGAGACCGGTAAGGCATTGACGGACGATGCAGCACTTGCTGCAAAGCTGGAAGCACAGATGCAAATTCTGGCGGCATCCGAGCAAACTCCCGTGGATCTGACCACTTATGAAGGTATTCACAAGAACGTCGTATCTGTATCCAAGACCGCAACGGGGAACTACGTTCTGGAGGTCAAGGGTGCAGGCTACGGTATTACCGGCGGCGACGAGTATCATCCCGCATCCGGTGAATATATCGTCATTCGCGTATCCATGACGCCCGAGGGCAAAATCATTGATACTCTGACAGTTTCTCAGAAGGAAACCGACGGCATTGGTTCTACCTGCGCAGATGAAAAGTTCTACGGTCAGTTCGACGGTAAGACGCAGGCAGATTACGATTCTGTTGATGGTATCTCGGGTGCAACCCTGACGACCAAGGGATATAAGCAGGCAATTCTGCGTTGCTTTGAGGCCGTAACGATTCTGGAAGGAGGTGTGGCAAATGAAGAATAACAGCAATCTCGGTATTCTGCTTAAAGGTATTATCAAAGAAAACCCCGTGCTGGTACTGATTCTCGGCACTTGTCCGACGCTTGCCACCACCACCAACGTCGTAGGCGCATTCGGTATGGGTATTGCCGCGCTGGCAGTGCTTGTGTGCTCCAATATGCTGATCTCGCTGTTGCGTAAGATCATTCCCGAATCGGTTCGTATTCCTTGCTATATCGTGATCATTGCAGGCTTCGTTACCATCGTGGAAATGATCGTGCACGCATATTTCCCGGCACTTTACGATATGCTGGGTGTATACCTTGCACTCATTACCGTAAACTGCATCATTCTTGGCAGAGCCGAGATGTTTGCAGGTAAGAATTCCGTAGGTAAGTCCGCACTGGACGGCCTTGGCATGGGTATCGGCTTTACGATCGCCCTTGTGGCGATGGCGACTGTACGCGAGGTACTTGGCAATGCAAGCTTTGCAGGCATTTCGATCCCGTTCCTTGAGCCCTTCAAGATCGAGATCATGACCAAGGCTCCCGGCGGTATGCTGGTTTACGGTCTTCTGATTGCGCTGGTGTTTATCATCACGCGCGGAAAGGCACCCTTGAAAAAGAGCTTCTCGTGTGCAGGATGTCCCTCTGCAGGCCATTGCACGGCGAGCGGTGCTTGTCAATCTGAAGCAAAGGAGGAGCAGGCTCAATGAAAACCTTAATTATCATTCTGATGTCCTCCGTGCTGGTCAATAACTACGTGCTCAGCCGCTTCCTTGGTATCTGCCCGTTCCTTGGCGTTTCCAAGAAGCTGGATCAGGCAACCGGTATGGGTGTGTCGGTGACCGCAGTTATGCTGCTTGCAACGGCTGTAACCTGGCCGATTCAGTACTTTGTGCTGGATAAGTTTGGTCTTGGTTATCTGCAGACCATCATCTTCATTTTGGTCATTGCTGCGCTCGTGCAGATGCTGGAGCTCTTCTTGAAGAAGGTTTCTCCTTCGCTTCATAAGGGTCTTGGCGTTTATCTGCCGCTGATTACCACCAACTGTGCCGTGCTTGGCGTTGCAATCAACAATATCACCGATGGCTACAATTTCATCGAATCCATGGTAAGCTCGCTGGGCTGCGGCCTTGGCTTCTTGCTGGCCATGGTGCTGTTCTCGGGCATGCGCTCCAGAATTGATGAAAGCAAAGTGCCCGCACCCTTCAAGGGCATTGCCATCACACTGATCGCAGCATCGTTTATCTCCCTTGCGTTCATGGGCTTTAGCGGCATCGTGGACAATCTGTTTGCGTAAAGGAGGATACACGAGTATGTGGATTGATGTTTTAATCGCTTTGGCGGTTGTTGCCGCTATATCTTTGTTCTTGGCAATTCTGCTTGCACTTGTTTCCAAGTTTTTTGCCGTCAAGGAAAACGAAACGGCAAAAAAGATCCGAGAGTGTCTGCCCGGCATCAACTGCGGTGCCTGCGGATTCAAGGGTTGTGACGACTATGCTGCTGCTCTGGCAGACGGTAAGGCAAAGCCGAACCTTTGCGTACCCGGTGCAGAGGGCGTTGCAAACGAGATCGGTGAGATTCTCGGCGTCGAGGTCGAAGCCCCCAAGGACGTCGTTGCTTACGTACATTGTAACGGCACCTGCGGTGTTGTCAATATGAAGGCCGAATACGTGGGCATTGAGACCTGTAAGGCTGCTTCTGCCATCTTCGGTGGTCCGGAGGCTTGTAATTTTGGCTGTCTTGGTCTTGGCGACTGCGCAAATGCTTGTCCTGCAGATGCGATCTGCACGCAGGACGGTGTTGCGAGAATTGATACAAGACGTTGCCTTGGCTGCGGACTCTGCTTGGATATTTGTCCCAAGCATATCATTACGCTTGTGCCCCAGGAAACCAAGGTTGCCGTGATGTGCAACAACAAGGATAAGGGCGCAGACGCTCGTAAGGCTTGCGTCAATGCCTGCATCGGATGCAAGAAGTGCGAGAAAAATTGTCCCGAGAACGCGATTACGGTCAAGGATAATCTGGCGAGAATTGATTATGATAAGTGTACCGGCTGCGGTACTTGCGTTGCAAGCTGCCCGACCGGATGCCTGAAGCATACGAGCTTCCCGGATTTGGAGAAACCTTTTGAACCGCAATAATATGAATACTGAAAAACAAACTTCCACCGCCGTCAAAAGCGGTGGAAGAAAATTAAGAAACGATATTCTCTTTATTTGTGTGCTGCTGTGCGTGGTCATCTGCCTTGGATTGGGATTCTATTTCCTGCGACCGGGTGGTGACGAGGTCGTGGTCAAGGTGGATGGGAAAGTATTTGGTACCTATCCGCTGAATCAGGACGCAGAGATCGATATTCGTACCGGAGAGAATGGAGAACAACTCAACAGATTGGTGATCAAGGACGGTAAAGCGTCTGTTATAGAGGCAAGCTGCCCGGATGGGATCTGTGCTGCGCATAAGCCGATCTCCAGGCAAGGGGAGAGCATTGTGTGCTTACCGAATAAGGTTGCGATCACGGTGCAGACCCGCGATCCCGAGAGCGGGCCCGACGTCGTTGCATAAAGGGGGCGGAGAAATGAAAAACGTTGCACAAAAAACAGCGTTTCTTGGCCTTTGCACGGCTCTTGCGCTGGTACTTGCATACGTGGAGGTGCTCATTCCTCCCATCATTACGGTTATCCCGGGAATCAAGATAGGACTGCCCAATATTGTGATCATTTTTCTGCTTTACCGACGTGGTATCAAGGAGGCAGCTCTCGTCTCTTTCGTCCGTGTCGTAGCCGTTGCTTTACTGTTCGGTAACATGATGGGCTTTGCTTACAGTATTGCGGGTGCGGTGCTGAGCTTGCTTGGTATGCTGCTGCTCAAAAAGTTGGATTTTCTGTCCGTCGTGGGAGTCAGCGTTGCAGGCGGCGTGCTGCATAACGTGGGGCAAATCCTGATGGCCATGATTCTTTTGAGTACGGCCGAGCTTGGATATTATCTGGCCGTTTTGGCTGTAACCGGCACGATTTCCGGTGTATTGATCGGTATTTGCGGAGCTTTGATGATAAAACGAATTCCCGAGTGGAAAAAGTATTGACAAGCCAATATTTGTATGCTATAATGCAAAAGATATCAAGAATATCAACAAAATATTTTAAGGAGAGAATTTATGAAAAAAATTCTTTGCGCACTCCTCGTGGCTCTTATGATGCTGTCGACTCTGACTCTGGTTGGCTGCAACAAGGAAGCACAGACTCTCAAGTTTGGTCTTGGCGTTTACACCAACGTTTCCAAGGCTGACAGCGCAACCGAAGATGCTGACGGTCAGGGCAAGGTTGCCATCACTGCAGCGGCTGTTACAGTTGACGCAGACGGCAAGATTGTATCTTGCGTTCTCGACACCGCTGACATCACTGTTAAGTATACTGCTGACGGTAAGGCAGTTGCAAATGACTCTTTCAAGACTAAGTACGAGCAGGGTAAGGACTATAACATGGTCACTTACGGTGGCGCTACCAAGGAATGGTACGAGCAGGCTGACGCTTTCATGACGCTGGTTGCAGGCAAGACCCTTGATGAAGTCAAGGCTCTGGTTGCTGAAGGTAACAAGGGCAATGATGAAGTCATCAACGCCGGTTGCACCATCATGATCAACGAGTTTGTTCTGGCTATTGAAAAGGCTGTGAACAACGCTGCTGATTCCGCAGCTACCTCTGCTCACACTCTCAAGCTTGGCGTTCACACCGAGCAGACCTGCACCGATGCTACCGAAGAAAAGGCAGGTAAGAACCAGGTTGAGACCACCTTCTTCGCAGCAGCAGTTGATGCTGACGGCAAGGTTGTTGTTGCAAGCAGCGACGTAGCACAGATTGGCTTTACCTTTGATGCTACCGGTGCTTCCACCTATGATCTGACCAAGGCTGTTCAGACCAAGAAGGAGCAGGGCGACAACTACGGCATGGTTGCTTACGGCGGTGCTGCCAAGGAATGGTATGTACAGGCTGCTGCATTTGATGCTGCATGCGTAGGCAAGACCGCTTCCGAGATCGCAGGTTTCATGGGAGCTGACAACTATGGCAACGCGGACCTGAAGGCTGCAGGATGCACCATTCTGGTAAACGGCCTTGTAAAGGCTGCTTCCAAGATCGGCTAATTACAGACTTGATAAAACGGGAGGCTTGCCTCCCGTTTTACACTTAAAGAAATGAAAAGAAGATTACTTGTGTTTCTTTTGCTTTTATCCGTGCTCGCAGGCATACTCTCTTCTTGCAGGCAGCAAAAGCAGAAGTTTTCGGAATATTCCTTTGATTATTTTGATACCGTGACCACCATAACGGGGTATGCCGACAGTCAAGAGGATTTTGACGCGGTGGCGGATGAGATACTTTCTTTACTTGAAGAATACCACAAGATGTTTACCATCTATCATCGCTACGAGGGGATGGAAAACCTGTGTACGATCAACGAGCTGGTGGATGGTGAGCACCGTACCGCGACTGTGGACCGACGCATCATTGACATGCTGCTTTATGCAAAGCAAGCCTATGAGCTGACGGGTGGCAAAGTCAACGTTGCCATGGGCAGCGTGCTTTCTATCTGGCACGAGTACCGTGAGGACGGTATGGATGAGCCATGGAACGCACAGCTCCCGCCCATGGAGCAGCTGCAAGAGGCGGCGCAGCACACCGATATCGAAAAGGTTTTGATTGACGAGCAGGCTTGCACTGTAACGCTTGCCGATCCGCAAATGCGCCTTGACGTTGGTGCAATCGCAAAGGGTTACGCCGTGGAAATGATCGCACAGCATATGGAGCAAAAGGGCATAGACGGCTACGTGATCAACGTGGGTGGCAACGTGCGCACGCTTGGCGCAAAGCCCGATGGCAGCGGATGGACGGTAGGCGTTGAAAATCCGGACGTGAGTGCTGAGGGCTACCTCGCTTATCTGCAACTGAGTGGGAAATCCTTGATCACCAGCGGCTCTTATCAGCGCTATTACGTGGTGGCAGGGAAACGCTATCATCATATCATTGATCCCGCAACGCTGATGCCTGCAGATTACTTTGCCTCGGTTTCAATCGTCTGCGACAGCTCGGCAGACGGTGATGCGCTTTCAACGGCGTTGTTCTGCATGACTTACCAAGAGGGACTCGCTTTGATTGAATCTTTGGAAGGTGTTGAAGCCATGTGGTTGACTACAAGCGGAGAGAAGTACTATTCCAGCGGATTTTCCGATTATCAAACAGAATATTAAGAATTATTAAGATTCCCCCATGTCTGACTTGTGAAAGTAGTTCTATGGTATAATGACCATAATACGACAAATTTCGCAAAGGAGTAAGACATGGGGGCATATTTAGGCTTTGGCGAACTGACGGTTGAACCCGCAGGCGCGTATTCGTGGCAGCATCTGACCTTTGTGACGTCTTTGGTTTTGATCATGACAGCTCTGGCTATTTGGATCGGCCTTGATTATCGCAAGCATCCGGAAAAGAATAAAAACGTGCCGTTGATTTGGGCAGCGATCCTGATCGATGGCGTAGAGATTATCAAAATCGTGCTCAGCTGCGTGCAGTCAGACGAGCCTGTGCAATCGCTTTTGCGCAATCTTCCGCTGTTTTTGTGCAGCATTCAGTTGATTACGCTGCCGCTTGCCGCATTTTCCAAGGGCAGGCTCAAGGAAGCCGCACTTGATTTCGTGCTGATCTTTGGCTTGCTGGGTGCACTTGCAGGTACTTACGGCGCAGCGCAGAACTATAACGCATATCCGATTTTCTATTACGTCAACGTCTGCTCCGGTATCACGCATTGCATTTCGGGCTTTGGCTCTCTTTACATTGCGATCTCCGGCATGACCAGCATGAAGAAAAACAATATCGGCATCACGTTTTCGATACTTAGTGTCACTTGTGTTCTCGCATATATCGTCAACATTCTCACGGACTATAATTATATGTTCCTGATGCAGGGCGATGGCACGCCTTACGATATTCTGTATAACCTTATGGGTGGTAATCCCGTGCTGTATCCAATTGGTGTTGTCGTACTGTTTTTGATTTACATAGCAGCCTTTTATGTAGGGTACTATCTGTTAACAAAAAAGAAAAGCAAGTCGTAAGGCTTGCTTTTTCTGTGTCTTGTGATTGACACAAAAAGTAGTATCTGCTATAATGTAAATTATCAGTATATTCTTTGGATATGTTCCAAGAAAGAGGAGACTATGAATAACAAGGAGTGGTTCAAAAATGAGGCAAAATTCGGGCTGATGATCCACTGGGGGCTTTATTCCTTGCTGGCCGGTGAATACAAAGGACAGCGCATGGATATGATTGCAGAATGGGCGCAGGCTTATTTCCGCATTCCGAACGAGGAATATGCGCAGCTTGCAAAGGCCTTTAATCCCGTGTATTTTGACGCGGAGGAATGGGTTAAGCTTGCTAAGGATGCGGGCATGAATTATATGGTGGTGACCAGCAAGCACCACGATGGCTTTTGCATGTTCAAATCCGAATACGACAACTATAACGTGGTGGACGCAACGCCTTTTGGCCGCGACGTGATCGCGGAGCTTTCTGCTGCATGCAAAAAGCACGGATTGAAGTTCGGACTTTACTATTCGCAGGAGCTTGACTGGCACGAGCCCAACGGCGGTGGATATCATCCCACGCATCTCAACGTGTGCGACACCCATTGGACAAACAACTGGGATTTTCCGAATGACGAAGCCAAGGATTACGAGCAATGCTTCCGTGCCAAGATCCTGCCGCAGATCCGCGAGATACTGACCAAATATGGCGATTTGTGCTTGCTTTGGTGCGACACGCCCCATCAGATCACGCCCGAGCAATCGCGCGAGCTGCGTGACCTTGTCAAGTCGATTCAGCCCGACTGTCTGCTCAACAGCCGCATCGGAAACGATCTTGGCGACTATATTTCCATGGGAGATAACGAGATCCCCGACGAGTATATGGACGGCGTGCTTGTGGAGTCTCCCACCACGCTCAACGACACCTGGGGCTTTAAGTATTACGATGACAACTGGAAGAATGCCGACGAGGTTATTCGCATCAAAAAGCATCTCAACGCCCGCGGTGTCAACTATCTGCTCAACGTAGGGCCCGATCACCTCGGCAGAATCCCCGCGCCCGCGCTGGAAATCTTACGCGAGGTAGGGAAGCGGAATCAATAAAAACAAGACGGAGATCAGCGCTATCTCCGTCTTTATTTATTGAATTTTTGCAGCTATACAATCGCATTGCTACGAAAAATTAACCGATGGTATAATTGTTGTTTCCCAACAATGCCTTTACAGCGCAGATTATTGTGCTATAATAAAAGCAGAAGCAGACGTCGGCTTACTATTCATTATGGAGGTATCATATGGAAATGACCATTGGTGCAAACATCAAGCGTTTGCGTACAGCAAAAAATATCACACAGGAGCAGCTCTCGGTTGCGATGAACGTCACTTGTGCTGCGGTGAGCAAATGGGAGCGCGGTGAGACCTACCCGGATATTACCAATCTGCAGCCGTTGGCGTATTTCTTCGGAGTCACGCTTGACGAGCTTATGGGGTATGATCAAGAAAAGATTCAGGCAAAAATTGACGAAGTCCTGTTGCTTTACAAAAAGCTTTGGAGAAGTGATCCCGTCAAGGCACGAGAGATCATTATAAAGGCGCATAATGATTATCCCAATGATTATATGATCATGAGCAACTATATGTGGAATATAGCAGGGGACCTGGCAGACAATGATCCTGCTGTTCTGATCGCTCACAAGGATGAATTTCTGAATATCTGCGAGAGAATATTGGAAGGATGCACAGATGAAAAGATTCGTTTGAGTGCATGGAATATGCGCGCAAAAATTCTTCATGCGGAAGGAAAAACAGAAGAAGCTCTTGAGATCTACCAAACCAATTTTGCTGATTGGTACACAACCGGGGCGCAAAAGACCGAGCAGCTGTTTGCCAAAGATACGGACGAATATTACTATTATTTGCGCAAAAATATGTATGAGCTTGTCGCTTTTGCAGGTGATAAATTGGGTCGCGCCATCTTCTTTGACAGTTCGCTTACAATGAAAGAAAAAGCTCTGAAAGCAAAGAAATACGGCCGCCTGATGCTGAATGCATTTGATGAAACAGGCGATATTTTCTTTGCAGGGCTTGCCGAGGCCTTCCTTGGCAGAATGAGAAATGATATGACCTTCAGAGGCGGTTATGATGAGGATATTATTGACTTGCTGGATATGAATCTGTATGCAGCAAAGCAGATCGCGAAGGCAGTAAAGTTGGATAATGCAGTTCGTCAAGCGTATTTTCCCGATAGAGTAACAGTGGCAGCGGACGATTTTTTGGTATGGATGGTTGACAGTTTGCTTCATCCGAACGGTGGCAGGCATGCTGAATTGCTGAAGAATCCGCAATACGCAGCAGTATTGGAAAAATACAGATAACTGCTTGATTTTTCAAAGCAAAACGGCTGAGTCGCAAGACTCAGCCGTTTTTGTATGAAAAACAGTTTATCTCTGGATTCTACCCGAGCCGTCGCCGCCTGCCAGCTTTTCCACCTCGGCAACCGTGACCATATTGTAGTCACCGCCAATGGTGTGCTTGAGCGCGGATGCTGCAACAGCGAATTCAACAGTTGCCTGTGTATCCTTACCGTTAAGGACCGCATAAATGAGGCCGCCGCCGAAAGAGTCACCGCCGCCAACGCGGTCAATGATGGTCAGCTCGTACTTCTTGGAGAAGCAATACTTGTCCTCGGCCACGTTGTAGAGCATTGCGCTCCAACCGTTGGCACTTGCGCTGTGGCTTTCGCGCAGGGTAATGGCAACCATTTCAAAGCCGAACTTGTCAGCCAGCTGCTTTGCAACAGACTTGTAGCCCTCGTGGTTGATCTCGCCGCCGTAAATATCGGTAGCCTCAGCCTCAATGCCGAAAACGTCCTTTGCGTCCTCCTCGTTGGAAATGCAAACGTCCACGTACTCGCAAAGCTTGGTCATGGTCTCGCGCGCCTGCGCACGGGTCCACAGCTTACCGCGGTAGTTCAGGTCACAAGAGATCTTAATGCCCTTGGCCTTTGCAGCCTTGCAAGCTTCCAAGCAAATATCAGCCACGTTCTGACCGAGCGCGGGAGTGATACCGGTAAAGTGGAACCAATCTGCTCCGTCAAAGATCTTATCCCAATCAAAGTCTTCCGCAGATGCCTTTGCGATTGCGGAGTTTGCTCTGTCGTAGATGCAAACAGAGCCACGCTGAGAAGCACCCTTTTCGTTGAAATAAATGCCGACGCGGTCGCCGCCACGTATGATCATCGAGGTGTCAACGCCATATCTGCGCAGGGAATTGACAGCAGCCTGGCCGATGGCGTGTGCGGGGAGCTTGGTGACGAACGCCGCGTCCATGCCGTAGTTTGCCAGAGAAACGGCAACGTTTGCCTCGCCGCCGCCAAAAGTAAATTCTACCTGGCTTGCCTGTACGAATCTTTCATAATTGTTGGGCTGAAGTCTGAGCATCAGCTCGCCAAACGTAATAATCTTTGCCATGTCTGCCTCCTACTTAGTTGAACGCTGCTGCGCGGGCTTCAAGGCACAGCGCGGTGATCTTATCCCAGTTGCCAGTAGCAATATCAGCGCGAGGGCAGATCCAGGAGCCGCCCACAGCCTGGATAAAGGGAGCGTCAATGTACTCGCGCACGTTTGCGGTGTTGATGCCGCCCGTGGGCAAGAACTTAATGCCCACAAAGGGAGCAGAAAGGTTCTTCATTGCGTTCAGACCGCCGTAAATATTAGCGGGGAAGAACTTAATGACCTTCAGGCCCATGTTGATCGCAGCCGTGATCTCTGTGGGAGTCACGCAGCCGGGGGTGGTTGCGATACCGTTTTCGATGCAGTAAGCAACGACGTCGCGGTCAAAACCGGGGGAAACGATGAACTTTGCGCCCATTTCGCAAGCCAGCTTGCACTGCTCAAGATTCAGTACGGTGCCGGCACCTACCAGCATATCGGGGCAAGCCTCGGCTACAGCCTTGATTGCCTCGGGAGCAGCAGCTGTACGGAACGTGATCTCCATAACGTCCACTCCACCTGCAAGCAGAGCCTTGGCACAGGGAACTGCGTCCTCTACCTTGTCAATGACAACCACGGGAACAATGCCCACGCGGGTAAATCTATCAAGTACGGTCATGTTGAGGCCTCCTTATACGCCGGAATATGCAGCAAAGCCGCAGTCAATGGGAAGTACGACACCGGTAATGGCGGATGCGCTTCTGTCATCGCAAAGGAACAGGGTTGCACCCAGCAGCTCTTCAGCGTTGACGTATCTGTGGCAGGGAGTGCCGTTGAGAATCTTGGCACTTCTTGCAGTGGGAGTGCCGTCCTCGTTAAAGAGCAGAGAATAGTTCTGCGCGGAAACCAGGAAACCGGGAGCGATGGCGTTGCAGCGGATATTCGTTCCGGCAAAGTGCGTTGCGAGCCACTGCGTGAAGTTGGAAATACCTGCCTTGGCAGCAGAGTACGCAGGAATCTTGGTCAGAGGGGTGTATGCATTCATGGAAGAGATGTTGAGAATACAGCCGCCGTTTTCCAGCATATCCTTTGCAAATGCCTGCGTGGGCAACAGAGTACCCTGGAAGTTGAGCTTGAACACGAAATCCACGCCGCCGGCATCCAGATCAAAGAAGGACTTGCCGTCGGGAGTTGCTTCGTGATGATACTCGTTGGTGGTGGTAGCACGGGGATTGTTGCCGCCCGCGCCGTTGACCAGCACGTCGCACTTGCCAAGATCGGCCAGCACCTGTGCATGAACTGCTTCAAGCGCCTCGGGATCCAGCACGTTAGCCTTGTAGCCCTTGCAGATAAAGCCTTCTGCATTCAGCTCATCAGCCAGCTTCAAAACTGCTTCTTCGTTGAGGTCAAGTGCTGCAACCTTTGCGCCGCACTGTGCAAATGCGCGAGCCATAGCACCGCAGATCAAGCCGCCTGCACCGGTTACGACTACGACCTTGCCGGTATAGTCAATATTCAAGGGTAAGTTAATCATAATCTATCATTCTCCTTTTAATTTATCAAGTATATCCCAAACGCCCAGCATATACATAATGCCAAGCGCACGGTCATAAAGTCCGTAACCGGGTCTGACGGTACCGGGGCCCTCACCCCATAGGTGTCTGCCGTGGTCGGGTCTGATGTAGCCCTCGTAACCATTGTCGTGATAAGCCTTGAGAATATCAAGAATGCCCGTGTCGCCGTCGCAATCGCGGTGGCTGGCCTCGGAGAAGTCGCCGTTCTCAAAGTGCTTGACGTTACGGATGTGCGCAAACGCGATTCTGTCGCAATGCTTACGCACGATGGCTGCTACGTTGGTGTCAGGGTTTGCGTTCAAACTTCCTGAGCAGAGCGTCAGGCAGTTGCAGGGGTGATCCACCATGGAAAGGAAACGGTCGATCGAGGGCTCGTCCACCAGAAGTCTGGGCAGACCGAAGATATCCCAAGGCGGATCGTCCATGTGAATGGCCATCTTGATGCCGGTCTCCTCGCAAACGGGCATGAGCGCTTCAAGGAAATACTTGAGGTTAGCCCACAGCTTTTCGTGATCCACGTCAGCGTAAGCCTTGAACAGCTGATCCAGCTTTGCCATACGCTCAGGCTCCCACCCGGGGAAGGACATGTTGTACTTTTCGGTGAAGTCCAGAATGTACTTGGCCATGGCGTTGTAGTCGTCCTGAATCATGTTCTTTTCATAAAATAGCGCGGTCGATCCGTCGCCCACGGGATGGAACAGGTTGGATCTGGTCCAGTCAAAGATGGGCATGAAATTGTAGCAGATAACTTTGACGCCAAAGGGAGCAAGGTTGCGGATAGTCTGCTTGTAGTTTTCAATGTAGCCATCTCTTGTGGGAAGGCCGATCTTGATGTCGTCGTGCACGTTAACCGATTCAACAACGTCCATGTTAAAGCCATATTCGTCCAGCTGCGCTTTAACCTTGGCAATTTCCTCGGGCTGCCAGATTTCACCGGGCATCTTGTCGTGCAGAGCCCAGACGATACCGGTCACTCCGGGGATCTGTTTGATATCGGCAAGGCTGATCTTATCGTTGCCTTCGCCGTACCAGCGAAACGTCATTTGCATAGTGAAAGTCTCCTTTTACAGTTCAAAATAGCGGGCCGCGTTGTTATAGCAAATATCCTGAACGAGTGCGCCTGCGGTCTCAATGTCGCAGGGATACTCTCCGTTTTCGATCCATGTGCCGATCAGATTGCAGAGAATTCTGCGGAAATACTCGTGTCTGGTGTAGCTTAAGAAGCTGCGGGAGTCGGTCAGCATGCCGATAAAGTTGCCGAGAATGCCGAGGTTGGCAAGGCTGGTCATCTGATCCTGCATGCCTACCTTGTTGTCGTTGAACCACCAGGCGCTGCCGTGCTGGATCTTACCGGGAATCGAGCTGTCCTGGAATGCACCCAGCAGCGTGTCAATCCACTGGTTGTCTGCAGGATTGAGACTGTAGAGTACGGTGCGGGGGAGGGATTCATCCTTATCCCACGCGTCCATCAGACGGTAAAGAGCTGCGCAGCTGTCGGTCACGGCAATGCAGTCAAAGCCTGTATCGGGGCCAAGCGCTGCAAAACGGCGACTGTTGGGGTTTCTCATGCAGCTGAAGTGAAGCTGCATCACCCATCCGCGCTTTGCATATTCGCGTCCGCAGAACAAAAGCAGTTCGGTCTGGTAAGCCTCCACAAGCTCCATGGGAACAACCTCTCCTGCAAGAGCGGCAGTAAGAGCAGCGTTAATCTCATTCTCGCTTGCCGTACGGAACATAATGTAATCAAGACCGTGGTCACTTGCGCGGCAGCCGTGTGCAGCAAAGTGATCCATCCGGGCAGAGAGGGCAGCTTTTACGTCGGCAACCGTTTTGATTTCAATACCGGAGGCTGCAGAAAGCTTAGCAATATATTCCACAAATCCCTTCTTGTGCATATTGAGTGCGGGATCGGGGCGGAAGCTGGGGCAAACCTTTGTATCAAGTCCTGCACCTGCGAGCAGCGCGTGGTATGCGAGGTCGCTGCAAGGATCGTCGGTCGTACCGATCATAGCAACGTTGCTTGCCTTGATAAAGTCTCTTGCACGCATGGTCTTGAGCTTTTCGTTGCACAGATTCCATACTTCCTCGGCAGTATTGCCGTTGAGCGTACCTTCGTAACCGAAATAGGTCTTGAGCTCCAGATGGCACCAATGATACATGGGATTGCCTACACAGCGGGGCAGAGCCTCTGCAAACTTTTGAAACTTTTCGCGGTCGGGAGCGTTTCCGGTGATATACTCCTCGGGAACGCCGTTGGAGCGCATGATACGCCATTTGTAATGGTCGCCGCCAAGCCAGATCTGCGTCAGATTTTCAAACTGTCTGTTCTCCCAGATCTCCTTGGGATCGATGTGGCAGTGATAGTCCACAAGGGGCATGCTTGCCGCATACTCGTGATAGAGCGTAGAGGCCGTTTGGTTGGATAGCAGGAAATCGCGGTCCATAAATTGCTTCATTGTGTACCTCGTCTGATGAATAGTTTTTTAAAAAGTTAGGAAATGTTGCTCGTAACATACTTGACATTGCGTTATGTATATTGTACAATATAATTGTAAAAAAAGCAATGGGATTTGCGAATTATGCAAGGGATTTTAGCTGAAATTTTTAGCTTTTTTTACAGTTATGTCTTTGGGAGGTTATCATGATAAGACTATGTGCTTTTTCTGACGAGGCGAATCCTTCGCTTTCCGGTCAGATTGAAGCAATGCAGCGCAACGGGATTGCATTGACCGAGTTGCGCTCCGTAGCGGGAAAGAACGTAAAGGATTTGTCACTCGAGGAGGCTGCACAAATCAAAGAGACGCTGGCAGCCGCGGGTATTTCGGTGTGGTCTGTCGGTTCTCCTTTGGGTAAGATCGATATTACGGTAGATATTGATGAATATCTGAAGGTCGTGGAGCACGTATGTGAGCTTGCATGCGTATTGGGTGCAAAGCGCATTCGTATGTTCAGCTTTTTCAATGCTTACGATCAGCCCGAGCAGGTATATGAGTATCTTGGCCGCATGGTGGAAGTTGCCAACCGCCACGGCGTCATGCTGTGTCACGAGAACGAAAAGGATATCTACGGCGATACGCTTGACCGTGTGCTGAAGGTCATGCAGAACGTGGACGGATTGTATTACGTATACGATCCTGCGAACTTCTTGCAGGTGGATCAGCCCGCAGCCGAAACGCTTGAGGCGCTGCATGGCAAGGTGGATTATTTCCATATCAAGGACGTCATTGCATCTACGGGAGAGATCGTTCCCGCAGGACACGGTGACGGTTTGATTGACAAGCTTGTCGGTATGATAGATCCCGACCGCGATGCGGTTCTGACGCTGGAGCCTCATTTGAGAGTGTTTGCAGGGTATTCTGACATTGATAATCAGGAAATGAAGAATAAATATACGTTTGCAAACAACGACCAAGCGTTTGACGCTGCAGTCAACGCACTCAAGGAGATTTTGATCAATAACGGCTACGTTGAAGCGCAAGGAGGATATATCAAGCATGCAAGCGGGACTTAATTTGTTTTCAATTCGCAATTATCTGGATACCGAGGAGCATTTCCTCGAGGCCGCACAAAAGCTCAAGGAGATGGGATATTCCTATATCCAGTATTCGGGTGGTGCATTTGATCCGGACAGAATCGCCCGCGTCAGCAATCAGACCGGATTGCCTATCGTACTGACGCACGTTCCCATGAATCGCATCATACAGGACACGCAGGCACTCATGGAGGAGCACGATAAGTTTGGTTGTAAGAATATCGGTCTTGGAGCCATGCCGCCTAATGAAATTGCAAACGAGAGTCGCTGCAAGGCGATGATCGAGCAGCTGGATCGCGCAGGCGAGGTCATGAAGGCCAACGGCTTTTCGTTCTTCTATCATCACCATCACTTTGAATTTTTTAAGCATAACGGTCAGACCGTGTTTGATTATATCATTGAGAATGCACCCAATATCAACTTCACGCTGGATACCTACTGGCTGCAGTATGGCGGTGTTGATCTCGGCGCTACGATCGACCGCTTGAAGGGAAGAATCTGCTGCGTGCATCTGAAGGATTATATGATTGCCAATTCAGCAGAGGCTCTCGGGGGCTTTACTCCCGTGTTTGCTCCCGTGGGTGACGGCAACATTGATTTTGCCGCTTTGATCCCGCGGATGAAGGCAGCAGGAGCACAGTATTTCTTGGTAGAACAGGATAACGCCGCAACCATGCCCGATCCCATGGAGCAGGTAAAGCGCAGTATTCAATACATTCAGAACAATCTGTAAAGGAGACAAAAAATGGAAAAAGTAAGAGTTGGTATTATCGGTCTTGGTAACCAGGGCACGCACTATATGGCAGGCCTTTTCCTTCCCGGCAAAATTCCGAACGGTGTGATCACTGCGCTTTGTGATAACAATCCCGCCAAGGTAGAGGCCATGAAGGCAAGAACGCAAGGACAGGACGTTGCATATTTTGATAACTATATCGATATGCTGGACAGCGGTCTTTGCGATATGGTGATGGTTGTCGTACCTCACTATTTCCATCCCGAGATGGTTATGGAGTGCCTCAAGCGCGGCATTCACGTCATTTGTGACAAGCCCGCAGGCGTTTATACCAAGCAGGTCAAGGAAATGAACGAGTGCGCAAAGAACAGCAAGGCGCTGTTTGCCATGATGTTCAACCAGCGCACCAATTGCGTATACCGCAAGATGCGTGAGATCGTACAGGGCGGCGGCATTGGTGAACTGCAGCGCGTGACCTGGATCATTACCGACTGGTACCGCACCCAGCAGTACTACGATAGCGGTAGCTGGCGTGCAACCTGGGAAGGCGAAGGCGGCGGAGTACTGATCAACCAGTGCCCGCACCAGATCGACCTTGTTCAGTGGGTTGTTGGCGAGATGCCCGTAGAGATCAACGGCTTCTGCCAGTACGGCAAGTGGCACAATATCGAGGTTGAGGACGAGGTTACCGCGTTCTTCAAGTATAAGAACGGTGCGACCGGTATGTTTATTACCACTACCGGCGAGGCTCCCGGTACCAACCGCTTTGAGATTTCAGGTACCAAGGGCAAGCTGCTGGTTGAGAACAACAAGCTGTTCTATTGGCAGAACGAAAACGATTCCCAGGAATGGGCAAGAAGTGCAGATACCGGCTTTATGCCTCCCAAGTGCACCAAGATTGAGGTTGAAACCGACGGCGAAAATCCCCAGCACATGGGCATTATCAACAACTTCATTGCAGCAATTCGCGGCGAAGAGCCTTTGTTCGTGGACGGTACCGAGGGTATCAACGGCGTGGAAATGATGAACGCTATGGAGCTTTCCGGTTGGAACAACGGCGAGACCATCTCGCTGCCTGTTGACGAGGATCGTTACTATAAGGAGCTGCAGGAGCACGTTGCAAAATCAGTCAAGAAGAATTGCGAGGACGGCGCTGTAGCAGATACGGCAGGTACTTTCGGCAGCAAATAAGGAGGACACTATGAGATCCGCGATTGTCGGTTACGGCAATATTGCAAGACTGCACGAGCAGGTGCTGGGCCAACTGGGCCATACCATCGTCGCCGTATGCGACGTTGATCCCAAGAAGCTGGAAAATGCTCCGGGCGAGCGTCATTATACCGATCTTATTGATATGCTTGATCACGAAGAGATTGACGTTCTGCATATCTGCACGCCGCATTATCTGCATGCAGATATGATCGTGGCAGCGCTCCAAAGAAATATCAACGTGCTTTGTGAAAAGCCCATCTGTATTTCGGAAGAGGAGATCGTTCGTGTAATTGAAGCAGCCGATAAAAGCCGGGCGCAGCTGGGAGTTTGCTTCCAGAACAGATACAATACCGCCAACCAGGCAGTTAAGACCTACTTGAAAGGCAAAAATTCGCTCTGTGCCGTTGCAAGCGTGACGTGGTACAGAGATGCCAACTATTACCGTTCCGGCGACTGGAGAGGAAAATGGGCGACTGAGGGTGGCGGTGTGCTGATCAATCAGGCACTACACACGCTTGACCTTGTTCAATGGCTGGTAGGCATGCCCGAGACTCTGCAAGGGCAGATTTCCTGTATGACGCTTTCCGATGAGATCGAGGTAGAGGATACTGCAGTCATTCTTGCCGGCGAGAAAAACAACGGCTTTACCTTTTATGCGACCAACGGCGGCCCGACCGACTGCCCGGTGGAGATCACACTCAAGGCTGACGGTGAATGGATCAAGCTTATGCCCAAGGATGTGATCTACGGTACGCGTCACGAGCATTATGAGGACGTTGCCTATGCGCTTGGAAAAGCATGCTACGGCAGTGGTCACGGTGCTTTGATCGCTGATTTCTATGATTGTGTAGCAACCGGCAGACACTTCGAGATCGACGCAAGGGAAGCCGCAAAGGCAGTAAGACTGGTACTGGCGACTTATCGAAGCCAAGGAAAGCCCGAAATCATTACGAAATGAAAGAAAAGCAGACGGCATTGCCGTCTGCTTTTTCTATGAAATTTATCTCTTTTTCCATGCGTAAGGGGAGAAGAATACGATCATGGGAACGAATTCCAATCTGCCCAAGAGCATTGCGAGTGTTAAAACAACCTTGGAAAAGGGACTGAAAACCGAGAAATTACCCATTGCACCAAGGTCGCCAAGCGCAGGGCCGATGTTGTTGATGCAGGAAAGGGTAGCGGTAATATTGGTTTCCATACTGTAACCGTCAATTGCAATCAACACCACGCAAATGACAATGGCCAACATATATACGGTCAGATATCCGGTAGCAGAACGAACCGTTTCATCAGAGATCACCTCGCCGTCCACACGTACGACGTTGACCGATCTGGGGCGGATCATATGCTTGATCTCCCGGAAAATATTCTTGAACAGAATGAGGATTCTTGAAATCTTCAAGCCACCTGCGGTAGAGCCTGCACAAGCACCGATGATCATGAGAAGTGTGAGAATTGTTTTGGACAGTACAGGCCAATCGTTGAATTCCACCGTAACAAAGCCGGTTGTCGTCATAATGGAGGCCACTTGGAAAAATGCTGTTCGAACGGAGTCTCCAAAATTTCCGATCAAATGGAAAATATTTAACGAAACAGCAACGACTGAAACCGTGATCACGCCAAGATACACCTTGAGCTCCTCGCTTTTGAGCGCCTCCTTGGCCTTGCCGATCAAAACCAAGAAGAACAGGTTGAAGTTAATGCCAAACAGGATCATGAATACGGCGATCACCCATTCCGCAGCGGGATTGGCATATCCGGCAATCGAGCTGTTGAGTACCGAAAATCCGCCGGTTCCTGCAGTTGCAAAGGAAGTAACGATCGAATCGTACAATGGAAATCCGCAAAGCAACAGAGCAATGAATTCAATGCACGTCAATACGATATAGATGCCGTACAGGATCAGCGCAGTCTGGCGCATCTTGGGAACCAGCTTGCCCTTTGTAGGCCCTGGAACCTCTGCGCGCATCAGGTGAATGGCTTCACCGCCTGCAGAAGGCAGGATAGCCAGCATAAACACAAGCACGCCCATGCCGCCCACCCAGTGCGTAAAGCTTCTCCAAAACAGAATACTGCGGGGAAAGCCCTCCACGGCAGTCAGAATAGAAGCACCGGTCGTCGTAAAACCCGAAACAGTCTCAAAAAGAGCGTCAATAAAATTCGGGATCACGCCGCTGAACACAAACGGAAGTGCTCCGAATACGGAAAGCAGGATCCAGGCAGCAGATACGCAGATAAATCCTTCTCTTGCGTAAATGTGCGTGTTTTGGGGCTTGAGAATGACACAGGGGACCGATATGACAAGCAATATACATATCGTATATACAAAGGGAAGAATATCTTCCTTGTATATCATGGCTGTCGCCAACGGAAGCAACAAAAGGATCGCTTCTATGAGCAAAATGCAGCCAAGCAAATAGCGAAGCATTCGGTAATTCATAATTATTTCAAAATATCCTTTATATCGTCAATGTGTTCGCCCTTGGTGATCAGGATAACGGTATCGCCCTTTTCCATTTTATCATTACCCGAAGGGGTTATGATCTTGTCCTTGTGTACGATGGTTGCGATCAAAATATCCTGTCTGATCTTGAGCTGCTTGAGCGGAATCCCGGTCACGCCCTCCACATGGTCGTTGATCATGATTTCCAAAGCTTCAAATCGGTTGTCCATCAGCTTATGCAGAGATTCGATCTGAATGTCCTTGGTCATTGCCAGAGAACGGACGTATCTGACGATCTCATTTGAGGTCGAGTATTTGGGCGAGACGATGCTGTCCAATCCAACACCCTTGAACAGATCCACGTACTGCATATTTTTGATCAGCGTAATGATCTTATTGGTGTTTTGAGATTTTGCGTACAGGGAAACGATTGCATTCTCCTCATCCTCATCGGAGAGCGCGATGAAAGCGTCCGTATTGGCGACCCCTTCCTCATGCAGAACAGCTTGCTTTGTACCATCCTCATGGATGATGGTGCAATCAAATTGCTCGGCCAAAGCACGGCAGCGTGCTTTGTTGGGTTCAATGACCGTGGCGCTGATCTTGTTCTTTTGCAAGAGCGTGAGCAAGTAGTAGGTCATTCTGCCTCCACCAACGATCAGAACGTCACGAACGGGATGCTTGTACGCGCCAATTGCTTTGAAGAACTGCACCATGACGTCATTGTGCGCAGTCATGCATACGGTGTCACCGGCTTGCAGGACGAAATCGCCCTTAGGGATATAGGCCTCGTTTTTGCGCAGCACACAGCAGATCAGAAAGTGAAGACCGACCTTGGTGTGGATCTGTGCGGGCGTCAGTCCGCAAAGCACAGAGCCTTCCTCCACCGTAAATTCCGCAAGCTCCACACGGCCGTGATAGCAAGTATCGATCTTGGAAGCGAAGGGGAATCTGAGCATACGAGAGATCTCCTTTGCAACCGAGAGCTCCGGATTGATGGTCAGCGAAAGGTTCAGATCCTTGCTGAGCATTTGCATCAGCTCGCTGTATTCGGGATTACGCACGCGCGCAACCGTATTCTTCGTGCCAAGCTTTTTGGCAGACGCACAGCAAAGAATATTCAATTCATCCTGATCGGTCACGGCGATCAGCAGATCCGCCTTGTCCGCTCCTGCCTTGCGCAGTGTGGGCACGGATGCGCCGTTACCGTGAACGCCAATGATATCCAGCTTGTTGGATGTTTCTGTCAGAACGGCCATATCCTGGTCGACCAACGTAATATCGTGCTTTTCGGTTGCGAGCTGGTTGCAAATGACCGAGCCGACCGTACCGGCACCAACAACAATAATGTTCATATATAACTCCGTTTATGAAATGACATTGGGATCATTATAGCACAATCAAAGACATATTGCAAGACTTTTGTAAAATTCTTGACATCATACCAAAAAGATGATATGATATATGGGATGAATTCATCACGGGAGGATAACACGATGGAAAAAGTCAGAGTGGCGATTATAGGCCTTGGCTGCAGAGGCGGATACATGCTGCAGAATTGCCTTTTGGATATGGATAATATGGTCGTGACTGCGGTATGTGATACGTATCAGGACAGAGTTGATTGGGCCGTGGATGCCATTGTCGGACGTGGATTTGAAAAGCCTTTTGCAAGCACAGACTGGCATGAGGTGCTGGATCCCGCGCTTGCGGATGCTGTTCTGATCCTTTCTTCGTGGGAATCCCACGTGCCGATTGCCATTGAAGCCATGGAAAAGGGCATTGCCGTCGGTATGGAAGTCGGCGGTGCTTATACGATTGACCAATGCTGGGATATGGTCCGCGCTTACGAGCGCACCAAAACGCCCTTTATGTTCCTTGAAAATTGCTGCTACGGCAGAATTGAAATGATGGTCCTGAATATGATCAAGCAGGGACTTTTTGGCGAGATCGTGCATTGCGAAGGTGGCTACTGCCACGATTTGCGCGATGAGATCGCTTACGGTCAGGAGAACAGACACTACAGACTGCGCAATTATCTGCACAGAAACTGCGAGAACTATCCCACGCACGAGCTTGGCCCGATCGCACAGATTCTGAACATCAACAGAGGCAACAGATTCTTAAGTCTCGTTTCGGTTGCAAGCAAGTCGCGCGGCATGAACGAATATGCTAAGCAGCACGACAACGTCAATCCCACGCTTCGGACTGCGAATTTCGCACAGGGGGACGTGGTGACCACCATCATCAAGTGCGCAAACGGCGAAACCATTACGCTCAGCCTTGATACAACGTTGCCCAGAGCATACAGCAGAAGATTTACCGTGCGCGGTACGCTTGGCATGTATATGGAGGACAACAATTCTGTTTACTTGGATTCCGATTTCACGCCCGCAGACCATTGGAATTGGTCTGTGCAGTGGAACAACGCAGAAAAGTACCTTGAAAAGTACGAGCATCCTGTTTGGGAGAAGTATCTCAAGGAGGGCATTCGCGGCGGCCACGGTGGCATGGACGGCCTTGTATACGACGCGTTCATTGAGGCTGTCAGAAACGGCACACCTTGCCCCATCGACGTCTACGACGCCGCTGCTTGGATGGCAGTCACCCCGCTGTCCGAGATGTCAATCGCCAAAGGCGGCGCACCCGTCAATTTCCCGGACTTCACCAACGGCGCGTTTTGCGAGAGAGAATAATATACAGCAAAAGACCGCGACAAGCCTTGTCGCGGTCTTTGATATGTGCGTTCGGGTGTTTCGTAGGGGGCATTCACGAATGCACCGCGAATTAGGTTACGCATTCGGATGTAAATCCGTAGGGGAGGAATATTTGCAAAGCAAATTCATCCTCCCGCACGCAATGAGATAGGACAGCCGTTTGGATGATCCTCTCATAAACCTATTACGGGCTGGCGGATAATATCCGCCCCTACGAACAACCGAACGCGGCTCCGTAGGGCGGGGCTTTACGTCGCGCCTCCAGCCCACGTCTCGCGAATCAGGTCACGCATTCGGATGAATATTCTCGCGTTGTAGGGACCGGCGTCCCCGACGGTCCGCGAATTAGGTTGTCCGTTCTGGTGTAAACTCCGTAAGGGCTGAGGTCCTCGACGGTTGGTTTGGCGCGCCGATTTTTTGATTTTAAACAATTTTACTCTTTTTATTGACAAATCGGTATTTGGAGCGTATAATTTCTTATATAATAAAATATTTTCACCAAATAATGCGAATTATGTGGTAAGCAGAAAAGGAGAAAGGGAATGAAAAGAGTCTTATGTTTGTTGATAGTAATGTTGCTTACGATGTCTGCATTAGTATCGTGTGACAAAGATTCTTCATGCGAATTGGAATATTACTCACGGGGAGATGGAACCTGTTCTGTAAAAGGCACAAACTGTCAAGGCGAAGTTGTAATTCCGGATATTTCGCCAAATGGCGAGGCTGTCACGCATATTTGGGGATTTTTTGAATGCGATGGCTTGCAAAGCGTCACAATTCCTGCAAGCGTGACAAGCATAAATGGGGGAGCTTTTGCGGGGTGTCCTGATTTGAAGAGTATTATGGTAGCGGAGGATAATCCGAATTACCATAGTAAGAATAACTGTATCATAGAAACAGAGTCTAATACGTTGATTGCGGGATGTAAAACAAGCATTATTCCCGATTATGTAATCAGTATAGGAGAGTCTGCATTCGAAGGACGTGTGGGCTTGAAGAACATCACTATTCCTGCGAGTGTGACGAATATTGAAAGGTATGCCTTTATTAATTGCCCTGATTTAAATAAAATAATCGTAGAGGAAGAAAATCCTGTTTATCACAGTCAAGATGATTGTTTGATAGAAACGGAAACGCGTATTCTTGTATTGGGATGTAAAAAAAGCGAGATCCCTGATGACATCCTAAAAATCGGTAGAGGAGCGTTTGCTGGCTGTACGGAATTAAAAACAGTGAACATTCCGAATAGTGTAATTGAAATTGGGGCAAGAGCATTTGAAAACTGCTCGAGATTGAAAAAAATACATATTCCCGCGAGTGTTCAGAATATGTATTTTGGTGCATTCAAAGGATGCTCTGATTTGAGCAGCATTACCGTTGCAGAAGAAAATACAGTTTTTTACAGTGTAGAAGATTGCTTGATTATAACATCATCCGGAATTATGATGTTTGGATGCAAGAACAGTAAGATTCCTGATAGCGTGACAACAATTGGAACAATGGCATTCAGCGGTTGTACAGGCTTGAAAAGTGTGACAATTCCTAATAGCGTAACCGAAATTGGAGGCGATGCTTTTGAAGGTTGTACGGGATTGAAAGAAGTGACGATTCCTGATAGTGTGATAGAGATTAGTAGCGGTGCGTTTGAAGGTTGTGCAGGATTGAAAGAAGTGGCGATTCCGAATAGTGTGACGAGTATTGGTGGAGGTGCATTCTCTGGCTGTACTGGCTTGAAAAGCATTACGATTCCAAATAGTGTTACCGAAATTGGTTACGAAGCTTTTACAAACTGCACCGGAATTATTGAGGTCAAAGATGGCGTTCATCTTGTTGATGGCTGGATTGTTGGCTATGACGAAACTGTTTCTTCCGTATCTCTGAGTGAAATAAGGGGAATAGGTCAATATGCTTTTCAACACTGCGTTGGCTTGACTGACATGGTTTTGTCGGGCAGCTTTACAACCATTGGGGATTTTCAATTCGACGGGTGCACCAATCTTACTGAAATTACCCTTCCGCAGGGAATAACGAGCATTGGCCAGGCTGCGTTTATTCATTGTTCATCTTTGGAGCAGATCGATATTCCGGAAGGGGTAGCATATATTGGCAAGTCAGCTTTCTCTGGGTGTTCGGCGTTGCGACAAATTACTATACCCGGTAGCGTAACGTCGTTGGGAGAGCATATGTTTACTGATTGTATGAGCTTGAAAAACATATACTATACAGGGACAGAGGAGCAATGGGCAAGCTATAATATTAGTCCTGTGGCCAGCAATGATGGTTTGGCAAGAGCCACCATTCACTACAACTACGTCCCCGAAGAATAAATCCTAAAAAGCAAAGCACTTATGAGTTCCGTAAGGTTCTCATAAGTGCTTATTCTTTACTTATTTCATCTTCTCCTGCTTGACCTTATGGTCGATGATATGTCTGGACGCAAGCTCGGCCTTGACTTCGTCGACCGAGATGCCCATTTCGTTCATCATGACCATGACGTGGTAGGCAAGGTCTGCGATCTCGTAAATAGCTTCGGCCTTATCCTGATTCTTGCCCGCGATGATGACCTCGGTGGATTCCTCGCCCACCTTCTTCAGAATCTTATCCATACCCTTGGCAAACAGGTAAGTGGTATAAGAGCCCTCGGGCATCTTTTCGCGTCTGTCCGCAAGCAGAGCTTCCAGTGTATTGAGCGAGAAGGGCGCTTCTGTGCCGCTCGTGTAAACCAGATCGTTGAAGCAGGTCTCCGCGCCCGTGTGGCAAGCGGGGCCGTCCTTATTGACAAGTACGGTCAACGTGTCGCGGTCGCAATCCGCCTTGATACACAGCACGTGCTGACGGTTACCCGAGGTTGCGCCCTTTCTCCATAGCTCTTGTCTGGAGCGTGACCAGAAGCAGGTCGTTCCTTCGTCCATGGTGATCTGCAGACTCTCTGCGTTCATATAAGCCAGCATCAGAACCTTGCCGTCCTGTGCATCTACGACGATAGCGGGGATCAGGCCGTTCTGATCAAATTTCAAATCCTTGATTTCCAACATATTTATCTCCTTACGATGATCCCTTGCTCGTGCAGGCTTTGCTTGAGCGAGGGAATTTTGATTTCTCCAAAATGGAATACCGATGCGGCCAAGCCCGCATCCACGCCGGGCACAGATTTGAACAGCGTGACAAAATCCTGCACGCAGCCCGCGCCGCCCGAAGCGATCACGGGTACGTTGACCGTATTGCAAACCTGTTCCAGCATCTCAAGGTCAAAGCCTTGCTTGACGCCGTCCGTATCAATCGAGTTGACCACGATCTCACCCGCGCCGTTTTGCTCGGCGCGTCTGAGCCATTCAAGGGCCTCAATGCCCGTGTTTTCTCTGCCTCCCTTGGCAAAGATGCGGAACGTGCCGCCCACGCGCTTGATATCGGCAGAAAGTACAACGCATTGACTGCCGTACTTTCTTGCCGCCGCATAGATCAGATCGGGATTCTTGATCGCGCCCGTATTGACGCTGACCTTGTCCGCACCGCAAGCGAGCACGCGCTCAAAATCCGAAAGGGAATTGATGCCGCCGCCCACGGTAAGGGGAATAAATACCTCTCTGGCCGTTTCTGTGAGAATATCGGTAAAGAGAGCCCTTTGGGCTGCGGATGCAGCGATATCGTAAAAAACAAGCTCGTCAGCACCGTTGTCGCTGTAATATTTGGCAAGCTCTACGGGGGAATTGACGTCGCGCAGGCCTGCGAAGTTGACGCCCTTGACAACGCGACCGTCCTTGACGTCCAGGCAGGGAATGATGCGTTTGGTGATCATTGCGTTACCTCCTTGACGGCCGTAGCCAGATCCAGCGCGCCTGTGTAGAGTGCTTTTCCAAGGATCGCTCCGTACATGTTCATGCCATTGAGTGCTTTGACGGTTTCAAGATCCGAAATGCCGCCAGAGGCGGTGAACATCATGTCCGGGAACTTCTCTTGCAAGGATTGATAGAGCTCACGGTTGGTACCGCCCATCACGCCGTCCTTGGAAATATCCGTACAGATGATTACTCGTACACCTATGCGCTGCATCTCGGCAATAAACTCATATCCGCTGACCTGTGAGGTCTCCAGCCAACCGTGTGTTGCCACCATGCCGTCGCGCAGATCTGCACCTACGGCAATTTTGTCGCCGTATTTGGTAACCGCCTGCACAAGAAACTCGGGGTCGGTCAAAGCCGCCGTGCCCAGAATGACACGAAACGCCCCTGCATTCAGGTATTTTTCAACTGTATCCATGTCGCGGATACCGCCGCCTATCTCAACGCAAAGGGAAGTGCCCTGAATGATATTGGCAACGGTCCTGAAATTGGGAGTGCCGCCGTCACGCGCACCTTGCAGGTCCACAACGTGCAGATGCGTAGCACCGGCTTGTTCAAACGATCTTGCGACGGATACGGGATCATCGCTGTATACGGTCATTTGTGCATAATCACCCTTATACAGGCGTACTGCTTTACCGTCTATGAGATCAATCGCGGGAAAAAGAATCATAATATTCTCCAAATTAAGGTTGTGTAGTAGGTATCTCGGTAAACGCACGCAGGATCGCAAGTCCTACGTTACCGCTCTTTTCGGGATGGAATTGAGTGCCGCATACGTTGCCGTGGCAGGCTGCCGCGGTCAGAAGCGCACCGTATTCGGTCAGCGCGGTGACCGACTCGTCACAATCCATCGCTGCATAAGAGTGGACGAAATAAACGTAATCGCCTTGGTTGACGTACTTAAAAATCGGGTGCTTGGGCTTGTCGGCAGGGAAAATCAGGCTATTCCAGCCCATCTGCGGGGATTTCAGATCACCGATCACGGGGGAGATTGGCTTGATCTTACCGGGAATCAAGCCCAGCCCCTGATGCTCTCCGAATTCGTAGCTGACGTCAAACAGCATTTGCATGCCAAGACAAATGCCGAGAATGGGAGTCCCCATAGTAGCTTTTGCCAAAAGAAGTTGATCAAGGCCGCTGTCTCTGAGCTTTTTGGCTGCGTCCTCAAACGCGCCTACGCCGGGAAGGATGATTCTTTCGGCTTTCATGATTTTCTCGGCGTCCGAGGTTACCTCGGTTTGCTCACCGATCTTTTCAAGCGAGCAGGCAAGCGAAAACAAATTGCCAACACCGTAATCAATAATGGTTGTCATAATACGCCTTTCGTAGAGGGAATTTGGCCTGCTTTTGCTTGGTCTATCGCACATGCTTTGGCCAGCGCGCGAGCCGCGGCCTTGAATTCGGCCTCAATGATGTGGTGCGAATTCTTGCCGGCCAGCATTTGAAGATGCAGGGTCAATCCCGCGCGACGCACGAAAGCAAGCCAGAATTCCTCGGCAAGCTCGGTATCAAAATCGCCTACGCGCGCGGTGGGAATCGTGACGTTGTAGCCAAGATAAGGACGGCCGGAAACGTCAACTGCACAAAGCATCAGCGCCTCGTCCATGGGAAGAATAATATCCCCGTATCTGAAAATTCCCTTGCAGTCTCCAAGCGCTTTTGCAAACGCGTCGCCAAGGCAAATTCCAACGTCCTCAACCGTGTGGTGGAAATCCACCTCGCTGTCACCCTTGCAGGTAAGCGCAAGATCAAAGCCACCGTGCTTGGCAAACAGCGTCAGCATGTGTGCCAAAAAACCGCAATCGGTCACAATACTGCTTTGACCGCTGCCGTCGATATTGAGTTTGAGCGAGATATCGGTTTCGTTGGTTTTTCTGTTGATTTCGCAGGTTCTCATGATGATTCTTCCTTTCAAATCATGGATTTTATCGCAAGGATCAAGGCGTCCATCTGGTCTTTTGTGCCTACAGTGATGCGACAGTAATCACAAATTTTTGGTGCGTTGAAATGTCTGACGAGGATAGCCTTTTCTTTGAGTCCGAGATAAAGCTGCTCGCCTGAAATGCTTGCATGCTTTGTAAAGATAAAGTTGGTCTTGGATGGGAGCGTTTGGAAGCCGAGAGCAGACAACTGCGCGGACAGGTATTCGCGGTTTTGCGCAATCGTCCGACAGTTTTGCATATAATATTCGTTGTTTTTCAGAATCGCGCATGCGGCTGCCTGAGAGAGCGCATTGACGTTATAGGGATTGATGGAATTGCGAATGGTTTCCAAGTCTGCAATCAGCGAGGGCTGCGCTACCGCAAAGCCGACGCGACCGCCCGCAAAGCTGCGTGATTTGGAAAACGTATTGATGACCAACAGATTTTCGTACTTTTTCACAAGAGGAATGCAGCACTCGGCTCCGAAATCCACGTATGCCTGATCAATTACCACAACGTTATCCGGATTGGATTGCAAAATCTGCTCTATTTGAGCAAGAGAGAGGGATAAACCCGTGGGAGCGTTGGGGTTAGCGATAAAGATGGTTCTGCTAAGGCCGCTATAATCAGCGGGATTGATGCAAAATTGCTCGTCCAAGGGAATGATCTTGGTATTTGTTGCGTAAAGACGGGAAAGCACGCTGTAAAACCCGTATGTGATATCCGCGTAAGCAGCCCCTGTATTTTGATTGCAAAATGCCAGAAATGCAAAGGATAAAAGCTCGTCCGATCCGTTTCCGAGTGTAAAGAAATCAGCAGGGAGGCCATAAATCTCTCCAAGCTGCTCACGTACGGCAAGCATGGTGGGATCGCAATACAGATTGGTTCGCGTCGCTGCGTTTGCGATTGCTTGCATAACGTCCGGCGCAGGCGCGAAGGGGGATTCGTTTGTGTTGAGCTTGATCAGGGATTGCAGTCCTCGCGGCTGCTCTCCCGGAACGTAAGCCTGCAGCTCACCAGGCTTGCGTGAAAAAAATCTTGTCATGATTGCATCCTGATCTCAGCGCTTCTGGCATGTGCATCCAAGCCTTCCTTACGGGCAAAGAGGGCAATGTCGGGCGCTGCTTTCTGTATAGCGTTTTGATCGTAATAGGTGTATGCGATCTTTTTGATAAAGTCGTCTACGGACAAGGGGCTGGAAAATCTTGCCGTGCCGCTGGTGGGTAAGGTGTGATTGGTGCCAGCGTAATAGTCACCGAGCGCCTCGGGGCAATAGCGACCAAGGAATACCGAGCCTGCATTTTCGATCTTTTCAAGATAAGCAAAGGGCTGATCCACGCAGATCTCAAGGTGCTCGGGCGCGATACGGTTGGCAACCTCAATGGCTTGCCAGAGATCGGAGCAGACGATGATTTTGCCAAAATTATCTACCGAAGCACGAGCAATTTCATAGCGGGGCAGCGTTGCGAGCTGCGTTTCGATTTCTGCCTGCACGGCCAAAGCCAGCTCTGCGCTGTCGGTTACAAGCACGGCACTTGCCATCTTGTCGTGCTCGGCCTGAGAGAGCAGATCTGCCGCTACGAATGCGGGATTGGATTTACCGTCCGCAAGCACCAGTATTTCGGAAGGACCTGCAATCATATCAATCGCAACCTTGCCGTATACCTGACGCTTGGCTTCTGCTACGAATGCGTTACCGGGGCCGACGATCTTATCTACGCAGGGAACCGATTCAGTGCCGTAGGCAAGCGCGGCAACAGCCTGCGCGCCGCCAACCTTGAAAATCTTATCTACGCCGGCAATTTTTGCTGCGCAGAGGATTGCGGGATTGACAAGGCCATTCTTTTGCGGAGGCGTGACCATCACGATCTCACCAACGCCTGCGAGCTTTGCGGGAATGCTGTTCATGAGCACGGTGGAGGGGTAAGCAGCCGTTCCGCCGGGCACGTAAATGCCAACCTTGGCAAGCGGCGTGACCTTTTGACCAAGCACAATACTGTCACCCTTTTTGATCTCAAAGCCCTCTCTGACTTGGTTTTTATGATATGCTTCAATATTGGCGGCAGCATCACGCATGACGCGGATAAATTCGGGATCAGCACCTGCAAAGGCATCCGCAATCTCTTGCTCGGAAACCTGAAGGGAAGAAAGCACTACCTTGTCAAACTTTTCCGTATATGCAAGCAAGGCTGCGTCCTTTTGCGATTTTACGTTTGCTATGATCTCCGCAACAATATCTTCTACGTTGAATTTATCTTGTGTACGGCCGAAAATCTCATCGTCGGAAACCGTATTGAAATCAAAAATGCGAATCATGGTTTATACCTCTCTTTGTGCCTGCAGATTATCCAAAAGCTCGGTGATTTCTGCGCTGTTGAATTTATAAGCGGATTTATTGGCAATCAATCTTGCGCTGATGGGCATAATTGCTTGCTTGACAACAAGGCCGTTCTCCTTGAGCGTGGTGCCTGTCTCTACGATATCCACGATGACGTCGGAAAGGCCGAGGATCGGCGCAAGCTCAATAGAGCCGTTGAGCTTGATGATGTCAATGGTTCTGCCGCAGGAAGCGTAATACTTGGCGGCGGTGTTGCGGAACTTAGTGGCAACGCGCAACGGATTCGCGAAATCGTCCTCAAAATCCTCTTTGGCAGCAACGCAGAGCCTGCATTTGCCAATGCCAAGGTCCAGAAGGGAATAAACATCCGGTTCGTGCTCAACCAGAATGTCGCTGCCTGCAACGCCGATATCGGCAACTCCGCGCTCTACATAGATCGGAACGTCCGAGGGTTTGACGAAAAAGTAGGATACCTTGTCGGTGGAAAAGACCAATTTGCGGGAAGGCGTGTGAATTTCGGGGCAAGCGTATCCCGCATTCTCAAACATGGCAAGAACCTTGTCTCCAAGTCTGCCTTTGGGAAGAGCTATTTTGATCATGCGAGAACCTCCTTTACGTTCAGAATTTCGGAAAAGCTGCGGTTTGCAGGGGCCTGCGTCGCTGCCATAACGTGCTTACCAAGAGCCGTCAGCTTTCGCATAGCCTGCGCAACGGACAGGGCAGAATCCTCGGCACTATACAGCAGTAATACGTCAGTTTCGGGAAGAACGTCATTGTAGCGGACATAGTCCAGATAAAGCGCAAAGCCGAGTGCCGCGGTTTTCAGCCCGAATCTGTCCAGCAACGGGTCGTAGCGACCTCCGGAAAGCACGGCTACCGGAACGTCCTTCAGATACCCCTTGAAGATGATGCCGTTATAGTATCCGATATCGTGCAAAAGCGAAAAATCAAGATAGACGTTTTTGTCAAGCTCAAGGCTTTGCAGTACTTGTGCGACCTGCTCCAGCTCACGTACTGCCTGTGATTCGGGCAAAAGCTCCAAAAGCAGGGGAATCATCTCGGATATCGGGGAATATGCAGCCACCAGCGTTGCAAGCGGACCGGGGCAAGCGTATTGTGCAAGCATGGCCTTGATTCCGTCTGCGTTCTTTTGGGAGATCAGCGCAATCAGATCCTCTCGGTCAATGCCATATTCGCACGCCTGATCAATCAACGCTGAAAGGATACCCATGTGCGAAATATCCAGAATGTTTTGTTGGCTGATGTTGTCAAGCGTCGCCTTGGCAAGAGAAACAACCTCGGTGATGGCATACAGGCTGTCGTCACCGATCAGCTCAAGTCCCATCTGACGCAGTTCACCGAATTCGCGATCGCCCTTTTTGATGCGGTAAACGGTCTCATTATAAAAAACCTTCAAGGGAAGATGCTGATCCTTGGCCAGATTTTTGACAATGGAAAGCGTGATGTCCGGCTTGAGAGCCTTGAGCTTGCCGCCATCGGTAAAGGTTAGCAGACGGTCGTCCACCAAAAAGCTTTTGTTTTCTGCGTAAAGGGCATAATCCTCGAATTTATTCATCAGAAATCTACGGTAGCCGTAGTCTGTATATAACTTTGCGCACTTGCTGACGGTTTGCTCGGCAGGCGTCATAACGTAAGAGTTTTCGTTCATAAATTTCTCCATGGTAAAAGGATAGTATGATTATACTACACTCACGCACTTTAGTCAAGTAAAGTGCGTATAAAAATTAAAATATAATGTAAACAATTTGTAAACCCAAAGCGATTTTGATCGGATTTATGATACAATATGCAGGTATTTACGCAGATGGAGCGAAAAAATGGAATTTGAATTGATTATTTTGGCGATCGCGCTCTCTATGGACGCCTTTGCCGTTGCAATTTGCAAGGGGCTTTCCATGCAGAAGGCGACCTTGAAAAATGCCGCAATCGTGGGCGGCTGGTTTGGCGCATTTCAGGCTTTGATGCCTGCGCTGGGTTTTTTAATGGCAGGAATCCTCAACAAGTTTTTCGGAGAATACCTGGAGATGTTCACCGGGTGGATTGCTTTTATCCTGCTTGCGCTGATCGGTGCAGGCATGATCAAGGAGGCACTCTCCAAAAAAGAGGAGGAAGGTTGCCCGGATGCGTCACTTTGCGCAAAGGCTATGTTTCCCATGGCTGTTGCGACAAGCATTGACGCGATGGTCGTGGGCGTCGGTTACGGACTGCAGCCCGACATGGGACTGCCCCAGGTGCTGCTCAGCGTCACGCTGATCGGCGTGATTACCTTCACGCTCTCGGCATTGGGTGTGAAGATCGGCAACATATTCGGTGATAAATACGAAAAAAAGGCACAGCTTGCAGGCGGTATCATTCTTTGCTTGCTGGGATTGAAAAACGTGCTTGATCAATACGGCGTCATTGATGCCGCACGAAATTGGATCACAGGTTTGTTTACGTAAAAAAAGAGCTGCATGGAAGGATTGCCATGCAGCCTTTTTGTTTTATTGCGTAACGCGGAAGGAGCGAGCCTCGCCGTCCGTCATTTCAAAGGAGAACGCATAGGAGTAGGTGCCGTCATCATCACGGAAGGGCATATAGCCATCGTAGTCGTGATGCTGATACTTGTACTCTACCCATGCGCCGTTTTCATAAACCTCAATAGTGGGCTTGGTGTAGGAGTCAAAGCCGTAAACGCGCACAGCGTAAACTGCCGATCCACCGCCGTTGACGGTAAATTCTGCAACGTTGTCCTTTGCTGCAACAGTCGGCAGGTAAGTGTCTGCAATCACTGTGCCAACGCTCGCCTCGGTCTTGATGGGGGAGAGCACCGAGTCCTCTCTGACACCCAGCACGTTGGAGTCATCCTTGCTTTCGGGCTGTCCCCAAGGCAAGAGGATCATGTCAATGTGCACGGTGTCGCCTGCCCGCAGGGTAACGTCGCCTGCGTCAATCGTCAGCGTTGCAAGATTGACCGTGCCGTCAAATTGCTCCTTGAGCACGAGATTGCCGTCGAATGCCTTGCCACCGAGCACGATGGCATAGTTCTTGATCACTACAGCCATATTGACCGAGTCGGTATTCTTATGAGAGGAATCGGCGTCAATGTAATAATCAAAGTAAGCGCCGTTCTTACCAAGCTTGTAATAGTTCGTGTGCTCATTCAATTTGAGATCAACGGTCTGAGATTGATTGTTTTCGTCCAGATATCCAAGCTTTTTGTAAACGATGCTGCGGCCGTCCATGGAGAAGAACGAGAAATTGTTGACAAAATCCTTGATCTCAAGATCCTCAAGTACAGTCAGATCCAGCGTGTAGTAGGTTCTGGTTTCGTCGGACTGCGCCATCTCCACCTGTCTGTAATCGACTTGGATCTTACCGTCGTCAGAAAGATAAGACATATCGATGTCTACGTAAACAGGTCCGGAGGACGAAATGTCTGCGGTCTGGGATTCTGAGCCGTAGAAATTGCCATCAGCATCCGTATATTGCAGCCAGTACAATCTGCCCGCGCTGGTGTGTTGCGGCTGATTGGGCCACAGGGGTGAAGACATGGCGCGGAAGTCGGGCAGCGTCCAGTAATCCTTGCCGTAAACATAATAGGGGGCTATACAGTTGGTCTCTGTCGTACCGCAGGAGAGATGGTAATACGGTGCGATAAACTGAATGGAGGAGAGCTGCTTGAGCGGGAATTGTCCCCAATTCTGATAGAGATTGACAGATTTGAATTGCTTGGTCTCATTCTTTTCGAGCTTGACAGGGAAGATCGAGTAGCCGTAATGCATATCCTCGGGATCATACAATGGTTCTTCATATTCGCCCTTGAAGTTCTTGCAGACCTCTACGCTGATGGGCAGCAGTCTGTCAGCTTCGTCAAGTACCACACCGCACTCAAGGCATCCCGTATTGTTGGTGTGCGCAAAGATATAAATCTCACGGTCATAATCGTCTCCGACGATCTGCGAATCAACAATATAATGCTTTTGAGGTTCTTTATAATAAGGCTTATTGAAGTCGGTGCCGTCCAGCGTGTATGTGTAACAGCCGACAAGACTGTTGTAGCCGACGTATTTTGCGTTATCGCTCTTGTTGACGATCTTGATGTCGGTCAACGGGTTACGTTCAATATAAGCCTGTCTTTCCAGCTCGTCGAACGAGTGTCCCTTGTCGGTGTAGATGCGGTGACCGATCGAGTAGCTATCATGGCTTTTCAGAGTTGTGGTAGCGGGGGTATAGGTCTGTGTGATCACGTAGTAGCCGTCCTCCAAGGTGACGGTCACTTCACCGACGTATTGTTCCTCGGCAGGGAAAATGTAACCAAACACACCCGCATCGGTTACATCAAAGCCAACGTATTGTACCGAGGCAGCGTCAATGCCGTCAATGGAGGAGTGCTTACCGTTCTTGTCGGCAATTACAAGCGAAGATACGCGGATTTGCTCAATGCGGGTAACCATGCCGAATCCTTTCAAGCCGTGAGTGTCACCATCTGCCACCACGCGGATTTGCTGATGCATTTTGTCACCGTAAACATGCAGGTTGCGGTCAAGTTTCATGGCGGTCGCTGCAGTTGTGTTGATCTTAACCGCTTTCATTTCCGTGATCTCGATCTTCTCCCCAACCTTATCGCCACAGTCCACACGGATGGATTCCACCTTGCCCGTGTAATCGGGAATAGAAACGAGAGGAACGATGACGGTACAGTATTCATCGCCGGGCTCTACCGAGAAGGAAACATTCTGATCACCGTTAAAGCCGCCATAAGAGCCTGCTTTGAGATACAGCGTAACGTTGGACGCATACTCGGTGCGCATGGTGATTTGAATTGCGTTGTAATCCTCCGCGTTATACTTCACGTTCCAATGGAAATAGGGATCGTACGTGCTTTGTACGATTGCGGTCAGTACACCACTGTCATTCAAAGCGACAGATTCAATGTCGTGGGAGGAGGGCTTGCGCGCCTTGGCGAGCAGATCGTAGCTGCCTGCGCTCTCATCAAATTCATAAACGGAAGGCAAGAAGCCTTGATCCAGAAAATGAATATCGTAATAGTAATAACCAAATCTGTAGATATTGCCGCGTGCATTGTTGCCCGAGCGCGAGGAATACAGCTTGTCGCCACTTTCGGTGATGACGAATGCATCCATCGTGTCTGTCAGGTAGGCAATTCCGTTATGATTATAAAGCCCGGAGACTTGTTTGTTGTCTTTTTTATCCAGGTTGTAAACCAAACGCACGTCACCGTTCGTGATTTCTGCAGTATCACGTTTTTGATCAAGATAACGGAAGTTGATAAGATTGGCAACGTCATCGGCATAGGCGATGGTGTCGCCCCAAGCGGTGGTGTCCTGACGCGCCTGATCTGTTATGATATTACCCGCCTGATCCATGATAAGATCAGCGGGGACAGAAAGCTCAGCCATCTGTGTATACTCCTGTGAGGTGATATCATAGTTGAAACACTTGATGAAAAATGCAGCAACCATATCAGACAAAAATTGCGCTTCTCCGCCAATGCAGAGCTTGCTGCCGGACGTGTAAACAGCATGCTCGGAATAGGTCGTGCCGCGCGCATTTCCGATGATGATTTCATAATCGGAAGCCGCGTAATTGTTCTCGTTGTCCGTCATGATCTGCAAAGCGACGCCGGTCAGCTTTTCCACAGTGTCGCGGAGCAAAACGGCTGCCAAAAACGCAGGATCGTCAGCCTTGATATTGGCAGGGCGTACGATCACGTATTCACTTGCACCGTCCTTGACAAGTGTCAGGGGAGTATCCGGCGCAGGATCGGTCGTACCCGTTTCTGTATCAGTACCCGTCTCGGGCGAGGGTGGGGTCTTACACGCTGTCAGGCAGGAAAGCAGCAAAAGCAGCGCGAGCAAAAAAGGCAAAAGTCTTTTCATTATTGCACCTCCATTGGTTTATTGTATTTATTATACATAAATACGGTGATGCTGTCAATAGAAATAGGGGCAGTTGCATGCAACCGCCCCATAAAATGTTGGCTTATGTAATTATCTCTTGGAGAGAACCTCAGCCTCGTATTCTTCGATTTCCTTGAACCAGCAAGAGCAACCGCAAACGTTGTTTCTCTCGCAGAATTCCATCCAGATATCGCCGAAGGGCAGAGTCTTGACTTCCTCACGCAGCATCATCAGCTTTGTGGTGTTGCCTGCATCCTGCAGAGCCTTCATCTCAGCGTTGGGAGAGAGCAGAGCATACAGCAGAGCCTTCTGAACGCTTCTCATACCGATAACCAGAGCAGCTACACGGTTGATAGAAGCATCGAAGTAGTCGGTAGCCAGGAATACTCTGTCAAGAGCATCGCAGCGAACAACTTCCATCATCATTTCTCTGGTGTCGTCGTCGAAGTTTACAACGTGGTCAGAGTCCCAACGAATGGGTCTGGTGATGTGCATAGCCAGCTTCTCGGAGAAGCAGAGCATTGCGGGCAGCTTGTCGTAAACTACTTCGGTGGGATGGTAGTGACCGTTGTCGAACAGCGGAACGATACCACGGGAGAGAGCATAGGACAGAGCGAATTCGCCGGAACCTACAGTGTAGGACTCAACGCCGATACCGAATACCTTGGACTCAACGCAGGGGTAAACCTTGGTCTTGTCGTAGCCGCAAGCCAGAATCTCGTCCAGGGACTGAGCGTATCTCATACGGGGACCCATACGGTCAGCGGGAATATCCTTGAAGCCGTCACCGGTCCAGAAGTTGATAACGCAGGGATAGCCGGTCTCGTCTGCGAAGTACTCAGCGATCTTCATGCAGCAGATACCGTGTCTTACCCAGAACTTTCTGATCTCTTCGTCAGGAGAAGAGAGGGTCAGGCCGTTAGCCTTGGGGTGAGAGAAGTAGGTGGGGTTGAAGTCAAGGCCCATGCCGTGCTTCTTAGCAAAGTCAACCCACTTCTGGAAGTGCTTGGGTTCAAGAGCGTCTCTGTCAGCAAATTCGCCATCCTCAAAGATTGCGTAGTTTGCGTGAACGTTGAGCTTGTGAGTACCGGGGATCAGAGAGAGAGCCTTTTCAAGGTCTGCAAACAGCTGGTCGGGACCGGTTGCTCTGCCGGGATAGTTACCGGTAGTCTGAATACCGCCGGTCAGAGGGCCGTTGTTCTCGAAACCAAGAACGTCGTCTGCCTGCCAGCAGTGCATAGAAATGCGAATGTCGGAAAGCTTGGAGATCGCAGCCTCGGTGTCAACACCGTACTTAGCGTAGATCTGCTTTGCGGATTCATAGCGTTGATTCATTTGTGTTTCCTCCTGAATTGATATATGTACATATTTTTAGAGAACATATATAGTCAAGATACATTATACAGTATTTGACTCTGTTTTGCAAGATGTTTTTTGAAAAAAGAGGGAATTTTTACATCGGAAATTGAGATCAAGTATTTTTGACTACAATGGAGTCCTGGTCGGAAAGCGCCTGCACGTTGTAGACACCTGAAGAACGAAGATGCTCCAGATCCTCTCTTCTGTCCTCGGAATAATGGCAAATCAAAATGCCTTGATATAGTCCCAGTCCTGAAAAGTCTGAAAGTCCGAACGTGTCTTGATCATATTTTGTTACATGAGAGAGATCGGCGGTTGCTATGTGTGCACCCGCACTACCCCCTATATAGATAGCACCGTTGCGCACCAGATCCAGGATCACCTGATCAAATCCGGATTCGCGAATTCGCTTCATAGTACCGAAGGTGTTGCCACCACTGATATAAATCACGTCAACGTCAATATAGAAGATTAACTCCGGTTGAAAGTAGTTTGCAACGTAAATGTTGTTCTTTTGAAAGCCGAATGCTGCTAAACGAGACTTGTATTTGCCGCTCTCTATCTTCTCCGGGGTGGCTTTTTCGTTTGGAAAGAATAATATCTTACATTCTGAAATCGGTTTGGGAAGATTATCGTATATAATCTTTGCAGAGGTCTGGTTTCCAAAATCACAAGATGATAAAATTAAATTCATTGCGTCACCCGACAAGGATCAAATCCCATCAATCTCACTCATCCACAGGGTAAATGTTGCGTCGGAGGGCATGCAAAGGCCGCCGCGGGGGGATGCGGTGATGGTGCTGACAGCGGGGCCGTCGGGCATGCAGGAGCGCTTGAACTGCTGGGTGAAGAAACGGCGTGCGAACACCTTGAGCCACTTTTTGATCTCGCTGTCGTCGTAGCTGCCGTCAAAGGCGTATTGTGCCAGGCGATATATCTTTGCAGGGCCAAAGCCGTAGCGCAGCGCATAGTAGATAAAGAAGTCGTGAAGCTCGTAAGGGCCGACAAGATCCTCGGTCTTTTGCGCGATGCTGCCGTTTTCGTTTGCTGGGAGCAGCTCGGGGCTGACGGGCGTGCCAAGCACGTCGTACAGCGCGTCTGCCAAAGCGGTTTGGCCGTTTGCTTTATACTGATCAGCGGCAAAGCCTACAAGTCTGCGCACGAGCGTCTTGGGAACACCGCAGTTGACGCTGTAGTTGGACATGTGGTCGCCGTTGTAGGTTGCCCAACCGAGTACAGACTCGGAAAGGTCACCCGTGCCGACCACAAGACCGTTGCAGCCGTTTGCCACGTCCATAAGCACCTGTGTGCGCTCTCTTGCCTGACTGTTTTCATATACGACGTTATGATTGCTCGGATCATGTCCGATATCCTTGAAGTGCAGGGCAACCGACTCACCGATCGGGATCTCACGGAAATCCACACCCAGCTGCTCGCAAAGCACGGTTGCATTGTTCTTGGTTCTGCTTGTCGTACCGAATCCGGGCATGGTAATGCAGATCAGCTTATCTGCAGGCATATCAAGGGATTTCAGAGCATCCACAGCGACCAAGAGTGCCAGCGTGGAGTCAAGACCACCAGAAATGCCAAGCACAAGAGCGTCTGCATGCGCGGCCTTGATTCTTGCACGCAAGCCCTCTGACTGAATGCGCAAAATGGTTTCGTAATCACAGTTGCAAGCGGGAATGAAGGGGAGTGCGTTGACCTTTCTGGAGAGATTGGTGTCGTATGCGGTCAGCGAGAAATCAATTTCTGCAAACTCACGGTTACCCGTTTTGTTGGTAAACGCCGCATCCTTGCAACGCTCGCTGCAAAGCATCTGAACGTCAATCTCGGTTGCAATATAGTCTGCGGAAAAATCAAAGGACTTTCTTTCGGAAAGGATTGCACCGTCTTCGGCAATGACAGCACTTGCACCGTATGCCGCATCGGTAGTGGACTCGCCTCTGCCTGCGTTGCAGTAAAGGTAAGCACAATGATTCGAATGAGACAAAAATTGCGCTTTTGCTTTGGCTTGTGCAGCTTGTCCGACGATTTCGGGAGTTGCGTCAAGTCGGCAGATCAAAGTAGCCCCCGCTGCGCAAAGACCTTCAATCTCACCGTCACCAAAGCATACTCCGATCTTGAACTCGGGCAGCTCTGCGCAGGAGAAAACGGTGTTATTGCCAAAGTTGCAAACCTGCATACCGTCGCCAAAGGGATCAAACGCATAGGCATCATTTGCAAGCTCTGCAAAATGACGACTGTTACGTGCGTTTGCGGGAACAATACCAAGAAGCATGCCCGCATTGCAAACTGCGGCACAGTTATAAAGCTTACCGTTGAGTACCATGGGTAAGCCGACAATGCTGACCATGTCAAGATCAGCCGTCTGCTCCAAATAAGATGCAAGCGCTGCTTTTGCGCCTGCGATCAAAGTGCTCTGATAAAACAGGTCGCCGCAAGTAGCGCCGGTCAGACAAAGCTCGGGAAATACCAGCACGCGCACGCCGTCCTGCTCGTACGCATTGCGTGCAGTTTGCGCAAGTACGTTTGCATTGTTGATGCAATCAGCAAGTCTGATCTCGGGCGCAGCTGCCGCAACCTTCACAAATCCGTGTTTCATAGAAACCTCCGAAATGATAATCTTGTGTATATTATAGCATGCAAACGTAAGAATTGCAACAATTAAAGCAAATTTCATTGACAATTTCGCCTCGCTTTGATATAATAAAGTCAATAAATATCTTATGGAAGAAGGCAACATTATGAAAGACATCTCCAGAAATCTGACAATGCTCTGCGACTTTTATGAGTTGACCATGAGCAACGGCTATTTCCAATGCGGATTCAAGGACAAAATCACGTATTTCGACGTGTTTTACCGTTCCAATCCCGACAACGGAGGCTATGCGATCGTGGCAGGCTTGGAGCAGGTCGTGGAGTATATCAACAATCTGCATTTCGACGACGAGGATATTGCGTACCTGCGCGGAAGAAACTGCTTCTCCGAAGAATTCCTTGAATATCTCAAGGATTTCAAGTTCACGGGCGACATCTGGGCGATCCCCGAGGGCACCGTTGTATTCCCGGGTGAGCCTTTGATGACCGTTCGTGCAAAGGCGATCGAAGCACAGTTTATTGAGACCTATATTCTCATGATGATCAACCACCAATCCCTGATCGCTACCAAGGCTGCAAGACTTGCGCGCGCAGCAAAGGGCAGACCCATCAGCGAATTCGGCTCCAGACGTGCGCAGGGAAGTGACGCAGCGATTCTTGGTGCTCGTGCGGCTTATATCGGCGGCTGCTCCGGCACGGCCTGCACCATTTCGGATATCGCTTACGGCGTGCCCGCAACCGGCACCATGGCGCACTCCTGGGTGCAGATGTTTGACGACGAATACACCGCGTTCAAGACCTATTGCCAGACCTACCCCGAAAATGCAACGTTGTTGATCGACACCTATAACGTGCTGGAATCCGGTGTTCCCAACGCTATTCGCGCCTTCAACGAGGTGTTAAAGCCCCTTGGCATTACCAAGTGCGGCGTTCGTCTGGACTCGGGCGATATCACGTATCTGACGCAAAAGGTCAGAGAAATGCTGGACGCTGCAGGCTGGACGGAATGCAAGATCGTGGTATCCAACTCCTTGGATGAATATATCATTCGTGAGCTGATCCGTCAGGGCGCTTGCGTGGATGCGTTTGGAGTTGGCGAGAGACTGATTACTTCGCTCTCCGCGCCCGTATTCGGCGGCGTGTATAAGCTTGTCGCCGTTGAAAAAGAGGACGGCACGATCCAGCCCAAGATCAAGATCAGCGAAAACGTCGGTAAGATCACCACGCCGCATTTCAAGAAGATCTACAGATTGCGCGGAAGAACGACCGGAAAGGCAGAGGCGGACGTGATTTGCCTGCACGACGAGGTGATCGATGATTCTCAACCTTACGAGATCTTTGACCCCGAGCATACCTGGAAGCGCAAGATCATGACCGACTATACCGCAACCGAGCTGATGGTTCCGATTTTCGTACAGGGCAAGCAGGTATACGAGCTGCCCACCATCGAGCAGATCAAGGCCCATTGTCAAGAAGAAATTGCGGGCATGTGGGAAGAGGTGCGCAGATTTACCAATCCGCACAAGTACTACGTTGACCTTTCTCAAAAGCTTTGGGATATCAAGCATGAGATGCTCAGAAATCGCCGCTGACGCACTTTTTTACGAATATTTCCGTATACTGACCGACACAAGCGAGGCCTTTGCTTGTGTCGGTTTTTTGTACTTATTATATATTTATAAACTTTTTATAAAATATAGGGAAAACCGTTGAAATTTTATAAAGGGTGTGATATAATGTTATAAGGTATTTTATTTTGAAAAGGCGGTGGTATGAATGATTGATTGGCAGGAGCTTTTGCATGTAATTCGCACGTTTACCGAGGATTACATTCTGTTTCCTATCAATAACATGAATCTTCTTACTGATCTGCTCGACATTTTATTGTTGACGGGTTTGATGTACTATCTTTACATATTTGTCAGAAGACGCAGAGCGGGAAAACTCCTTTTGGGTATTGCCGCCTTGTTTGGCATATTTGTCATCTGCAGTATTCTGGATATGAAGGCGGTTGGTCTGATCATGGATAATTTCCTGACGGTCGGCTTGCTTGCCGTGGTCGTCATTTTCCAGCCCGAATTGCGCGATGCATTGGAGCGCGTGGGTAATACCTCTTTAAAGATTGGCGGCTTTGGCGGTGAACGACGCGGAAGTGCTGCCGAGATTGATCATCTGGCGTCCGAGATCGCATCTGCTGCATGCTCGCTTTCCTCGGAGGGCTATGGTGCTTTGATCGTGCTTCAGAGATCCACCAAGCTCCAGGATTACATGGATAAGGGTGAGAGACTGGATGCTATGGTATCTGCCAAGCTTCTCAGAAATATTTTCGTCAACCGTTCTCCCTTGCACGACGGTGCTGTGATCATTGAGGGGGATCGCGTGGGCGCGGCCGCTTGTAAGCTGCCTCTTTCGGATAACGAAGAGGTTGTTCGCGATCTTGGCACCAGACACCGTGCGGGCGTTGGCATCACCGAGGTCAGCGATGCCATGGTTGTGATTGTTTCCGAAGAAAACGGTGTGATCTCGATTGCATACGGTGGCTATCTGCACAGAAATTACGATTACAAAAATCTGCACGACGCTTTGGAAAAGTTTATGGATCCCAAGGTCAGAAGACCGATCAGCGCTACAGGTCAAAAGGGAGATTCCCGTATTGTGGATGCTTCCCAACAGAATCACGACGGTGGGGAGGATGAATGATGAAAATGAAGCTTTTCAATACGTCTGGCTCTCATAACAAAAAAGGTATCAGCGTGGGTGCGTTGATCGTATGCTTCCTCATTGCGTGCGGCATCTGGCTGTATGCACAGGCGATTGACGATGACATTAAAGTTACCACGTATAACCAGTTGCCCGTGGAAATCGTCGGTGCCGATGCGTTCAAGGAAGCTATTGGGTATGACGTACATTCTCTGAACGTACAGAACGCAAATATTTCGATCAGCGGTATCAATCGTGAGCTTGCCAAATACGACGCGCAAAACATCAGGCTTGTTGCAGACGTGTCTTCAACCAACAACGGCGTTACTTCAATCAAGGCGTATTATATTGACGACAACGGAAATAAAACCGAACTGAAAAACTATGAGATCACTCCTGCTGTGGCAACTGTGAACGTTTCCAAGCAAGTGGATTATTCAGTTGTGGACGTCACGACCGATCTTAATCACGAAGTCTTTACTTATGCCGTGGATAATGCAACTGTCAGCGGTACGTTTATGATCGTAGGCCCCGAGCAGGATATCAAGGATATTTATTCCGTGACCTTTGAGGCAGATTACAAGAACGTCAAGGAATCCGAGGGAACGCACAAGATTCCCGTAACGACGGCAAGCTTCTACGCAGAGGATGGAACGTTGCTGTTCAATGATCAGAATAAAAACGAAAACGTCAAGTATGACGTCACGGGCATTGAGATCATTGTGACGGTATCAAAAATAGAGCAACCCGAAAATGATAAATAATAAAGAAATGCGGTCTGCGGGGATGGTGATTGAATCAATCACTGTCCCTTTGGACGCAAGTGAACAACACGTCCTTGCCAAGGCTGCATCGCGGCTCAAAAGGATCGGATTGCGTCCTGCGCTGTTTGACCTTTCGCTGTTCAAGCGTTCTGTGGACGCAAGAGATCGCGATCAGATCCGCTTTGTGTATTCCGTGCTGGCAACGCCCAAGGAAAGCGTGCCTGCTTTGGATGTGGCAAAGTTAGCAAGGGAAAAAATAAAGCTGCTTAAGAATCAAGAAATCCTTCCCGTATTCGGTCTTGAACCGATGGCGGCGCCGCCATTGGTGGTAGGCATGGGCCCCGCAGGTCTGTTTGCTGCGCTGATGCTTGCCAGATACGGATACAGACCGATCATAATTGACAGAGGAGACTCTATTGCCGACCGTACGCGGTCGGTTATGCATTTCTATGATACAAAGCAGTTGGATACCGATTCCAATATCCAGTTTGGTGCAGGCGGTGCCGGCACGTTTTCGGACGGAAAGCTGATGACGCGCATCCACGATCCCAAGTGCTCATTCGTGCTTGAAACCTTTGTCAGACACGGAGCGCCGTCGGATATCCTGCTGGTGTCCAAACCGCATGTAGGCACGGATCTGCTGCGCGGTGTCGTGGACAGTATGCTGAAAGAAATACAAAACCTTGGCGGTCAAGTCATTTACCGTTGCAGATTGGACGGTTTTGAGCAGAACGCCGACGGCTCTGTGACCGCACGCACCACCAAGGGCAAGCTGCTTTGCAGCAGCATTGTTCTTGCGATTGGGCACAGCGCCAGAGATACGTATCAAATGCTTTTGAAGAAGCAAATGGAGCTTGTGGCAAAGCCGATTTCCGTAGGCGTCAGAATCGAGCATCTGGCAGCGGATATTGACAAAGCCATGTATGGCAGCTTTGCAGGTCATCCTGCGCTGGGGCATGCGGAATATGCTTTGTCCGATACCAAAACCGGACGAGGCGTATATACGTTTTGTATGTGCCCGGGCGGTGAGGTCATGGCGGCTGCTTCCGAGCAGGAGCGATTGGTTGTCAACGGAATGAGCTACCGTGCAAGAGACGGCAGAAATTCCAATGCGGCTGTGGTTGTATCTCTCGGCTGTCAGGATTTTGAGCCTGTGAACGGCAGTCTTGCCGAAGGCGCGATTGCCTTGCAAAGAAGGATTGAGCACGAGGCTTTTCTGGCCGGTGGCGGCAATTTTGCAGCACCGATTCAGACGGTGGGCGATTTCCTTTCAGAGAAGGTGTCAAGCGAGCCTTGCTCGGTTCAACCAACCTACATGAACGGCTTTTGCCATGTAACCGATCTGTCTGCTATTTTCCCTCAAGTCGTCGGTAAAACCTTAAGATACGGACTGGAAGCATTTGACAAAAAGATTTGCGGATTTGCAGCACCCGATGCAGTATTGACGGGAGCTGAGACCAGAACGAGTGCTCCTATTCGTATGACAAGGAACGAAGAGGGAACTGCGATCGGATTTTCATACGTATATCCGTGCGGAGAAGGCGCAGGGTATGCAGGCGGCATCACAAGTGCCGCAGTAGACGGAGTCAAAACAGCGCTTGCCGTAATGAAGCGCTATGCTCCTTATCACGACTGAATTTTTATCATATTGAATTTTGGTGTAACCATGAACCTTGGGTGCCGATGTGACCGAAGGAAATCAATTTACGAATTGGACGAATAGAAATGAAGGAAATGAAGAGAGAACGCGTGTGGTCGGTTCTGTACTCACCCGATGGCGGTGAAACCGATCAAAAAATCGCACGCATTACAGAAGAGACGGGTGTGTCACCCATCACGGCAAGATTGTTGTATAACAGAGGATACGACACACCAAAAAAGGCAATAGATTTCTTACAAACCGATATCTCCTCGCTGCACGATCCTTACTTGATGAAGGATATGGAGAAAGCTGTGGAGCGCATCTCCTTAGCGGTTGAAAACGGAGAAAGCATTGCAATATACGGAGATTACGACGTGGACGGCGTCACCTCGGTGACTTCAATTTACCTGTATCTGCAAAGTAAGGGCGCGGACGTTGTGTACTATATTCCGAGCCGTGACAAAGAGGGCTACGGCTTGTGCCAGGCAGCGATTGACGTGCTTGCAGAGCATGGTATTGGCCTGATCGTTACCGTGGATACCGGCATCACTGCTGACGATGAGGTCAGATATGCAGCGACGCTCGGGATTGATATGGTTATTACTGACCACCACGAATGCCGCTCTGAATTGCCGCCCGCATGTGCGGTAGTCAATCCGCACAGGCCGGATTGCCCGTATCCTTTCAAGGAGCTTGCGGGTGTCGGCGTCGTATTCAAGCTGATCTGCGCGTACGAGATAAACGAATATCGCAAGCGCGGTGCGTCTGCTATGGATGCCGTTGCAGCGGTTTGTCGCGAATACGTGGATCTGACCGCGATCGGAACCATTGCGGACGTGATGCCTATCATTGACGAGAACCGCTATATCGTGGCCGTCGGATTGGATGCTGTTGAGAATACGAAGCGATGCGGACTTGACGCTTTGATCGAGGCGTCCTCCTTTAATCCGAACACAAGGCAGGATCAACCGCCTAAGCGAAAGAAGGTCACGTCCGGCTTTATCGGATACGGTATCGCTCCCAGAATCAATGCGGCAGGCAGAATCAGCAGCGCCACCAAGGCTGTGGAGCTGTTGCTTGAGCAGGATCCCGACGTGGCCAGAGAGCGTGCGGACGAGCTTTGCAGAATCAATACGCAAAGGCAAATTGAAGAAAACCGCATTGCCGAGCAGGCATATAAAACCATTGAGCAAGAACACGACTTCCAGAACGATCGCGTGATCGTGCTGGAGGACGACTCCTGGCAGCAGGGCATTATTGGTATCGTATCTTCCAGAATTACCGAAAAGTTTGGATTACCTTCGGTTTTGATTTCCTTTGACGGAGCAACGAGAGGATACGCCAGCCTTGACGACGTTGGCAAGGGCTCGGGAAGAAGCATCAAGGGAATGAACCTTGTGGATGCTCTGACGTATTGCAGCGATCTTTTGACAAGATACGGCGGACACGAGCTTGCCGCAGGACTCTCGATTGCCAGATGCAATATTGGGGAATTCAGAAAGAGAATCAATCAATATGCAAGAGAAAATCTGGACAGCGATGCGCTGGATATTCGCTACGAGGCAGATTGCGAGGTAGATATTCATAGCTTGAGCATGCCCTTGGCCGTAGAGCTGACAAAGCTGGAGCCCTTTGGTGTGGCCAATCCGACTCCCGAGCTGATCACCCGAAATCTGACGGTTCAAAAGGTGATCCCGCTTGGTGCGGGAAAGCATTGCAAGGTGATTCTGGCCAAGGACGGCTTGCAGATGCAGGCGGTTTGGTTTGGCGTACCCGCAGCGACTTTTCCGTTCAGCGTGTTTGATTGCGTGGACGTGATGTTCCAGCTCAGTATCAACGAGTATCAGAACGTCAAGAGCCTGCAGTTGATCGTCAAGGATATGCGCATTTCGGACGAATATGCAGAGAAGTGCAAATGGGAAAAAGAGAGATTTGAGCAGATCCTGGACGGCGCAGAGTTTTCCGCCTCGGAAAACGTAGTGCCCAGCAGAGAGGATATTGCCGAGGTATATAAGCTTTTGAGAAGAGAGTGCAGGATAGGTCATAATACGTTTTCTCATAAAACGTTGCTCTCTACGCTCAATCTGACCTCGGCTTTGCAAATCAATTACATCAAGCTCAAGTTTATCATCATGATTCTCAAGGAGCTTTCCTTGTGCGGCGTCAAGGAGCCCGGTGACAATCTGTATATTTTTGACGTATACTATAACGCTGCAAAAACGAATATTGAAAACTCGGAAATTTTGAAGAGA
>JAZNYL010000012.1:0-16180 GCA_045594445.1 Eubacteriales bacterium
TGCGGATATTACGCCGCAGCCCTGGTGCAAACCTTTTATAACTGGAAGGCTGCGCTTGCTGCCGATCCCGGAGCAAAATTCTGGGATTTTTGGGGCACGGGTGCTACCTTTTACGGCGGCCTTGTGGGCGGCGTGGTCATCTTTATCGCCATTTATTTCGGCATCGGTGCGCTGCTATTCAAAAACAAGGAGAATATTCATCACTTTTTCCCCATCGCGCATATCGCGGGCGCAGTCATTCCGCTTGCGCACGGCATTGGCCGCATCGGCTGCCTGATGGCGGGCTGCTGCCACGGCAAGGTTTGCCAGACACCGCAATGGTACACCTTCCGCTTTTTGCAGTTGTTTACCGACGGCTCGGTCAAGGAATTCTACGCCGTGCCCGTGCAGCTGCTGGAGGCAATTTTCCTGTTTGCGCTGGCGGCGTTCCTGATCTGGCGCGTAATCAAGAATAAGCACTACAATCTGCCCATTTACACCATCGCATACGGCGTTTGGAGATTTTTTGCCGAGTATTTGCGTGCGGATGCACGAGGAGAGGGCATTCTCCCGTTCTTGTCTCCCTCGCAGCAGACCGCGCTGCTTTTGATCGCGGTGGGTGTGGGCGTCATTTTCCTTGAAAAATTCGTCAGAAATTATACTGCAAAATGCATGACTGCGGAGGAATCGCATGAACAAGCCCCTGATCAGTCGTAAGGTCTGCATCGCCGTGCTGATCGCCTGCGTGGCGATCGTGGGCGTGTACAAGCTGTTTTTCGCGGGAGTTGTCGCGGACAGCGAGCTGATGCGGTCGCTGATTACCAACGATGCGTACCGCGCACCCATCTTAGATACGCTGGTCATGGACGGCGTGGGCGCGATCGTTTTCGTGGTCATGACGATCTACATGGGTTATCGTGTGCTCAACCCGCTGCAAAAACCGATAGGGAAGTCGCTGCTTTTCCTGTTGCCCTCGCTGGCGGTGGTAATGAACAATTTCCCCCTGATCGGGCTTGCCACGGGCAACGCCTACGTGACCGATCCGATCGGCGGCGTGCTTTTGGTGGTGGCGTATTGCTTGGCCATTGGCATGTTTGAGGAATTTGCCTTCCGCGGACTGTTTTATCTCATGATCCTGGACGGCAGAAGAAAAAGCACCAAGCAGATCTTTTGGACCACAGCCGTCAGCAGCGCCGTGTTTGGCCTTGTGCACTTAGTCAACCTCTTTATCGGCGCAAATCCGGGCGCGACCATCCTGCAGGTGGGGTATTCCTTCCTGATCGGCGGCATGTGCGCCATCGTGCTGCTCAAGACCGCCAACATCTGGTATTGCGTACTGCTGCATTTCGTGTATGACCTTGGCGGCACCATTCTGTACGTAGGCGGCGGCAAGCGTTGGGATACCGTGACCGTGGTCATCACCGCCGTGCTTGGCGTGGCCGTGACCGTGTTTATGGTGATCAGCCTCTTGCGCGTAAAGCCCGAGGACGTGGAAAGATTGTTTCCCGAAAAGGAGCGCGAACCCGAAACGAAAATCGAAACCGAATAATTCTTGAAACAGCCGCGGCATCTGCCGCGGCTGCTTCTGCTTTGCGGCACAAAAAACACCGAAAACGGAAAATTGTTCTTCGGATAAAATGGCGAGTAAAAAATAAAATTCCGATTTCGGAACAAAACATTTGCAAAACCTATTGACAAAAGGCTGTCACAGGTGTATAATATTGCCATAACAGAATGAGGGCCTGCGCATTCGCGGGCGGAAGGGATGGAATATTATTATGGCAAAGAAAGCAGTTACACCCGAGGTTGTTGTAGATAAGAAGGCAGAAAAGCAAAGAGCGCTCAATACCGCTATGGCGCAGATCGAGCGCGAGTTTGGCGCGGGCGCGGTCATGCGTCTGGGTGAGAACGCACACATGGAGGTGCAGGCGGTTTCCACCGGTTCTATTTCGCTGGATATGGCGCTGGGCATCGGCGGCGTGCCCAAGGGCAGAATCATTGAGATCTTCGGGCCCGAGTCCTCGGGTAAGACCACCGTGGCGCTGCACATCGTCGCAGAGGTGCAGAAGGCAGGCGGCGAGGCTGCGTTTATCGACGCGGAGCACGCGCTTGACCCCGTGTATGCAAAGGCGCTGGGCGTGGATATCAACAATCTGCTGGTCTCTCAGCCCGATTGCGGTGAGGACGCGCTGGAGATCACCGAGGCACTGGTGCGCTCGGGCGCGATCGATTGCGTGGTCATTGACTCGGTAGCGGCTCTGGTTCCCAAGCAGGAATTGGAGGGCGATATGGGCCAGGCGCAGATGGGTATGCAGGCGCGTTTGATGTCGCAGGCAATGCGTAAGCTGTCCGCCGTCATCAATAAGTCCAACTGCGTAGTCATCTTTATCAACCAGCTGCGTGAGAAGGTGGGCGTCATGTACGGTAATCCCGAAACCACCACGGGCGGTCGCGCGCTCAAGTTCTACGCGTCGGTGCGTATTGATATCAGAAAGACCGATCAGCTCAAGAACGGCGGTGAGATCTACGGCAACCGCGTCAAGTGCAAGATCGTCAAGAACAAGGTTGCGCCTCCTTTCCGTGTGGCGGAATTTGATATTCTGTACGGCAAGGGCATCTGCCGCTCGGGTGAGGTGCTGGATTTTGCCATCAATTCGGATATTATCAAGAAGAGCGGCTCTTGGTTCTCGTATAACGGCGAGAGAATCGGCCAGGGCAAGGATAACGTGCGCAAGATGATCGAGGGCAACCCCGCGCTCATGGCGGAAATTGAAGAAAAGGTGCGCGTGCTGCTTGCCAGCGGCGATATGCTCGCGGAGGAGGAATTTGATCTGGACGACGAGGATGAGGACGATGCATTCGACATCCGCGTGCTCAAGGATGAAGATTAAGGATCAGATATGAATATCCGCATCAAAAGCATCACGCCCGTGCCTGATAAGGGAATTGTGTGGGTGACGCTGATACTGCGCGGCGAGAGTGCCGAGCAATATCAAAAGGAAAAATATCCCTTGTTGCTCTCGCAGTACAAGGAAATGGCGCTGACGGTCGGTGAGATTGATGCCGAGCAGGCCGAGCGCATTGCCGAGGCGTCGGGGGTATGCCGCGCGTTTGTAAAGGGCTTGACCTCGCTTTCGTACGGTGACCGATCTGCGCGCGAGCTGACCTATAAGCTTGTGCAAAAGGGCTGTGCCAAGGAGCACGCCGAGGCGGCGGTCTGCATGCTGATCGAGGCAGGGTACCTGCGCGAGAGCTCGGCAGCCTTGCGCGAGGCTGAGCGCAGCGTGGCCAAGCTGCACAGTCGCAGACGCGTGGAGTACGATCTGCGCGCCAAGGGCTACGACTCGTCCGATCCGGACGTGCAGGCGTATCTTGACGAGGTAGATTTTGACGAGATATGCCGAAAGGCGCTGGCGCGTCAATGTCGCCACGGAATGCCTGAGGGCGACGAACGCAAAAAGCTATATCAAAAAATGCTGGCGCAGGGATTTTCCTCGTCTGCTGTTCGTGCCGCATTTGATGCGTTGGACGTGCAGTAAGTGTAAATTTTTTTGCACTGTGTGCAGAGGCTCTTGTAAAAACTCAATATATACGCTATAATGATAGGTGGAAAGCCTTGCGCTTTCCACCTAAATCTGTTTTACGGAGAGAATTATGAGAATATATAAAATTCTGATCGCACTTGTTTGCACCGCCCTTGCACTTTGCATCTGCGCCTGCAGCGGCGAGGTTTTGCAAGAGGGAACACCCGGCGGCACGGGGCAGCTTGGCACGGGTGAGCTCGGCGGCACGCAGACAAGCTCGGGCGGGCACGCAGGCTCGCTCAATCCCGGAAACGCGTTTGAGGGCGCGGAGCATTTGCTTACCCTGCGCGTGTTGGAGACGGGCAAGTCCGACTGCATGCTGCTGCAGCTGGACGATACCGTGATTATGATCGACACGGCGGACGCGGACGATTACGGCGAGATCAGCGACATGCTGGAGTCGCTTGGTATTGCCCGTATTGACTATCTGATCCTGACGCACTTTGACAACGACCATATCGGCAGCGCGGCCAAGATCATTGAGGAATTCGAGGTGGCCAAGGTCTATATGCCCAATTACGTGCGCGATTCGGGGCTTTATCGCTCGCTTATGACCGCACTTGAGGAAAATACCGCACGCACGAGCGTGCATAAGCTCAACGACGATACCACCGTCGCTTTGCCCGTGGGCAGCCTCTGGATCAACGTTTCGCGCGTGCATCCCGAGCTGAGTCACGAGGAGCCGATTCCCGAGGACAGCATGGACAACGATCTTTCTCTGATATGCGGCCTTACGTTGGGAGAATTCTCGGCGCTGTTCATGGGAGACGCCGAAAAAGCGCGTTGCGAGGATTTCCTGGCGCAGACGCAGTATAGAGGGCAGTACGATTTCGTCAAGCTCCCGCATCACGGCAGCCACAACAAGGCGCTGCGCGATCTTCTGACCACGTGTGGCGTCAGATACGGTGTGATCTGCTCGGACGCGCTGGCCAATATTGAAAACGAGGTCGTGCTGCTGATGCGCAACCTGAACGCGTTGACCTATTTTTCCTACAACGGCACCATGGTGCTGCGCACCGACGGTGACGTGGTGGAATGCATGCAATGAGGTGAGGTATGAAAAAAATTCTGATCGTGTACGCAACCAAAACGGGCAGCACCGCGACTGCGGCGCAGCTGCTTTGCGACCGCCTTGGCGGCAGAGACGTTACGCTGTGCACCACAGAGGACGCAAAGTCCGATCCAAGCCTTTACGATATCGTGGTGATCGGCGGCTGCATCCGCTATGCAAAGCTTTTTAAGCCGGTCAGGGAATATCTGAAAAAGTGGGATGCAGTGCTCGCCACCAAGCAGACGGGCTACTTCATTCTGTGCGGATATCCGGATAGCGCGGAGGAGTTTTACGAGAAAAATCTGACCGTGGAGCAGCGCGAGCGCGCGTTTGACCTTGCTTGCTTTGGCGGTGAAATGGTGCCTGCGCACGCAAAAAGTCTGTGGGATAAGCTGGTGCTCAAGATCGAGCGCGACCATATCCTTGGCGGCGGCGACAACGGCGACCAGAAAGAGGACGTCGTGCTGCCCACCATTTCCGAGGAAAATATTGCTGTGTTTGCCAATAAGCTCAAGCAGCTTTCGCTGTAAAACCGCATCGGAGGATCAAGGATATGAAGAAATACGTAATGCCTTGGCGGGAGCAATACAGAATATGACCGACGAAGCTGCCAATGAATCTCTGCGCGTGGAGATTGAGCAGTCGGGGATGATCGTCACCATGCTGCAGATTTACGGATGAGATTTACAAAATTCGATTGACTTTTGCCTTTTTGAGTGATAAAATATACGTTGAAATTCCATTTGGAGGTATGAAAATGAAGAGAGTATTGATTGTTGCCTTGATGCTGCTCGTTTGCGGCACTTGCCTTGTGTCCTGCGATGCCATTACCGAGGAGATCGGCAAGTCGGTATCGGTTGAGGCCTTGAATAAGGTTGAGGAGGAACTGCGCGCGGAGAATGCATTTGATACGCTGGAGCGCGATAATCAGGAGTATATTGCCAAGCTGAACAGCGAATATGAGGAAAACGGTGTTGAGCTCAAGGGTGAGATCACCGGCGTTCTGGATGGCTACACCCTGAATTTGGAGACCGGCAATTGGGCGTCTCAGGTTACGATCGGCCTGTCTGCCAGCGAGGACGTGGATGCGTTGGTTGAGTATTACGAGAGTAAGCTTGCCACTGAGCTGGAGGAGGGCAAGGCGATCATTATCGACGGCGGCTGGATGGTCAGCATCACAACCGCGTCTTTCCCCATTGAACAAGAATAAGTATCAAGGCCGTGCCGTTGTGCGCTCTCTTTTGGCGGAGCTGTGCAGCGGCACGTAGCCCTTGTTGACAAATCGGTCAATTTGGTGTATGATGAAAGAAAGGGAATCTTCCCGCATTTGATATGACATCAGAAAGGAGTCGCGTATGTCGTTTGAGCAAATTGTAACGCTTGTGATCTGGGTGTTACTGATCGTTTTGGGATTGGATTTCGTGCTCAGAGGGTGGCGACGAGGCTGGGTAAAGGCCGTGATGACCACGGGCAATATCGTGCTCAGCGCGTTTTTGTCCTGTTTTTTGGCCAGAGATTTTACCACCATCGCACGCGATTACGTCTATCCCGTCTTCCTTTGGATCACCAATCTGTTCGGCCTTTCCTTGGAGGAAAAGCTGGCTGAATTCCAGGGTGTGATCGCGCTTTTGCCGCTGCTTGTCGGCGTGGCGATCACTCCGTTTATGTTCCTGATCTTTTTCCACGTGTTCCGCGCGATCTTTGGCTTTATTCTTTCGTTTTTCCATAAGCCTTCGCGCAAATCGTCGGACGAGGACGGCAACGACGTCAAGATCAAGCGTCACGTGCCGCTTTGGTCGCGCTGCACCGGTGCGCTGATCGGCGTCGCAAACACCGCGCTGATGCTTGCCGTGCTGCTGCTTCCGTTTTACGGATACGCCAATTTTGCAAACAACGTCAGTACCGCTTACTTTGAGCAGCTGGATACGACCGAATACACGCAGGAGGGCGAAACGCTCAACGAAAAGCTGTATTTCGGCGTGCAGGAATACGTCGTTCCGCTGACAGATCAATGGTTTGTCAAGGCAAGCTACAATACGGTCGGACGCCCCATGTTTGAGCACATGACCGAGACCGTGTACGGGGACAGAGAGCTTGGTCTGGAAAACGAGACCAAGGTGGCTATCCGCCTGTTCCGTGAGTTTTCTGAATTTACCTCCACCGATTTTTCTGCCATGGACGAGCAGAACGTGGCCAATATGCACGGCATTGTGAATACACTTGGAGAATCGGTGCTGATGCCCGAGCTGATGGGCTCGGTGGTTGCAGGCATGAGTGACAACTGGGCGGTCGGCGAGCCCTTGCTGGGCATGGAACGGCCTGCGTTGGGCGAGCTGCTGGATCCTTCGTTTGACGTGCTGCTCGGTCTGCTCTCCACGGTGGATGGCAGAACGCTGGTGGCGGATCTGAATACGCTTGTGGACGTTTTGGACATGCTGGTAGAGCACGGCATTTTTGCAAACCTTGGCGATTCGGATAAGCTGATGGATATTCTGAGCCGCAATCCCGCGTTGATTTCCGAGCTGCAGGCAACCTTTGAGAAAAACGAGCATCTGGCACCCATGTCGGCTGAGATCAAGCGTCTTTGTGTGCGTGCTGTGACTCAGTCCTTGGATATGGGCAACGCCGAGCTGACCGGCAAGCTGACCGATTCGATCAACTCGTATAAGGATCAGCCCGAAAAGCTGAGTGCAGAGCTTGGCGGCATCGTGCAGGATTATCTGGATGAGCAAGGTGTGACTGCTACGGTCAGCCCCGAGATGACCGACGAGGTGGCAGCAGCTATCGGCGAGGAATTTGCCGGACGCGACGACGTGACCGAAGAGGAGGTCATTGATTTCGTGCTCAATTACGCCTCAGGACAAATGACCGAGGGAGATATCGGCATTGATCCCGACAACGTCAATCTTCCCGAATAAAAAAGCATCACCGAAATATCAGGCGGCCTGCTGTGTGCAGGCCGCCTTTTCATATTCTTCCTTTGCGTTGAATAAAACGTAACAAAGGGGGGATTGTATGCAAATCAAGCAACATAGTAAGCAGATTTGCGTCAGACAGGGCACGGCAGTGGTGCTGCGTGCCCGTGCGACGTATCTGTCGGCGGAAGGGGAGGGCTGCGAGGCCTTCAATCGCTGCTACGAGCAGAGCGCAATGGCGTATTTGACTTGGGCAGAGCACAAGCAGGGCAAGCTGCTGCGGGAGGAATACGCTGCGCAAAAGGATTCGCGCATGTTTGGCTTTCGGCCCATGCTGTGCAGCATGGATGTGCGCGTCGTGTGGCAAAACGGACGCTTTTGGTCAGTGGTGATCGACAGCGTGCGGGATAGCGGCGTGCGTGGGGAATATCCGATCTGCCATCGCACGGCGGACGTGTGGGATATGGGGCGAGGCGTGATGATTCCCATGAAGTATTTTTTGACGCACGTGCCCGATCTGCGCGCTTTTCGCGTGGAAGGGAAACGCCCCGAGGGAATGTGGCTGGAGAGCGACGGCGTGGTGCTGTATCACAATGCAACGAGCAAGGGGTATGCTGAAAAGCGCACGGGAATTTGCCTTGATTTCGTGCCGGGAAAAAGCTTTGGTATGCAGGAATTCGTTCCGGTGCTTGCAAAATCAACAAAATATCCGTAGCCGCGGGCAGGTATGGTCACAAATAGGGAGAAAATCGTCAAAACCCCTTGCATTTACAGGGCGAATATGGTAAACTATATGTATAATGGTAGAGTCTTGAAATTCCAAGAAAAAGGACGGTGAAAACCTTGTCTAAAGAGACCATGACCAAAATTGCACAGGTGGAGGCTCAGGCTGCGCAGATGGTGGAGGACGCAAAGGAGCGCGCACGCGCCATGTCTGCCGAAACCGAGCAGAAGTGCAACGAGGACCGCGAGAGAATTGAAGCTGAAACCGCGCTTCGTCTGCGCCGCATGTTGGATGATATGCAAAAGCGCAGCACCGAAATTCTGGAGAGAAGCCGCGAGAGCGCGCAAAAAGAAGCGGATGAAATGAACAGAAAGGCCGAATTTCGTATGGAAGAGGCTGTAAAAGCAATCGTTTGGGGGATTTTGGAGCAATGTCAGTAAGCACGATGCGAAAGCTGAGCGTGTTTGCACCCAAGGATCAGGCCGATGCGCTGATCCATCGGCTGATGCGCCTGCGCTGCGTGCAGGTGCGGCAGGTGGAAGGAGCAGGAAGGCTGCTTTCGCGCGTTGATTGCGACGCACAGAGGGCAGCGCTGGAGGCCCGCGTGAGCATGATAGCGCAGGCATTGGATACCTTGGCCAAATATTCCGAGAGAAAAGGATTCGTGCAAACCCCGAAACAGCTGGATACTGAAAAATTCAAGGCCGAGCGGTACAATGCCGCCATGCAAGCGACAGAGCAGACTCTTGCATTGGCACAGCGTGAGAGTGAATGTCGCGCAGAGCTGGCAGCTCTGCAGCAGCACCTGCACGTGCTGACGCCCTGGCTGACCTTGGGCGTGCCGTTGGAACTGGACTCCACGCGCCATTGCGAGCTGCTGCTGGGCTGCTTCCCGGCAAAAACGCAGCTCAAGGTTGTTGCCGATGCGCTGGAGCCGTATTGCGCACAGCTTGAGTCGGTCTTTTCGGATGACGACGGCGAGTACGTGACCGTCGTTTATCACAAGGCGGACGCCACGGCGGTGCAGAGAGTGCTTGGCGAGAAAGGATTCGTCAAAGCACCGCTCAAGGAGTTTTCGCGTCTGCCGCGCGAGGAATACCAGACGTGCAAGCAGGCTTGTGAGAAAGCGGAGGCAGAGCTTGGTCGGATCAAGCAGCAATTTTTCGAGCTGGCTCGTATGCTGGACGATATTGAGATGCTCTGGGACGTGGAAAATTCCGAGCTGACCGTAGCGATTGCCAAGCAAAAGCTGGCAGAGACCGATTATCTGGTGCTGCTGGAGGGCTGGGCGCCGCAAAGTCGTGCGGATAAGATTGCTGAGGTGCTTTCGGCTGCCGAATGTGCCTTTGAGCTGGAGGAGCCCGCCGAGGGCGAGGAGCCGCCGGTGCTGTTGCGCAACAACAGGTTTGCGCAGAACTTCGAGTGGGTGGTGGGTATGTATTCCTACCCTAAGTACGGCACGTACGACCCGACCATGATCATGAGTATCTTCTACTTTATCATCTTCGGATTGATGTTTGCCGATGTTGGCTACGGCGTGCTGCTGGCGCTGGGTGGATTTTTGATCCCGCCCATCATCAAGATGCGTGACGGTATGCGTCGCACCTTCAATATGTTCGGCTATTGCGGCATTTCCTGCGCGATATGCGGCGTGATCTTCGGCGGCTGGTTTGGCGATATGCCGTACGCCATCATGGTCAACTTGCTGGGACTTTACGAGACCACCGACGCAGCCATCGCGGCAGTTCCGTTCTTCAACGGCCTGCAGCTGCCGTTTGGCGCAGAGCCGGTCATGCTCAACCCGCTGTCCAACCCCATGGCGTTTTTGGTGGTATCTCTTGGCATCGGTGCCGTGCATTTACTTGCGGGCATGATCGTCAAGTTCGTGCTGCTCTGCAAGGACAAGCAGGTGTTTGCTGCCATCTTTGATGTGGGCTCGTGGCTGATCATCTTTGCGGGCATCGGCGTGGTGTTCTTGCATAAGATCGCGGGCATCGTCATGATCGTGCTTGGCGTGCTCATGATCGTATGCACCGCAGGAAGGAGCGCCAAGAACCCTGTTATGAAGTTCTTCAAGGGGCTATTGGGGCTTTACGACGTTATCAACTACGCAGCAGACCTGCTTTCTTACTCCCGAATTCTTGCGCTGGGACTTGCCTCGGCGGTCATTGCGCAGGTTGTCAATATGGTGGGCACCATGTTCGTGTCCGGCATTCCCGGATTTCTGATATTGCTGCTGGTCTCCCTGATCGGTCACACGGTCAACATGGCACTCAACGTGCTTGGCTCGTTCGTGCACACCAGCCGACTGCAGTATCTGGAATTCTTCGGTAAATTCTTCGAGGACGGCGGCGAGGCCTTTAAGCCCATCGCTCCCTCGGATCGCTATACGGAACAATAAAACGAATCATCTCAAAACGTTTAAGGAGAAATGAAATCATGAAAAAGACAATTCTTTTGACCATCGTTATGACCGCCATCCTGGCACTTGCTTTGACCATCGGCGCTTTTGCAGCAGAGGACGTATCTGCCGATTCTGCCATCACAATCGGTGCTATGGAACAGCCCGAGCAGGCTCCCAAGCTGCTTCCTCAGATCTTCAACGGCGGCGCACTTGCTATCCTCGGCGCAGCACTTGCCGTCGGTCTTGCAGGCATCGGCTCTGCAAAGGGCGTTGGTATGGTTGGCGAAGCAACCGCAGGCCTGCTTTCCGAGAACCCCAATATGTTCGGTAAGGCGTTCGCTCTGATGGCGCTGCCCATGACGCAGGGTATTTACGGTCTGGTTATCGCGTTCCTGATCGTGTTCAAGTGCGGTCTGTTTACCGAGGGCATGGAAGGCCTTCTGTCCCTGACCGTAGAGCAGGGTGCATACTATCTGATGAGCGCACTGCCCATCGCGGTAGTCGGTCTGATTTCCGCGCTCAAGCAGGCAAGAGTTTCTGCAGCGGGTATCAATCTGCTCTCCAAGCGTCCCGACCAGGTCGGTAAGGCTATCACCTCCGCAGCACTGGTTGAGACCTACGCAATTTTTGCTCTGCTGATCTCCGTACTGCTGGTACTGGTAGGCTGATCGCAGCCGACATGGTGGCATGAGCCACACGTAGAGATTGAGAATTGAGGATGAATCATGACAGGACTTGAAAAAATCACATCCCGTATCTTAGAGGATGCCAAGGCGCAAGCCCAGGAAATTCTGGACGAGGCGACTGAGCAAAGCCTGAGGATCCGATCCGAAAACCTGGCGAACGTGCAGCTGGCACAGAGTCGCTTGGTGGAAAAGGCGGAAAAGGAGGGCGAGGCGTTGGTCATCCGTGCCAAATCCAGCGCAGCCATGACCAGAAGAAACATCGAGCTCTCTGCAAAGAGCGAAATGATCGAGCGTGCGTTTTCGAGGGCGATGCAGGAGATTTACGATATGGACCGCCAACAGTACAGCGCGCTGTTGCTCTCGCTTTTGTGTAAGACTCTGAATGCACAGCGTGCTTCCGAGCTGGACAGCATGCGTCTGTACGGTGAGGATATCGCGCCTGCCTCTTATGAGTTGCTGCTTTGCGCGCGCGACCATGCGGACGTTGCAGCCCCTCTGATGCAAGGCGTCAAGCAGGCGGCTGCATCCGGCAAAATTCCTGCGGATATGGCGGCAAAGCTGCACCTGTGTCCCGATGCAATTGATATCGACGGCGGCCTTGTGCTGCGCTGCGGCGATATTGAGACCAACTGCGCCTTATCCATGATGCTTTCGGCCATTCGTCCCGAGCTGGAGCCCCGCGTGCAGCAGATCCTTTATAAGGATCACGTCAAAGCATAAGTTCCCACAGAAAGGTTGTTTGACTCATGTCGAAAAATCCACAACAAACCGCATATATGTATGCGTCCTCCCGCGTGCGTGCGCTTGAAAACGGCATTGTGGGCAAGGATCGCATCGAGCAGCTGCTGGGTGCTGCCTCTATGGACGAGGTTTACGCGCGGCTTTCGGAGTTTGGCGTAGAGATCGTCAAGGATGCCGACGGAGGCGTGCTGGAGGAGCAGACGCTGCAGGGGATTCTTACCCGTGCGCTTGACGATCTGACGGAATCTGCACCCGCGCCCGAGCTGTTTGACTTTTTGCGGTATCCGTACGACTGCCATAATATCAAGGCCGCGATCAAGAGCTATCTGCGAGGCCTTTCTCCCGACGGCATGCTGTCGCCTCTGGGCACAATCCTGCCCGAAAAGGTTGCAAAAATGCCCGTGGAGGACGATTATGCCACTCTGCCCGAGGCGATGGCCCAAGGTGCTCCGCTTGCCATGCAGGCATACGCCAAGACCGCAAATCCCAGACAGATCGACCTGATTTTGGACAAGGCGTGCTACGCAGATATGCTTTCTTGTGCAAAAAAGAGCGGTGAGCCCTTCCATTTGCAAATGGTGCAGGCAAAGATTGACCTGACCAATACCATGATCTGCCTGCGACTTGCTCGCATGAGGGCAGGGGAGCAGGGCGAGCTTTTGCTTGACCGTGCGCTGCTTGACGGTGGTGTTCTTGAGAAAAACGTGCTGATGCAGGCTTACCCTGAGGGGGAGGATGCGTTGATTTACTGCTTGCGCGGCACGGCTTACGAAAAATTCGCTACCGCCCTTGGCGAGAGCGACGGTACGGCAGCGGCTGCCGAGCGACTGATGGACGATTATCTGATGGAGCTTGTGCGTACGGTCAGGTACACCACCTTCGGAGCACCCGTTCTGAGCGCGTATTTCTACGCACAGGAGTATGCAGTCAGAAATATTCGCATCGTGCTTGCAGCAAAGCGCGCGGGACTTGCAGCCGAAACCATTCGGGAAAGGATCAGGACAAGCTATGTATAAGATCGGAATGATCGGTGAACGCGACAGCGTCATCGGATATATGGCACTTGGCTTTGCGGTGCACGAGGCAGAGGATGCCGACAAGGCACGCGTGCTGTTGCACAGGCTTGCCAAGGACAGCGAATACGCCATCATTTTTATCGTGGAAAACTTCGCGATTGCTCTGGAAGAGGACATCGCAAAATATAAGGACGCCCCCACCCCCGCGATCATTTGCATCCCGGGGAAGCACGGTACCACCGGCTATGGCTTGAGTCAGGTCAAAAAAGCGGTGGAAAGAGCGGTTGGCGCCGACATATTGTTTAAGGAATAAGGAGTATTGGATATGGTAGAAGGAAAGATCCTTAAGGTATCCGGCCCGCTGGTCGTAGCGGAGGGCATGCGTGAAGCGAATATGTTTGACGTGGTCCGTGTGGGCAAGGACCGTCTGATCGGTGAGATCATTGAGATGCACGGCGATCGTGCCTCCATTCAGGTATACGAAGAAACCGCAGGCATTGGCCGAGGCGACAAGGTGGTATCCACGGGTGCGCCCTTATCGGTAGAGCTCGGTCCCGGCCTGCTGACCAATATTTACGACGGCATCCAGCGTCCCCTTGAGGCAATCAGAGAGAGATGCGGTGCCAATATTTCCAAGGGTATTGACGAACCCGCGTTGGATCGCGGCAAGTACTGGCACTTTGTGCCTGCACACGTGTTCGGCGACAAGGTTGGCCCGGGTGACGTGTACGGTACCGTGCAGGAAACCGAGGTCATTACGCACAAGATCATGGTACCTCCCGGAGTCAGCGGCACCATCGTGGATCTGATGGAGGGCGATTACCGCGTGACCGACCGTATTGGTAAGATCAAGCGTCCGGACGGCACGATTGAGGAGATCCTGCTCTCGCAGAAGTGGCCGGTGCGCGTTTCCAGACCTTACGCGGAAAAGTTGCCTCCCATTGAGCCCATGATTACCGGCCAGCGCTCGATCGACGCGCTGTTTCCCATTGCAAAGGGCGGCACGGCTTGCGTGCCCGGGCCTTTTGGCGCGGGTAAGACGGTGGTGCAGCATCAGCTGGCCAAGTGGAGTGACGTGGACGTGGTGGTCTACATCGGCTGCGGTGAGCGTGGCAACGAGATGACCGACGTACTGCGCGAATTCCCCGAGCTGACCGACCCCAGAACCGGAAAATCGCTCATGGAGCGTACCGTGCTGATCGCAAACACCTCGGATATGCCGGTTGCGGCACGTGAGGCATCGATCTATACGGGTATTACCATTGCGGAATATTACCGCGATATGGGCTACAACGTAGCCGTCATCGCAGACTCCACATCGCGCTGGGCAGAGGCGCTTCGCGAGATGTCCGGCCGACTTGAGGAAATGCCGGGTGAGGAGGGCTATCCCGCTTACCTGACCAGCCGTCTGGCGCAGTTCTACGAAAGAGCGGGTAAGGTGGTCTGCCTTGGTAACGACGGCAGAATCGGCACGCTGTCCGCCATCGGCGCGGTCTCTCCGCAGGGTGGCGATATTTCCGAGCCTGTCACGCAGGCAACGCTGCGTATCGTCAAGGTATTCTGGGGACTGGATTCCTCGCTGGCCTACAAGCGCCATTTCCCGGCCATCAACTGGCTCAATTCCTACTCCCTGTACCGCGATCGTCTGAGCGATTGGTTCGCACAGAACGTATCCGCTCGCTGGATGGATATGACCGGCAAGTGCCTGAAGATTTTGCAAGAGGAAGCAGAGCTCAACGAGATTGTACAGTTGGTCGGTATGGATGCATTGTCAAGCGAGGACAGACTGACCTTGGAGATCGCGCGCAGCGTGCGCGAGGACTTCTTGCAGCAGTTCGCGTTTGACGACGTGGACGGATATACCCAGCTGGACAAGCAGTACGAAATGCTGACGCTGGTCTTCGACTTTGAGCAAAAGGCAGCCGCTGCCGTTGCCGCGGGCGCGGACATCGAAGAGGTCTCCGGCTTGCCCGTTCGTGAGCAGATCGGCCGTTTTAAGGCGGTTCCTTACGCGGATTACAAGGCAGAATCCGAGAAAATCAAGCAGGAAATTTCCCGTCAGCTGGACGCACTTACCCGCGCGTGAGCTGAGAAAGGATTTGCAATATGATCAGAGAATACAGAACCATAGAAGAAGTCGCGGGCCCTTTGATGCTGGTCAAGCAGGTTGAGGGCGTCAAGTACGACGAGCTGGGCGAGATTGAGCTGCCGGACGGCAGCATTCGCCGCTGCCGCGTGCTGGAGGTCAACGGCAGAAACGTGCTGGTGCAGCTGTTTGAGTCCTCGGCAGGTATTAACCTTGCGCACTCCAAGGTGCGCTTTACCGGACACGGCGTGCAGATGCCCGTGTCTCCCAACATGCTGGGCCGCGTTTTCAGCGGTATGGGCGAGCCCATCGACGGCGGCCCTGCCATCATTCCCGAAAAGTCGCTGGACATCAACGGCACGCCCATCAATCCCGCGGCACGCTACTATCCCTCCGAATTCATTCAGACCGGTATTTCCACCATTGACGGCCTGAATACGCTGGTCAGAGGCCAGAAGCTTCCCATTTTCTCGGGCTCGGGCTTGCCTCACGCAAACCTTGCCGCACAGATCGCGCGTCAGGCAAAGGTGCGCGGCAGCGATTCCAAGTTCGCGGTGGTATTTGCCGCTGTGGGTATTACCTTTGAAGAGGCAGACTTCTTTATCTCGGACTTCAAAAAAACAGGTGCGATCGACAGAACGGTGCTGTTTATCAACCTGGCAAGCGACCCTGCGATCGAGAGAATTTCCACGCCCCGTATGGCGCTGACCGCTGCGGAATATCTGGCGTTTGAGTGCGATATGCACGTGCTGGTCATCATGACCGACATTACCAACTACGCAGAGGCGCTGCGCGAGGTTTCCGCCGCGCGTAAGGAAGTGCCCGGTAGACGTGGATATCCCGGTTACCTTTACACCGACCTTGCCACCATGTACGAAAGAGCAGGCAGAAAGATGGGATCTGACGGCTCGATTACCATGATCCCGATTTTGTCCATGCCCGAGGACGATAAAACTCACCCCATCCCCGACCTGACCGGCTACATTACCGAGGG
>JAZNYL010000013.1:0-10047 GCA_045594445.1 Eubacteriales bacterium
TATGGGCCAAGGCAACTACACGGGCAGTGTGAATGTGGCCTATACCATTGAGAAGGCAACGCCAAAGGCAGACAATTTCAGCGGCGCTATGCCCGACGGCGCAATCTACGACGGCACCGCAAAGACGGCGTTTGTCGAAGCGAAAAACGGCATCTTCGGTATGGGAGAGATCACCGTCAAGTATTACAAGGACGGCAGCGAGGTGGAAAGCGCAACCAACGCAGGCACTTACACCGTTAAGATCAGTGTCGCCGAGGGCGCTAACTACAAGGCTGTGACCGACCTTGAGATCGGCAGCTTTACCATCGCAAAAGCAACCCCCGTTGTGACTCCTCCCACCGCGATTGAGGATCTGATCTACAACGGCGAGCGACAGGCAATCGCAACCCCCGGCTCTACCACCGGCGGAACCATGCAATATGCAGTATATCGCGGTGTGTATGATGGCGTTGGAGTTCCCGAGGGCGTTTGGGAAGAAATCATTCGTACCGGCCCTGACTCCGAGACTGAGACCCGGGCAGGCACCTATAGCGTGCTGTACAGGGTCGCGGGCGATGACAATTACGAAAGCGTTGCAATGCAGTATATCACAGTCACGGTCGGCGAAGCAACGCCTACCCTGAACGTTACCGCTCCCGTTTCCTCGGTTCTCCCCGGTAACACCATTCTCCTTTCCTACACCCTGACGGGCGTCAAGGACGAGGTGCTCACCAATCTTGTCACTATCGAAAGCGCAAAGGTCGGCAACCTGGATTGCGCCATCGACGGATTCAAAGTAACCGTACCTTCCACCGCAGTGATCGGCGGCGAGGATAAGCTGGTGGTTACCGTAATCTCCCATGCGGGCGGCAACTATGGCGCATCCGAGAAGTTTACGCTGACGCTGGAGGTCGGCATGGCTGACTTTACGGGCGAGATTGCAGATTTGGAAACCGATATCGCCGAGCTGCAGGAGCTGATCAATCAAAAGGAGGATGCCGATCAGATCGCAGAGAAGCTGGACGAAATCAACGCAAAGATTCAGGCTCTGGAAGCAGCCAAGGACGATTACAAGGACGCAGACGAGGCGCTCAAATCCGAGCTGGAGCAGAGCATTGCGACCGCCAAGACCGACGTTACCAAAGCATACGAGCAGGCGATTGCCGATGCGGTTGAAAAGTTAGAGGCGGCAGACAAGACCAACGCCGATGCACTTGCAAAGGCCGTGGAGAATCTGGAGGCGCTGATCAAGGCAGCAGAGGCCTATGCAGATAAGCAGGACGCAGCGCTCAAATCCGAGCTGGAGCAGAGCATTGCGACCGCCAAGACCGACGTTACCAACGCATACGAGCAGGCGATTGCCGATGCGGTTGAAAAGTTGGAGGCGGCAGATAAGACCAACGCCGATGCGCTTGCAAAGGCTGTGGAGAATCTGGAGGCGCTGATCAAGGCAGCAGAGGCCTATGCAGATAAGCAGGACGCAAGCGTCAAGGCTGCGCTGGAAGAGCAAATTCTCAAGGCAAACGATCTGATCGCATCGCTTGATCAGAGAGTGACCGAGGCTGAAAAGGCCATTGACGAGATTGAAACCGCTATTGAAAAGCTGCAGGCGACCGATGCGGCTGACGCTAAGGCGCTGGAGGATGCAATCGCTGTGCTGGAGCAGGCGATTGCCGATGCAAAGCAGGCATCGGTTGATGCAGATGCTGTGTTGAAACAGGAACTGAACTCCAAGATTGAAACTGCAGACGTGGCACTTGAAGCAAAGGTAGCGGAGGTTCAGGCAAATCTGAACAAGGCAGTTGAGGAATTGAAGGCTGCGGACAGCTCCAATTCCGGCGCGTTGACAAACGCCATCGAAACCCTGAACAAGGCGATCGAGGCAGCAGAGGCTGCGGCGATCACGGGTGACACCGCGCTGGATAGCAAGATCACCGAGGCACAAAAAGCATTGGATGCAAAGATTGCAGAGGTGCAGGGCAAGCTGGATCAGGCAAAGGCCGATCTGGAGCAGGCCATCAAGAACGGTGACACCGTGCTTGAGGGCAAGATCTCCGCGCTGACCGATGCGCTGAACGCGGCAGAGGCAGCACTCAAGGCAGCTGACGCTGCAAATAAGGAAAATTTGGAAAAGGCACTGGCGAATGCAGAGATTACTCTGCGCGACGCCATCAACGGCGTACAGTCCAATCTGGACAACGTCAAGGACGAGCTGGACAGCACCATCGCGGCGCTGCAATCTGCACTTGAAGCAGGCGACAAGGCACTCTCCGAGGAAATTGACGCGCTGACAGATGCACTTGTCACGGCACAAGCGGTGCTTGCCAAGGCTGACGCAGACAACAAGGCAGAGCTGAGCGCAAAGATCGAGTCCGCAGACGCTATTCTGGATGCAGCCGTCAAGGCGGTACAGAGCAATCTGGATGCGGCAAAGGCCGAGCTGAACGCGGCAATCGCACAGGGCGACAAAGCGCTTTCTGACGAGATCACGGCACTTGATCAGGCACTTGCCGACGCCAAGGCAACGCTGGAAAAGACCGATGCAGATAACAAGGCAGAGCTTGTAACCAAGATCGACGCTGCAGACGCGGCACTTGACGCAGCCGTCAAGGCGGTACAGAGCAACTTGGATGCAGCAAAGGCCGAGCTGAACGCGGCAATCGCACAGGGCGATAAGGTGCTCTCCGACGAGATCGCACAGCTTGATCAGGCGCTGACCGACGCCAAGGCAACTCTGGAAAAGACCGACGCCGATAACAAGGCAGAGCTTGTAACCAAGATCGACGCTGCAGACGCAGCGCTGGATGCAGCCATCAAGGCAGTACAAACCAATCTCGACGCCGCAAAGGTGGAGTTAAGTCAGGCGATTGAGAGCGGTGACGTTGCGCTGGACGACAAAATTCAGGCAGTCAACGAGGCACTTGCACAGGCAAAGTCGGTGCTGGAGGCAGCGGATGCGGCAGGCAAGAGCGAGCTGATGGCCAAGATGGACGAGGCGTACGCAGCATTGGATGCAGGCATCAAGGCGGTACAGCTTGATCTGGACGCTGCCAAGGCAGAGTTAGAGGCGGCTGTGAAGGGCTTGGAGTCCGAGCAGCAAGCACTTGCAGAAGAGCTGGAACGCGTCAGAGCGGAGGCAGAGGAAAGCGAGCAGAAGACGCAGACTACGCAGATCGTGTCCGTGACGACCGTGGGCGCAGTCAACGCAGGACTGTTGGCAGGCGCATTCTTCTTCCTGCGCAGAAAGAGACTTTTCTAAGCTGAAATAAACAAAAAAACGGGGCAGGCGTGAAAACGCCTGCCCTTACTATGTGGGAAACTATTGAGTTTACCAGATGACAATTCGCTTTTCGGGTGCGATATACATCTGATCGTTTTCGGTGACACCGAACGCCTCGTACCACTCGGGGAAGTTGCGGGGAGGCATATTGGCACGCAGGATGCAAGGACCGTGAACGTCAACTGCCAGCAGCATCTGCGAATATTCCGGTCTTGCCTTTTCACACCAGACTTTTGCCCAGTTGGAGAAGTATTCCTCGTAGGATGCGCCCTCGGTTCTGCCCATAATGTCCAGCGTGACAGACATACCGCCGTTGTCCGCCATGTTCTCGGACACGATGAACGCACCGTTGACCTTGCCCCAAGGCAGCTCAATGCCGTCAAACTGCTCGATCATTTGCTTGATCTTGGCATCAAATCTTGCAAAGTCCTCGTCGGTCCACCAGTTGTTGATGTTGCCGTTCTCATCGCACTTTGCGCCGTTGGAGTCAAATGCGTGCGAGATCTCGTGACCGATAACTGCACCAATGCCGCCGAGGTTCTCGCTTCTGGTCTGCTTGAGAGAGTAGAAGGGGGCTTGCAGAATGGCAGCGGGGAAGGTGATGTCGTTGACAAAGGGATCGTAGCAAGCGTTGACCATGTGGCCGGGCATTGCCCAGTTTTCGGGCTCGGTGGGCTTGTTCAGCTTTTCGTAGGAAGCAAGCTCGCGGATGGCGCGCAGAGAGGTGACGATCTCAAACAGCGAAGCGTTTTCGTCAAAGTCCATCTTCTCGTAAATGGGTCTGACCTTGTCGGGATACCCCATCTTAACGCCCATGGTGGACAGCTTGAGGATAGCCTTTGCGCGGGTTTCCTCGCCTAAGATCTCGTTGGTCTGAATGCGCTTTTTGTAGGTGTCAATGATCTGATATACGATCTCGGTGATGTCCTTCTTTGCCTCTTGGCCGAAGTACTTGTCGCCGTAGTAAATGCCCACGGGCTCGGAGTACATACCGGAGGCGAGGTTGTATGCAAACTTGTCAATATCCTGCATGACGGCAACACCCATGAGTGCGCGCATGTATGCGCCGCCCATGTCACGCAGCTGCTCGGAGAGGTAGTTGCAGGCGCTCAAGAGGCCGGTCACGTATGCCCAGTGCTTGTAAAGCTCCAGGGTGTCAGCATTGAAGATCTTTGCAAAGTCGCCGAAGTAGCGGGGCTCGGTGACTACCACGGTTGCGGGTACGGAGCCGAACAAATCGGCAAGGATGGCACCGAAATCAATGGTAGAGAGCATGGCTGCTGCGTCCGCTTCGGGCATGGGATTGTACATTTCTACGTATCTGGACCATTCCTCGCGGGATTTCGCCAGACCTGCAATGATCTCGTCGAATGCAAGCGTGTCGGCTACGTACTGCTCCTGGGCCTCGGGGGCAAGGTCGGTCTGTGCCATGACTGCTTTTGCAACGTTTGTCCAGATGCCGATGATCTGCTCCTTCTGCGCAGCCATTTCGGGAGCGTAGTAGGAGGTATCGGGCAGAATGACGCTCGCACCCTGAATGTAGACCAAGTGCTGCTTGGTGTTCTTCATGTCGCCCTCCACGCCGATATTGATGGGCGTGGGAATGCCGGCAAGAGAGAGGGACTTGTAAAGGCGGGAGAAGTCGTCAAGCGAGTTGACCTGATCCAGGATGGCCAGCGCCTTGAGTGCGGGGGCAATGCCGTCCTTTGCCTTGCGGTCGGCATCCTTGGCAATGGCGTAGAGCTTGCAGGCTCTTTCCATGTGCACGTTGGGGAAATCCTTGCTCTCGGCAAGGGCTTCAAATTCGCCCATCATGATCTTTTCTACGCTGTCGGCAAGCTCCGAAAAACCGCCCGCCGTGGGCTTGTCGTCCGGAATGACCAGTTCGTCAAGCTTTTTTTGGTTGACGTATGTATAAAGGTCGTCTTGAATTCTGATGTTTTCCATAATATTTCTCCTGTATTGTGCAGATTGAGCAAAAATGCTCTGCATGACTCTATTGTATCACCGAATGGGGAAAAATACAAGATGAAATTGGGAGATTTTTGCGGGGAGTGAGATTTTTCAGCATAAACGATATCCTCCCCTACGAAGATGCTTTTGCGTGGGAAGGTCGGGCTCGGAGCTCTCGCGCCGGCGGGAACCGTCGCTTTAGGCTCAAATCTCAACGTCGGAGCGAACAAAAAGGATACAAAATACTAATGGGTTCATTTTGCAAAATGGGTTCACTTTTTATAGAAAATGGGTTCAAATTTAACGATAGGTGCATTTTTATAGCCCATGGATGATAAAAACGGCAGACTACGATTTGTAGCCTGCCGCTAATCTGTTACGTTCAAGTCTGCGTGTACATAGTGCGTCGCAGGCTTTTTTATGATAAATTTTAAAGAGTCAAGGTTTCACTGGTCATGTATCCTTTTTCGCCGTCTTCGTAGATGGTCATATATTTTCCAACGTAGGTATCATTCAAAACGAAACCATATTTTTGTGTTTTGTACGCACCAAACTCGATGTCAAGTGAATGGCAATAGCCAAGCATTCTTCCGCCAATCCAAACACATTCATCAAAGCCACAGGACTCACCCTCAAAGAAATTGTTTCTGATACCAATACCATATTCCTTACCGTCCTTCGTTTCGCCCTTGTAAACAGTCTTGAATGTTTCTTTCTCATAGGACACAAACTCTGTAACAGGATTTATAGTAACATCTCTGTATCCGGGGAAACCGAAGGTACGGAAAAAGATTTCCAAAGCCGCTTTTGCATCGGCAGAAGGCAAGCCGTCGGCAACAAGCTCGGAAACTATAAGCTCGGAATACTTTTCGTACTCGTATGCATCATTGATCAGCGTGAGCAACCTGCCTCTTGCTCTGCCGTAGACAAGCTTTGAAAACAGCTCTGCGCCTATCTTATCATCGGTAAGACTCAACAACGTGTCATAGCTTTTATTCTTGTTGAATAAATCGACGAAGCCCGATTCAGGCTCACACATTTTTCTGATTGCACTAATAATATCTAACATACAATTACCTCTTTATCCATAAAACAGTATCAATCAAAACGCACTCTAGGGTTTAGCACCGCAGGAGATCTCCATTCTATGCCGTAATCCTTTTTTAGAATGTCCCTCTTGGTTTCCCAATAGAGGTAGCAATATCCCATGCCGCTATTCTCGCCGATTTTTGCAATGATTTTTGCTTCAAGCTCATCCTCAATGGCTTGAAATTCAGGGGTATCTTCCACAGGATCGTGTTTCAGCATCGTGTTGCATCTCCTTTCCAAGCAAGTCGAGATTCTTTAACTGTATTCTTCCACCAAGGTTACGCTTTCAAGATCGTTTTCGTCCTTGCCAAAGAAGAAATAGAGAAACCCGTCAAGGTGATCGAGAAATCCCATTTCACTGTCGAGGGGATCGAATTGCAAAAGAAGCTTCGGAGGAGTATCTTCGTAATTCCAATCGCTCGGTATGCCTAAAAGGCGCGTGCAGTCCTCGGCATCGTCAACCTCGTAAAATTCCATCAAATACGCATCGTTGAATCCTTCATAGCCCTCGACCTCGAGGTTGAAATCATCAATGGCAAGCTCGGGCTCGCCCCCAAAATAGCGCACGTCTGCCTCTAAATCGTAATCTCCGCCATCCGTATGTAAAAAGATATATAGACAGCCTGTGTGGGGAAGGCGATTTTCTCTGTCAAATTTGGCTATATCCGCAAGATTGATTTGACAGAGGAAAATTTCATCCTCATAGAAATCGCCTTCCCACGCAAGCGGAACGGTGGGAGTGCCAAAAAACTTTGACGCACCGAGATCGTAATCCGAAGGCGCTTTTTTTACTTTAATTCCAATTGCCATATTATTCCTTAAGAGCTTTGATATCTCTGAACAATGAAACTAATCCCAATACAGGTGCGGCAACAAAATAATAGGTTTGTATAATAGTAAATATCGCCAAGAAAACAAGAATTTCGCTAAAAAAGCTTCCTTTAATATTTGAGTATTTTTTCTCTTCCTTAGAGCCATCGCTATAATAGGTTGTAACGGTTGTTACCGAAACCACTTCCCAAAACGAGGGATCCTTCAGATCATCTCTAACTTGAATACCGGCCTTTTTTAACGCAACGATGGTACCATAGTAGAACAACCAAAGGCCGCAAGCAAATCCACCGGAAAACAGTTGACCGATTAATGCGCCGATTCTTTCCTCCTCGGACACCAGACCTTTGGTAGTAACGAATTGAACTACCGCCAATGCGATAATTGCCAATCCGAAAATACAGCAAACAGTTTTTAAGATGATTTTTCCAATAAGCTTGCCTTTTCCCGGCTTGTTGGAGGCTTTGGGTTGTTTTACGGCAGGGATTGGATCTCTGTATGTATTTGAGTCTGCTTTTGCGCGTGGGCTTGAGGTTACTCCCGAACTCTTGGCGTGGGAGACCTCATAAGCAGTACCTTTTCTTAAAAGCTTACGCGCTGCAATTTGCTTTTTTGTTAATTGCGGTGCCGCGTAGTAGCAGTCATCTGCAGAGCTATAATCCGCAGTATCCGCCGCCTCATCACAATCATCATTAGCAGATTCTTCTGCCTGACTTACGCCGTGCGGATTCCCATCCACCACGTCGCCTTCATCATCGCTGTGCGCATATTGAACCCGGCTCTTGTCGGTTGTAGATTTTTCCTCTGACGGATGTATTATTGCGGAAGAGCTGACACTTTCCCCATGCTCCCAAACACCTGTATAATAATTTCCGTTGGCATAGGTCCATTTGCCGCTACCGTGTCGTTTATCATTTTGCCATTCGCCTTCAAATTGATCGCCATCGTTCCAATGATAAATGCCGTGACCGTGGTATTTTCCGTCAACCCAGTCGCCGTCATAATAGTTACCGTTGGCAAAAACAAACTTACCCTTTCCATGACGAAGCCCTTTTACGTACTCACCCGTATAAACGTTACCGTTGTTCCAACGATACGTCCCGAATCCGTACGGCTTTCCATCCTTGATTTCGCCTTCATAATAGCCGTTATCATAGTTAATTCTTTGAATCATATTCTGCACCCCAAAATTTATTTTTCCTCAAGCATCAAAACCACGTGATCGCTACGCGACCAAGCGTACTCATTTCTGCCGCCCTGTTCGCTTTTACCGCGCAGGCATACGCGGGGCTTGTCAAGAGAAATCACGTCCTCGATGCCCCTCTGCGCGTTTTCATCAAAGAAGGTGAATCTGATCTCATTTTCGGTCAATGCATCAATGCGGATTCTCTCACCGCGGCTTGTTTGGTCTGCCCCTTCAAAGACGTCATAGACCTCGTTCCAATAGTGGTCATACCAACTGCCGTAGGTATATTCGTGCGTTTCGCGATCAAGGCGGAGAATGTATTTCGACCATTTTTCGTTTATATTACTCATTTTTCAACCTCTGCTATTTTATGCAACGTTATGATAAGGAATAGTGGATTTTATCTTCTCGCTCGGGCTCGGTCTTTTCGGTAACGACTGTTGCGCTGAATGCATAATGCGAATTATAGCAGCCCTGGAGATAGGACCATTTTTGATATGAATATACTCCTCTGCATTCCTCTCCCACGCTGACCACGCGCTCATATTCCACAGGTACTATCTCTGATTCCTTGTTATTGGGATCTTTTCTTTCGTTGGAATAGGAATGCACCGTAAACGTGCCGTCGCCGTTGTCCTTACAGCTTATCCAAAAGCTATAGCCCACAACATGCTTTTCCCCGTCCACAGGAACATACTGCAATGCGTAATCCGGGAAATTGAATTTTACCATTAAATAATACATACCATCACCTCTTATTTTGTTAGAGTTGCATCAAAGATGCCATAGGAATAAGAATTCTTGTTGTGATCAAGCCAGAACGCCAACCGCTCGCAATTTTCGACATCTACGGTGATCTCAACCGTTTCCATATCGCCCGTAAGCTTGTATTCGCCAACGACCTGATCATCGGCTATAACGTATAGCGTGTCGTAGGGCTGCTGTCTGTTGTCGACGGAATTCTGTCCGTCAACGACGCCCACGTTAAACGTCAAGGTCTTATACTGCCCCTGAAGATTGAAGCAAGCAAAGGATGCCTGGCTGACCTCTGAGGAAGCGACCAGCGCAAGAAGGGTAAAGCCTGCAAGGCTTCCGCCAATTCCACCGATTGCTCCGCCCGCATCCAAGGACAAGTATACGCTGGTAGAAAGCACCAAGCCGCGCGTATGATCTACGCCGTCAATCGTAAAGAACTTTCTGTTGTCGGTGCCGTCGTAAATGCCGTTGAAATAACGGATCGCATCGTGTCCGTTACCCTCGGCACTCATATACTCATAAGGATTAAAACGTTCCATAAGATCAACCGTATCGGGGAAGGGCTCCTCTTCGTGCTTGAAGAAATCAAGCTCACCGATCTCGTGGGTGTGTACACCGATATCCGCCACCATATAGGTTCCGCGCGTCAGTGCCGGCATACCGAGCAGGCTGAACTGAAGCACGTCAACGCCCTCGATATTCAGCTCGTAGCTCTTGGGGAAGGCGGTTGCGGTGAGAGGGTAGCGTGCAAGCTCAACCCCGTCACCGTAGATGACGAGAACGTCATCTTTTACGTGGCTTCTGTCAACGCGTCCAACGGTAAAGGTAAGATACTTAAACTGTCCGCCAAGCTTGAAGTTTGCTTCGGCAGGCATAGCGGAATCCAAGGGAGAGCCCATAAAGCTGTAAATGGATTCCATAGCAATTCCTTCGTTGTAGAAGATATCGCCAAGTCGGATCGTAGCCATGTCGT
>JAZNYL010000014.1:0-12214 GCA_045594445.1 Eubacteriales bacterium
CTCCGACTTAAAAAGCACGCAGATAAGCTGACCGATATCGACCGGCTTGAATTTTTCGTTGAGGAAAGAGATGTTGAAGGCTTAGCTCAATATATTGACAGATCCTCTTTCATTTTTAAACCTTACCAACCGAGATTTGTATTTTACTGCACCGCAAATTTCATAAATCCTTCGGCTTTTGCAACTGACGGCGGAACGTGGCTCGAGATTTCTTACAACGCTCAAAACGGGAGAGAATGAGCACAAATAAATTTATTCGAAACCGCGTAGGGTGGGTTTTAAGAGCGTGATTGCAAAAAATCCAAGTCACTACGGACTTGGATTTTTCATGGAGCGGATTACGGGGCTCGAACCCGCCACCTCCACCTTGGCAAGGTGGCGCTCTACCAAATGAGCTAAATCCGCATGTGGTGCCTCCGGTCGGAATCGAACCAACGACACGGGGATTTTCAGTCCCCTGCTCTACCAACTGAGCTACAGAGGCTTATGAAATTGGCGACCCGGATGGGGCTCGAACCCACGACCTCTAGCGTGACAGGCTAGCGCTCTAACCAACTGAGCTACCGGGCCAAATGGTGGGAACAATAGGGCTCGAACCTATGACCCTCTGCTTGTAAGGCAGATGCTCTCCCAGCTGAGCTATGCTCCCATTTTGGCGTCGTCTTGCGGCGACTTGTATATTATAGCACGGTCGTTTTTATTTGTCAAGCCTTTTTTTTAATTTTTTTTAGTTTTTTTCAAAATGTCGGAATAGTTCAAAAAGGAGCGATTTCACTCGCTCCTTTTTGTGTTTTTTATCCAAACATCTTGTCCACATCAGGTTTTCCAAAGTAATATTTTTTGTCGCAGAAGCGGCAGCAGACCTCCAGCTCCTCGCCCTTGCCCTCTGCCTTTTGCTCAGCCAGCAGCTTTTCCATCTCTTCCCTTCCCAGCGTGATCAACGCCTTTTCCACGCGCTCGCGCGAACAGTTACAGCGATACTCTACCTCCAGCTCGTCGAATACGTCGTATTCAATGCCCCGGAGCGCAATGTCCGCAATTTCCTTGTTGGAAAGTCCGCGGTCAAACAGCGAGGACACGTTGGAAAGCGCGCCGATATTCTTCTCCAGCGCCTCAACCGTTGCGTTATCCGCAAAGGGCAGCAGCTGGATCAGCACGCCGCCTGCCGCGCGGCAGCTCCAATCGGTATCCACCAGCACGCCCAGCGCGCAAACCGTGGGAATCTGCTCGCTCTGTGCAAAATAGGTGGCCACATCCTCGGCAATCTCACCGCTGACAAGCTCAATCGAGCCGTTCGTGGGCTGCTCTCCGCCCATGTCCTTGATCATGGTCAGAAGTCCCTTGCCAACCGCGCCGCCAACGTCCAGCTTACCGTTTGCCTTGAGCGGCAGATCCACACCGGGATTCTGAATATTGCCGCGTACGTTGCCAAAATAATCGCTGACTGCCAGCACTCTGCCCGCAGGGCCGTCACCGCCCAGCATGACCGTGACCGAATCCTCCTTCTCGCCCATCATGCAGCCGATGATCGAGGTCACGGTCATCAGTCTGCCAAGCGTTGCGGTGGCAAGTGGCGTGGTATTGTGATAAGAGATCATGGTATTGACGATCTCCTTGGAATTGATTACGTGAATACGCGCGCTTCCGTCACGGGTCATAGCGCGCAAAATGCTTGATGCCATAGGGTTCTCCTTGTAAACTTGCGTTATTTGATTGCACGGGCGGCAAAATACCACCGCTCGGTTGTGTCATTTGCGGGCGAATCATCAAAATCCGACCAAACACCCAAAAGCTCCAAATTTGCACGCGCAAGTGCTGCCTTGATCTCGTCAAGCTCGTAGCACCGCTCGGTCTGCACCTCGTCCGCGCGCGTAAAGCTGCCGTCCGCCTTTTGCTCAAACAGCGAAAGATAGAACTGACAAAGTCTCGTTTCGGGATCGTACGCATTCTGCCAGCCGCAATAGATCTCGCTCTTATTGCCTTCCTCATCCGTAAGCTCATCCTCAAGGATATAGGCGCGATCGCCGTACACCTCGCGAAAGCGGTAGGGTGTGTTCATGTCAAACAAAAACAGGCCGTTCGGATCCAGATAATTATGCACGCAGGCAAAGCAAGCGTCCAGATCGCCTTCACCCGTCAGATAATTCAGGCTGTCCAGACAGCACGTCACCGCTCCGACTGTACCGTACAGCTCAAAGCGGCGCATATCCTGCAATATAAACAGCGGGGGCTTTTCCAGCGTCTCGTCCAAGGCGCTTTGCATCATTGCCTCGCACAGCATTTCCTCGCTGCCGTCCGCACCGATCATGTCGTAGCCGCGGCGGGCAAGCTCCAGCGTCATGCGTCCCGTACCGCAGGCAAGATCCAGCACAAGCTCGGGGCGCGCGGGCAGATAACGGGCAAAGCACCCCTCAAAAAAATCTGCCCAGGCGCGATAGTCCAGCTCTGCATTCAGGCGGTCGTAAACGCGTGCAATCGCACCGTAGCCGTCATACGTCATATAAATTTCTCCGTTTTTCGCTCTTTTCAATATCGTCAAGCACCTTGAGATACCCCTCGCTGCTGTACTTGAGGCAGCGGTTGACACGGCTGATGGTGGCGGTGCTCAGGCCGGTGGTTGCGGCAATCTCGTTATAGATGTGGCCGTCGCGCAGCATTTTTGCTGCCTGCATACGGCGAGACATTTCCTGCAGCTCGGCAGGCGTGCAAAGATCGGCAAAGAAGTCGTAACAGTCCTCAACCGTCTCCAGCGTCAGAATACCCTTGAACAAATAGGTCAGCTTTTCATCCTTGTTGATGTTACCCATACTATCCTCCACTCATCCGTTTTAGAGAAAGCGATCATATTACACAAAAAGTTGATCATACACGTAAAATTATTATAACATTTTCCGAAGGCAATGTAAAGGGTATTTCAAAAATTTCATCACATTTTCGCGCAAAATTTATGTAACAAATCATTGATATGCGTCAATTTATTATTGACTTTGCAAAAAAATTCATGTATAATAAAGTATATAAAGTCAAAATACGGAGAGATATATGGAAATCAAGGTTGGAAAAAAGATCAAATTGCTCAGAAAGAAAAACGACGTCACCCAGGACAAGCTGGCTGCTTACCTTGGCGTGACCCCCCAGGCCGTTTCCCGTTGGGAATCCGAGACCTGCTATCCCGATATTGAATCCCTGCCCGTGATCGCCGACTTTTTCGGCGTGAGCATGGACGAGCTGATGTGCTACGACTCCTTGCAAAAGGAGCAGAAGGTTGCGGATTACCTGTCGCAGTTGGAGGTGCTGTACGATCGCGACGAGCTTGCCGAGGCGCTCTCGCTTTTGCGCGAGGCGATTGCCGAAATCCCCTCCTCCTTTGAGCTGCAGCTGGAGCTGGCAACCACGCTTTCTGCCCTCAATGCGGACGGCAAACCCCGCAAGGCCGATATGCAGGAGGCGGTTTCGCTCTGTATGCATATCCTGGAGGATTGCACCGACGATTTGCTCCGCGACCGCACCAAAAAAACACTTTGCGATATTTATTCGCATCAGCTGGGTGACGACGAGCGCGCGCAGGACATTGCAAACAAGCTGCACAGCATGAGCTTTTCCAAGGAGATCGTCAAGGCAACCGTGCTGACCGGTGAGGTGGCCTTCAACCAGGCACAGCAAAACCTGATTCTGTTTGCGGACAACATGTGGTGGCACATGTATAACATTGCCTGTGTACCGGACATTTCGGGCAATCACTACACCACCGACCAAAAGATCGCCATTCTGCAAAAGGCGGTGGATCTGTTCCACCTGCTCTTTGGCGAGGACGATCTGCTTTACTACCACGACAGACTGGCAAACTCCTACCGTCAGCTGGCGATGTTCTACCTCATGAAGGGCGACAAGGAAAACGCGCTTGCATGCGCCGAAAAGATGGCGGATCACGCCATTGCCTACGACACGCGTCCCGAAAGCGCGACCTATTCCTCTCTGCCCATCAACTGCGTGCAGTACGAGAAGGAGACCGAGGGCGCAACCAAGTGCGCAAAGCTGCTTGCCGGCCGCTTTGGCAGCCGCATCTGGGCTCCCATTCGCGATACCGAGCAGTTCCGCGCCATTATCGCCCGCATGAGCGAGTACGCATAAAACAATGAAAAAGGCTGTTATCATTTCTTTGCTGATCCTTGGCCTTTTGCTGCTTTGCTTTTCGCTGGTAGCTACCTTTGTGCAAATGTCCAACACAAGTATCATTGGCGGTGCGAGCTTCCCTACCCTTTATTACGTATTCTTCAGGGCAAACCACGGACTCTGTTTCTGGCTTGCCTGCGCGGGGATCGTGTGCATTGAGGCGGGTGCGGTCGTCAATCTGATCAAGAAATAAAAACAAGGAGCAGATCTTCTCGGATCTGCTCCTTTTTCCGTTCAATCCTCCCCAATCGGCTTACCCTTGATCAGCACCTGCGCGCGTCCGCTCTTGCCGACCGCCAAAAGGGCTTGGATGTCACCCACGCGGAACGCCTCGCGGCGTGCAAGGCCGATAAAGAGAAATTTGCTTTTCAGAGTGAACTCCTCGCCGTCGATGCTCACCGTCATTTTACCGATCAGCGGGCGGCAGGTGTAGGAAACGTCGTGCGTAACCTCATCCTCTGCAATGTTCCAATGCTGCCTGATCATACGCTCACCTCTTACTTGCCGTAATTTTCAAAGCTCTCGTTGGCGCAAAAATCCTTTTTCTCGGTAAACTTTGCGCGTATCTCGGAAAGGCTGCCCGAATAGATCAGATAGCTGTACTCCAGCGGCACAAAGCTCTGCAGCTTGATCGACTTGAGAGGCGCTACGTAGTTGCAGGCCGCATGGTGCGGCTCCTTGGTACCGTTATAGGCGTGTCTGCCGCCGATATGCTTCTCCACTCCCGGCACGTAAAGTCCGATTCCCCAATCGTTGTCGTCGGTCCATGCACACCATGTCTCGGTATCCCCCTCAGGCAACGGGAAACGGTGACGAGGCCAGTCCTCGGGCCAGAAGATCAGATCGCGGCGCACCGAAAGTTTGTCGCCGGTCCAGGGCTTCTCGCCGTCATAAAACCAAAAATTGCCCAGATAGCTGATGGTATAAAATGCGGGCACCTCCTGCGTGCACTTAGGATGCTCCCAACCGGAAAAATCCACAAAGCGGTTATCCACGCGCACCACGTCGCCGTCAAAGGCGTAGGTGTTCTCCATGTAAGAGGGGGTGTACCACGCCTCGTGTCCCCAATCGCGCGGACGGCACTTGACGTAAACCGAGCTTTCGGTGATCTCCAGATCCACCAGCTTGCTCTTTGCATTGGTGCGGTCACCGCCCTGCACGGGATTATAGCCCCACTTGTTGCCCATGAATTCTCCGCAAATAAACGGAGGCTCGCTTGTGCCGTAGTATGACTGCTGCACAAGTCTTCCCGTATCGAAATTGTTCAGCAGATTTTCAAGTCCCTCGGGAGCGTGCTTATCCGCAAAATAAGAAAGACCACCCCCCCAGGCAAGCTCAATGCCCACGCGGTAGTATTCGTTCTCCATATAGTAAGTATCGCCCTCGTAAGCAGGGATCAGCTCGGTCTTCAGCTCGTGCAGCTTGATCATCGACCCACCCTTGATAAAGTCCACCTGAATATCCACGGGAGCCTTTGCCGCCTTGCCCGCAAGATATCCGTCGATCAGGCAGCGGAAGGTCTTGTTCTCCCCTGCCTCCAGGAAAAACTCCTCCGAGGTCTGTACCCCGTCCAGCATATAGGTCAGCGTGCCGCGCACGGCTGCGTCTGCGCTGTAAACCAGCGTATATCTGTTAAAGCTGTCGATCTTATCAAATCTCATATTCCTACTCCTTTCGGATTGATTGGTTTTATTATATTATATCTTACAACATTTGTCAAGAACGACACAAAAATCCGACCTTTTTCGGTCATTTTTGTGAATAGGGTGTAAAATCGCCCGGCAAGCCTTTACAAAGAAAGTAATATGATATATAATGATAGAATAGTATAATGCGTATTTTTTTGTGCGCGATGATTGAGGTACTTATGGCATTGATTGAATTTGAACAGGTCAATAAGGTGTATCACTCCGGTCAGGTGGAGATTCACGCGCTGCGCGATGCATCCTTTTGCATTGAGGCGGGTGAGATCTGCGTGATCGTGGGCCAGAGCGGTGCAGGCAAAACCACGCTGCTCAATATTCTGGGCGGCATGGACACGCTCACGAGCGGCCACGTGCGCTTTGACGGACAGGATATCGGTGCTTTTTCCGAAAAAAAGCTCTCCGGATACCGTCGCCGAGAGGTAGGCTTCGTGTTCCAGTTCTATAATCTGATCGGAAATCTGACCGCGCTTGAAAACGTGGAAATGGCGGCAAGGCTGGAAAAGGACTCGCGCTCCCCCTACGAGGTGCTGCTAGAGGTTGGTCTTGGAGACCGCATGCAAAACTTTCCCGCTCAGCTTTCGGGCGGCGAGCAGCAGCGCGTGGCCATCGCCCGCGCGCTGGTCAAAAATCCAAGACTTTTGCTTTGCGACGAGCCAACCGGTGCGCTTGACTATGAAACCGGCAAAAATATTCTCTCGCTGTTGCAACGCAGCTGTCGCGAGCACGGCACCACCGCCGTGATTATTACGCACAACAGCGCGCTCTGCCCTATGGCAAACCGCGTTATCCGTGTCAAAAACGGCTCGGTTGTCAGCTGCACCATCAACCCCTCTCCCACTCCGATCGAAAAGATTGAGTGGTAACGACCACGTTCCGGACGGACGAAAGAATTTGGAGGATTTATGAAATTTCCCTTTGGGAAGGCGGCGTGGCGCGAGATAAAGGCACACCCGGGCAGATATCTGGCAATTCTCGCCATCGTTGCCCTGGGCGTTGGCTTCTACGCAGGTCTTTTCGTGATCGAAGACGCCATGCTCGACACCACACACAGCTATATAACTGAATATAATCTGTATGACTTCTCGGTGTCGTCTACCCTGGGGCTTTACGAGGACGACGTCAAGGCACTGAGGAAGCTGGACGGCATTTCACGGGCGGAGGGTGTGATCACCAAGGACGCCATTTGCCAAAGCGGTGAGAGCGACACCGAACAGATTTTGCGATTTATGAGCATTCCAAAGGCCATCTGCCGCCCCGAGGTGGTAGCAGGCCGTATGCCCAAGAAGGCCAACGAATGCTTGGTGGACAACGAACGCTATACAAAGGACGATATCGGCAAAACCATCCGCTTGCGCGATCCCGATCCCGAGACCTTTTCATTTGAGGAATACACCATCGTGGGCATTGCCAGATCGGTGGAATACCTCAACTATCAGCGTGGCAGCACCTCGCTGGGCAGTGGCTCGGTCACCTCGTTCTGCTACATTCCGCGTGACGGCTTTGCCGTGGATTACTATACGGCCATCCATCTGGATGCGGATATCGACGCTTACATTTACTCAAACGAATACAAGGACGCCATCAAGGTGCTCAAGGAGCGCGTTTCCACCACGCTGGAAGCACTTGCGCGGGATCGCGGTATTGCCCTGATTGAACAGGCACACGCAGAAATTGCCAAGGGCGTGGAGGCCTACGAGCTGGGCATGACCGAGCTTGAGCAGGCACGGGCAGAGGCCGAGAGACAGTTTGCCGACTCCGAGGCACAGATTGCCGAGGGCTACGTGCAGCTGGAGGAAGGCAAAGCCGAGCTTGCCGAAATGGAGCAAAAGGTGGAGCTGGCCATGGAAAAGGCCACCCGCGAATTCAACGCATCCTTGGCCGAGGCGGACGCGATGCTGGCACGCGCCGACGCGATTGCCAAGGCCGTGGACTACAACAAATACGTCGAGGTCACCGAGGCGCTGGAGCAGCTGCAGGAAGCACGCACCAATCTGGAGGAGCTGATTGAAAAGTATCCTTACAGAGCGGACTATCCGTTACTGCTTGCCCGTGTGCAACGCAAGGAGCAGCAGATCAATGAGGAATACGCACAGTTGATCAGCGTCATGGGCACTTATCAGGAAATGCGCGATCAGGCACAACAAATCCGCGATACGGCCAAGGATACCTTTGACAAGCTGGATCTTGCAGCAACCGGTCTGATCACTCTGCAAAAGGTGGAGCTGACCGACGCTCAGACCGATCTGACCATCGCGGAAAAGCAGCTCAACGCTGCCAGAATCAAGACAAAACGCGAAATGACCGCCGCCGAGCGTGAGTTGGAGGAGGCGCTTGCCCTTCTGACGCTCCCCGAGGATCTGGAGGCCCTGACGCACCCCAAAACGTTCGTGCTGACCAGAGAGCAAAACGTCGGATACGTCAGCATGGAGAACGACTCCACCATTATCTCGGGCGTGGTCAACGTATTCCCCGTATTCTTCGTGCTGGTGGCAGCACTGGTTTGCTCCACGGTCATGACGCGCATGGCCTTGGACGAGCGCATCTCGCTGGGCACGCTCAAAGCAATTGGCTACGGCAGGGGCGCTTTGCTGGCCAAATATCTGATCTATGCAGGCTCTGCATCCTTGATCGGTGCTGTAATTGGCTTTTTTGCAGGCACATTCGGCATGCCGCGCGCACTCTGGTTTGCCTACACGCTGATGTACGACTTTACCGATACGCTCGTTTACGTATTCAAGCCCGGCTTGCTTGCAGCATGCATTGTCACCGCGCTTGCCTGCTGCATGGGAACCGCTGTTTTAAGCGTGGTTTCCTCCACAAAGCAAATGCCCGCACAGCTCATGCGCCCGCGCGTCATGGCCTCGGGCAAGCGACTGTTCTTGGAGCATATCTCCTTTTTGTGGAAGCCGATTCCCTTTTTGACCAAAGTTGCCTTGCGCAACATCTGGAGATACAAAAAGCGTCTTTTGGTCATGATCCTCGGCATTGGCGGCAGCACCGCCTTGCTGGTTTCCGGCTTTGGACTTTCCGATTCGATCAAGCCCATTGCCACCGCCCAATTTGACGAAATTTACCGTTACGATTACAAAATCACCTTTGAAGAAGCACCCGATGCCGACGCTTTGACCGCCTTTTGGGAGCGAAACTCCGACAAGATCGGAGCCATGACCGCTATTTACCAATCCGAGCAGGACGTGACAAGTGAGCACAGCAGCCACAAAGCTACCCTGCACGCGTGCGACACGCTGGACGGCTATATCAACCTTTCACACCAAGGGCAGGCAGTTGCCTTCCCGGAGCCCGGACAGGCCGTCATCAATACGCGCCTTGCGGAATCGCTCAAGGTCAAGGAGGGCGACTCTCTGACCATTGCCGGCAGCGACGGAGAGATCAAGGTCGTGGTCAGCGGAATCGTGGACAACTACATCGGAAACGTGGCCTATATCGCATCGCAAACCTACACGGAGGCGACCGGCAAATCCCCCGAAAGCAAAACCGCGCTGATCTGCGTTCCCGAGGGCGCGCCGCTTGATGCCACCGCGGCAGCCCTGCGACGCGATGAATCCGTGGCTTACGTGGAAGAAAACGCGGCGACCAGAGATATGATCACCAACATGATGACCAGCATGAATTACGTGGTCATGACCATCATCGTCTGTGCAGGTGCGCTTTCCTATATCGTGCTGTTCAATCTGACCAATATCAATATCACAGAGCGCGCAAGAGAGATTGCAACGTTGCGCGTCGTTGGTCTTTATAAGGGCGAGACGCGTCGCTACGTCATGACCGAAAACTACGTACTCTCGGTCATCGGTGCGCTGCTCGGCATGCCTGCCGGCGTGCTTTTGCACCGCTTCGTGATGTCCAAGATCGTCATTGACGCCATTTCCTTCCCCATCACGATCTCTTGGCCAAGCTACCTCTACGCCTTTGCCCTGACCGTGCTGTTTGCATTCCTTGTAGGACTTGCGCTCAAGCCCCGCATCGATCGCATCGACATGGCCGAATCCCTGAAATCCGTTGAATAATTTTTAATAAGGAGAACATACATTATGACAAACGTAAGAGCTGACATTCCCGCAAAATACAAGTGGGATATGACCAACATCTATGCCACCGAGCAGGATTTTGAAGCCGATTACCAAAAGGCTGCCGACATGGTTGCCGCCTTCCCCGCACACGCGTCTACCATGGGCGAAAGCGCACAGGGTTTGCTTGCCATGTTCAACGACTTTACAAGCATGCTCAGAGTGGTGGAAAAGCTTTACATGTACGCTCACCTCTCTGCAGATGCCGACACCACCGACAACCACTACCAGGCCATGATGGGCAAGATGCGCAACCTCTTTAACAAGCTGGGCTCCGCCGCATTCTTCGTTAACCCCACTCTGATCCGTCTGGACAGCGAGCTGGTTGCAAAGTGGATGGAGGAATGCCCCGAGCTGCGTGCCTTCTCCCGTGATATTTGGCTTGCACAGCGCGAAAAGCCCCACACGCTCTCGGACGAGTGCGAAAAGCTGATGGCCGATATGGCAAGCGGCATGGGCGGTGCCTCCAACGTGCGTGCAATTTTCGCAAACGCGGATCTGCAGTTTGGCAAGATCAAGGATGAGAGCGGCAAGATGATCCAGCTCAACGACGCAACCTACGTCTCCAAGCTGATGTCGTCCGAAAGACGCGTTCGCCGTGCAGCATTCACCACGCTTTACAAGACCTACACTCAGTACGGCAACACCTTTGCAACGCTTTACAACGCCTACGTCAAGGAAAGAACCACCATGGCGCGCGTCAGAGGATATGCAGACAGCCTGACCGCATCCGTCTTCCGCGACGAGGTTACCCCCGAGATCTATAACAACCTGATCAACACGGTCAACGAAAATCTTGGCGTACTGTTTGATTACTACGCAGTCAAGAAGAACACGCTCGGCCTTTCCAAGCTGCACCTTTACGACATCTACACTCCCCTGATTGCCGAGTGCGAGAAGGACTACTCCTTTGAAGAGGCAACCGAAGAGGTGCTCAAGACGGTTGAACTTTTCGGTTCCGAGTACCACGACACGCTGGAAAAGGGTATCAAGGAGCAGAACTGGGTAGACGTTTACCCCTCTCGCGGCAAGCGCGGCGGTGCATACAGCTCGGGCTGCTACGACACCCAGCCCTACATGCTGCTCAACTTTGTGGGCACGCTTGACAACGTTTCCACCTTTGCGCACGAGTCCGGTCACTCCATGCACTCCTACTTCTCCCGCAAATATAACGAGCCCCAGAACTCCAGCTACACCATTTTCGTAGCCGAGGTAGCATCCACGGTCAACGAGCTGCTCTTCTGCCACCGCAAGCTGCGCGAGAGCGACAGCCGCGAAGAAAAGCTGGCCATTCTCAATCAGATCATGGAGACCTACAAGGGCACGCTTTACAGACAGACCATGTTTGCTGAATTTGAGCGTGACGTGCACGCAATGGTAGAGGGTGGCGCTACGCTGACCAAGGATCTGCTTTGCAAGACCTATTACGACATCGTTTGCAAGTATTTTGGTCCCGACGTTGTCTGCGACAAGGAAATTGCCAACGAGTGGATGAGAATCCCCCACTTCTACACCAACTTCTACGTTTACAAGTATGCAACCTGCATCTCTGCAGCGTCCAGCATCGTGCGCCGCATCGAGACCGAGGGCGAGGCTTACATCGGCCAGTACCTGGACTTCCTCAAGTGCGGCGGCTCCAAATCGCCTCTTGACAGCCTGCTGGTTGCGGGCATTGACATGCGCGATCCCGCGGTGATCAAGACCGCGATTGACGACTTTGCCGACACCATTGCGCAGTTCAAGGAGCTGTACTGATCGGATATGGGACTTTTCAAGAGAATTTTCAAGCCCAAGAAGCCTGATTCCAAGCGATTTCGTCGCGAGATGGCCGAGCAGATGTGCGGACACCACATCAGATACGTGACCGAAAAGCGAAACGGCGTGGACGAGGTGATCGGACGCAACGGCGGATTGAACATCCGTGACGACGAGCTTTTGGTATTTGCCAGCGCGGACGTCATCTTCCGTTGCAAGATCGACGAGATGCAGGCCTGGGAGCTGCTTTCCAAGGATGGTGTGGTGATCACCGCGCCCGACCTGGAGCACGGCGGCGTTGAGAGAACCATTATCGTGTTTTACGTATATTACCGCTGAACAGCATACGCCCCTGCCGCAATGCGGCAGGGGCGTTATTTATGAAAGCTTTTGCTCAACCGCCACCCAAACCAACCCCTCTCATAGGATGAAAGTTTTCGCCCGCCCTTTTCAAAAGGCCGGGGGGTTCAAGGGGAGAGGCCTTTGTCGCCC
>JAZNYL010000015.1:0-18597 GCA_045594445.1 Eubacteriales bacterium
AGATCGCTGCGATAAGTCGGGGGAATGACGGTACAGTTATCTGCCGTGACTCTACTGACCGTACAGCCGAGTGCGGAAAGAATTTTCATAATACCATCATTGTCAATACTTATTCCCAGCAGCGAACGGATACGCTGGAAGCGGCAGAGTATTTCCGGCTGCACTGGACGTTCTGCAAAAATATCTGTTGCCGGAGCGGCAGGAGTACCGCCGGAAAGTTCACAGATAAGCTGAACTGCCCGCTCTGCTGCCAATACTGCACCATCGAAATCAACTCCGCGTTCAAAGCGGTAGCTTGAGTCGCTGGATATGCCGAGCTCCCGGCTGGTGGCGCGGACATGCGGCTACACAATCATATCATTATAACATAGATTTTCAAGATAATCAATAGAAAATTTGCCAAAATTCCGCCAAATTGGAAAACAAATGTGTAAACAATGATTGAATACCCTTCCCCGCATGCAAAAATGCCGGGCTGCGCTATGCGCAGCCCGGCGTACTTAATGATTATCTTTGATCCATGGGCACGTATTCCTTGCTCTTGGAGATGCAGCGGTACGCGGGACGGATGATCTTGTTGGCGGTGATGTACTCCTCCATTCTGTGTGCGCACCAGCCCGCGGCACGGGCGATGGCAAACAGAGGCGTATACATTTCCACGGGGATATCCAGCATGCGGTACACAAGGCCGGAATACATATCGAGATTGGCGCACATGGGACGATCCACGCCCTTGAATTCGCAGAAAATCTGCGGAGTCAGTCTTTCCACCTTTTCCAAAAGCTCAAAATCCTTGCCGTAGCCCTTTTCATACGCCAGCTCCTTGGCATAGCGCTTCAGGATCACGGCTCTGGGGTCGGACAAGGTATAGACCGCGTGGCCCATGCCGTAGATCAAACCTGACCGGTCGTACACCTCACCCTTGAGCGCCTTGACCAAGAAATCGGTCAACTGGCCGTCATCCCAAGGATCGGCCACGGTCTCCTTGATGCAATCGAACATGCCCTGCACCTTGATATTCGCGCCGCCGTGTCTGGGGCCCTTGAGCGCGCCGATGCCGCTTGCGATAGCAGAATACGTATCCGTGCCCGAGGAGGACAGCACGCGCGTTGCAAAGGTGGAGCAGTTACCGCCGCCGTGCTCAGCATGCACGACAAGCGATACGTCCAAAAGTCTTGCTTCTTTTTCGGTATAGGACGAGTCGGGACGCAGCACGCGCAAGAAATTTTCTGCGGTGGACAAGCCGTCCACGGGGTTATGAATATTCAGGCTCTCATCGTGGAACGCGCTGCGATAGATTGCATACGACTGGGCTGCAATCACGGGCAATCTTGCCGTGATCTCCATGCTCTGGCGCATCATATTATCAAGCGTCGTATCGTCGGGATTGGGATCGTAGGAATACAGCGACAGCACCGCAGTCGCCATCTTGTTCATGATCGAGGGGCTGGGCGCTTTGAGCAGAATATCCTCGGTAAAGCGCGGCGGCAGTCGGCGGTATGCAGAAATGACGTCGTTGAACTCTGCAAGCTCATCGCCAGCAGGCAGGTGACCGAAGAACAAAAGGAAAATGCATTCCTCAAAGCCAAAGCGGCCATCGGCGGTGAAGTTGGTGATCAGATCGTTGACGTCAAAGCCGCGATAGCGCAGCACGCCCTCTGCAGCCTCCTTTTCGCCCTCGTTGACCACGTAGCCGTGCGCGTTACCGATCTTGGTAACACCGGCGGTGACACCCGTACCGTCCACTTCGCGCAAGCCACGCTTGACACGGTGGTTGTCAAAGGCTTCCTTGGGGATCTTATATGCGCTTCTGGAGGTCTCCAAAAGGTCGTTCATTTCGTTCTGAATTCTGGATTCGTTGTCAGGATTGATATAGGGCATCGAATACACCCCTTTCCGGTAATAAAAGAATAAAGCAGGGATAGTATAGCATACTTCCCTGCTTTTTGCAATAGGTTTTGCAATATTTTATTTGTAAACTTTCATATTTCGGTGCATTTATGGATAAAGCATGTCGTTTTCTGCAAGTTATTTTTATTATAATGCAAACTATTGACGATCCACCGTAGTTACGGCAAAGTAAGTTCCCTCCCAGGAAGCAAGTCCCGAGGCGACCTTCTGCTTGATTTCGGCATCGCTCAGCTTACACTCAAAGGGTGCTTCGATATCAAAGATCAGGTTGGTGTGCGAGGGACCCGAAACCACGCGAAAATCGTGCATGGAAAGGCTTGCGTCAATGCCTGTAAGCAGGATAGCCGTGCGCTCACGCAGCGCGTTGACCGTCTCGTCGTTGGTCACGATGGGGTCCATGTGAATGGTAGCGATGATGCCGAGCTCGTCATGCAGACGTTTTTCAATGTTATCAATAACGTCGTGCGTGTGGAACACGTCCGCGTTGCCGTCCACCTCCACGTGCAAGGACGCGATATGGTGACCGGGGCCGTAGCTGTGCACCATCATATCGTGAATGCCGAGTGCCTCGGGATATTCGCCCACAAGCGCCTTGATGCTCTGCACCACCTCATCGGCCGGTGCTTCGCCGAGAATGGAATTCTTGGTCTCACCCAGCACACGAATGCCCGCGATGATGATGAGCACCGAGATGGCTATACCAACCGCGCTATCCAGCCAAGGCAGGCCGAGATATGCAGCCGCGATCTGCGCTACCAGAACGCCAAGCGTTGCGCCTGCGTCCGAAATGCAGTCGGTTGCGGTGGCACGCATAACCGAGGAATCGATCTTTTTGGCGATTCTTTTGTTAAAGAAGAACATCCACAGCTTGACCGCGATAGAGACGCCGAGCACGACGTAGGTAAGCACGGTCGCACTTGCGACCTCGGAGGGCTCGGTGCTTTGCAAAAGCGCGATCAGGGTTTCAAGCGAGTCACGGAACAGCGTCCAACCGACCAGAATGATGATAACCGAGACCAGCAGCGAGGCCACGTATTCAATTCTTGCGTGTCCGAAGGGATGCTCGCGGTCGGCAGGCTTGGCCGCCATGCGGAAGCTAATCAGCGAGACCAGCGAAGAGCCTGCGTCGGAAAGGTTATTCATACCGTCGGCCATAATGGAAATCGCGCCAAACAGCGCGCCCACGGCAATTTTGCCTGCTGCAACGAGTAAATTGAGCACGATGCAGACGATACTAACCATAGTACCGTAAGCCGAGCGCACGCGCACGTCACCCACGGCATCGGGATTTTTGATAAAAAGCTTTGTCAGTAGAGTAGTCAAGAGATGCCTCCAAATTTATGATAAGTAAAACAGGATGAAAGTTTTTGCGTCGCTTTTTTCAAAAAAGCGACCGGGGTTCGGGGCGGCGCCCCGAAATACGCCGTTCTTTAATTTGCGGAGCAAATATGTGCTTCTTTCTTGCGGCTACATAGCCAAGAAAAAGTACGGAAAAAATTAGTTCAATGTAAAAAATAATCGGTTGTTGGAATGTTACGTGAGCAAACCGTTTCCGTTCTTTTTGAGCAAAGAGGCCCAAAAAGAACCAAAAAGGCCGTTAAAGAAGTTTCGCCTCTGCGGAGGCGACGAGGGCTTCGCGCCCTCGACCCGCGCGAGCCTTTGAAAAGGCTCGATCCAAACTTCATCCTGTGAAAGTGATCCGTATGGCAGCGTTATGCGCCCCAGTATTTTTTATCCAGGCTGCGCAGCTGGATGGCTTCCGCGATATGGACGTCGCGGATGATCTCGCTTGCGTCCAGGTCCGCAATCGTGCGCGCCACGCGCATGACTCTGTCGTATCCTCTTGCCGAAAGTCCCATGGAATCATACGCCATGCGCAAAAGCTGCCCCGCACCCTCGTCGGTCTTGCAATACTTGCGAATACCCGCAGCATCCAGCTGCGCGTTGCACGTGATCTTATCATCCCCCATGCGCGCTCTGGCAAATGCTCTTGCCGCAATCACTCGCTCGCGCACGGTGGCAGAGGTCTCAGCCGCCTCGTTGCTTGCCGAAATCTCATCGTAAGAAAGCGACGGAAGCTCGATCTGAATATCCATTCTGTCAAGCATGGGGCCACTGATGCGCGAAATATATCGCTGCACCTCGCCTTCCCTGCACGTGCAAGGTCTTGTGGGGTGCCCGAAATAACCGCAGCGGCAGGGATTCATGGCTCCCACCAGCATAAACGAGCACGGGAAGGTCACGCGGCCGCTGGCACGCGAAATGGTCACGCGGCGATCCTCCAGAGGCTGACGCAGCGCATCGGTGACCTGCTTGGGAAATTCGGGAAACTCATCCAAAAACAGCACGCCGTGGTTAGCCAGGGAGACCTCACCCGGGCGCGGATTTGCTCCGCCGCCCACCAGCGCAACTGCAGACATGGTGTGGTGTGGTGCGCGGAAGGGTCTTGTTGAGAGCAGCGACGTACCGTCGGGCAGCGTGCCCGTCACCGAGTGCACCTTGGTCGTTTCAATTGCCTCATCAAAGGTCAGAGGCGGCAGGATCGTGGCAAGTCTTTTGGCAAGCATGCTCTTGCCCGTACCGGGAGGACCGATCAACAGAATATTATGCCCACCTGCCGCCGCGATCTCCATGGCGCGCTTGGCAAGCGCTTGTCCCTTGACGTCCGAAAAATCAATGCCGTAATCCACGCTCGCATCGCAAAGTGCAGCGTCATCCGGCTTGGTGGGCTGCATCAGCTTGGTACCGTTGAGGTGATCGATAAACTCGCGCATATTGCTTACACCATACACCGTAATACCGTGCACGGCAGCCGCCTCGCGGGCATTCTGCACGGGCACGAAAAACTCGGTAAAGCCCGCGTCTCTGGCAGCAACACACATACTCAGCACGCCGCGCACGGCTCTCCATGCACCCGAGAGCGAAAGCTCGCCCACGATGCACTTATTTCTCATGTCAGTCTCGCGATTGATCACACCCGCGCAGCGCAAAATACCTGTCAGAATGGCCACGTCAAATTGCGAGCCCTCCTTTTTGCGGTCGGCAGGCGCAAGATTGACCATATACGACATGCCCGGAAAGCGATATCCGCTGTTTTCACACGCGGTGCGCACGCGCTCCTTAGCCTCCTTGACCGCAAGGTCAGGCAAGCCTACCAGCTCAAAATACGGCATCTTGGGTTGACCGTCCGCCTCTACCGTTACGATAAAGCCGTCAATCCCGTAAAGCCCTGCGCTAAAGATTTCAGATAACATGTCGCTCCTCCGCTCTTCTTCATTATGATTAGTGTATCACTATTTTTTGAAAAAGTCAATATTTGCTTTACAAAACGCTTGACGTGTGCTATAATATGTAAGAATAACGTAATGGAGGTTTTTATGAAAAAAGCCGGTATTCTTCTCCCGCTTTCCTCGCTCCCCTCGCCTTATGGCATTGGCACTTTGGGCAAGGAGGCATTCAGATTTATTGATTTTCTCAAGGAGAGCAATCAGGTCATCTGGCAGCTGCTCCCCATTCATCAGACAAGCTACGGCGATTCTCCCTATCAGTCGCCCTCCGCTTTTGCGGGCAACCCCTACTTTATCGACCTCGACACGCTGATCGAGGAAGGGCTCCTGTCCAAAAAGGACGTCAAGGATCAGCCGCCCACCACCGAATACGTAGACTACGCTCACGTGTACTACGTGCGTTATCCCCTTTTGCGCCGCGCTTTTGCACGCTTTGATCCCAAGAATTATCCCGATTACGACGCGTTCTGCGAGCAGAATGCCTTCTGGCTGGACGATTACGCAGCCTTTATGACCATCAAGGGCACCTACGATTTCCAAGGCCGCAGCTCCTGGGCTTTGGCTGATCGCCGCAAGGATACGCTGCCTGCAGATAAGGTCATTGATCAAAACGAATGCAACTTCTGGAAGTTCTTGCAGTACGAATTCTTTACTCAATGGGAACGCGTGCATGCTTATGCCAAGTCGCAAGGAATTGCTCTTGTGGGTGACATGCCCATCTACGTGGCAGACGACAGCGCAGACGTTTGGGCCAACCCCACCATGTTCTGTCTCAACGCCAAGGGTATGACCAAAACGGTTGCGGGTGTCCCTCCGGACTACTTCTCTGCTACCGGTCAGCTGTGGGGCAATCCCCTTTACGACTGGAAAGCCATGAAGGAGGACAACTTCAACTGGTGGTACGAGCGTCTTCGCGTGGCGTTCTCGCTGTTTGACATCGTGCGTATCGACCACTTCCGCGGCTTCTGCAACTACTGGTCGATTCCCGCAGGCGAGGAGACCGCCATCAACGGCAAATGGAAGAACGGCCCCGGTGCCGCTATGTTTGCCGAACTGGAAAAGAGATTTGGCGGTAAGATGCCGCTGATCGCGGAGGATCTGGGCGACTTGGACGCCAAGGTTTACACCATGCTGAAAAAGGTGGGCTACCCCGGCATGAAGGTGCTGCAGTTTGCATTTGACGGCGAGGACAGCGAATACCTGCCCAAGAACTACACCGAAAACTGCGTGGTCTACACCGGCACGCACGACAACCGCACCACACTTGGCTGGCTGAACGATCGAAACTACGATCAGCGCGTACGCTTTGAGCGCAACGTGCCCATCTACAAGGGTGCCAAGGATCTGGACCGCCTGGTGCGCTTTGCTATGGACAGCTGCGCCGACTACTGCATCATTCCCATGCAGGATTACCTCGGCCTTGACGACGTGGCGCGCATCAATACCCCCGGTACGTTGGGCGACAACTGGAAATGGAGACTTGCTAAGAATTACGACAAGGCATCCGTCAAAAACCACATCCGCAAGCTGACCGAGGCAAGCGGCAGAAACCAATAATCAAACAAGGGCTGAGTCGATTGACTCAGCCCTTAATTGATGCTGTTTTGAATTAGTATTCCAACTCAGCCAGATACTCGTTGATCTTGTTCAGTGCTTTATCCGCACTCTTCTGCCACTTGGTCAGCGTGGAGCCGAGCTTGGTGGACTTGCCGGAGAACAGAGGACGCAGCTGGTCACGGATGGACTGGCCGCCGTTGTTCATAATGATGTTGGAGCATGCGCCAACAAAGTCAAAGGTCAAGGAATTATAGATCAGGTCCAGCATTTCCTTGGACTCGGGGTTCTGCAGATACTGGTAAGAAAGCGCGGTGGAATAGTATGCATCCACAACGGTTTCATAGCTTTCGGAGGCCATGCACTCAAGCACTGCGCCCATCATAGCCATGGTATCCTCGTCAGAGATCGAGCTGGAAACACCGATACCGGTTACCTGGTCCTGCACGTAGGTTGCATAGTTTTCCTGATTCTCGTCAAACTTGGGCATGGGAGCGATACCGTAGTCAAATTCTGCCAGGTCACCAACGTTGGTCTCCAGAGCAAATACCTGCACGGTTGCCATCATGCTCTTGCTTGATGCGAATGCCTCAACGATATCGGTCTTACCCGTATCATCCACGGTCGCGCCCTTGAATACGTAGGTAGACGCGTTATTATAGAGCGCCTGCACCTTCTCGCAAAGGTCAACTGTTCTTGCAAACTGATCGGTGTTATAGTACCACTCGCCGTCCTCGTTCTTGCTGACCAGCTGAATATCCGCTGCTACGCAGTAGGGGTCAACGCTGACCGTGTCACCCGTGATCAGACCGTACATATCGCGGTCGTCTCTCTTGTTAACGGTCGTGCCGCTATCCTGATATCTGTCTGCAATAATCTGATTCTGATAATCCAGCGTCCACTCACCGTTGTTGACCACCTCGTAAAGATCGGTCTCGCCAAGGTCATTGAACACTTCTCTGTTATAAACGGTGACGAACATGTAACGGAACATGGAAAGTGCAATCGCACCGGAGGCTAAGTACTGCTTATTGTTTTCGCCGAACGAAACGATATCGTTATAGCCCTGCGTCCAATAATACTTATCAAGATCCACGTACTGCAGGTCGCGCAGATTGAGGAACTCGCCCTTAAGCACTGCCTGAATAATGATGTAGGTGGAGTCGGCTATGATGTCATAATCCGAAGAGCCGCTCTTGACCGCCGTACTGTGCTTAGCTGTCGGGTCGGTATCATCCATCAGCATTTCCAGCGCAATGCCCAGTCTGTCTTCAATTGCAATATTTCTGGTATACACAGCGTGCGCAACCACGTCACTCTGCGTATCGGTGTTGGATTCTGCATAGAATTCGTCGTTTACACCAAACTTGTCTCTGGAGAGAATGGTTACGGTCTCGTCACCGAAATCCAGCTCCGGCACATTATCACTGTAATTGGGGTCGCCTGTTTCCACCTCGGACTGCGCGCCTTGAGTTTCACCCTCGGGCTCACCCGTATCCGCACAAGCAACCAGCAAGGATGCAAGCATCAGAAGTGCCAGCAGCAGGCTAAGCGTCTTTTTCATATCAATATACCTCCGAAATATTCCAATGCGGGCATACTCCGCCCATCTTGTATCTTCCATTTTACACTACATTTTCCATTATGTCAAGAGGGTTTCCAAGTCCTGCGGCTTTTTTGTGCAAAATGCCAAGCAGCGGAAAGCAATCATGCTTTCCGCTGCGTTTTTTTCGATTTACTGCGCCATAATTTTTGCAATGACCTGCCAGAAGCGTTCGCAGGAGGCAAGGTCAAGGCGCTCGTCGGGAGAGTGGATGCCGCGCATATTGGGGCCAACAGAAATCATGTCCATCAGGGGCAGCTTGGAGCGAATGATACCGCACTCCAGTCCTGCGTGAATGACGCTGACCTCGGGAGTCTTGTCAAACAGCTCGCGATACGCTGCCAGATACTGATCGCGGATCGGAGATTCCACGGCATAGCTCCAGCCGGGATAGCGGGAGTGATGGCGCGTGCTGCCGCCGCAAAGCATTGCCAGCGCGTCCAGATCGTCAATCGAAGCATCCAACTGGCTTTCAATCGCTGAGCGGGAGGAAAGCGTAAGATGCACGCTGCCCTGCTCTGTACGCACGATACCCAGATTACGGGAATACTCCACCAATCCTTCAATATTGTTGCTCATGGCAAGCACGCCGTTTGCCACCGTGCCCATCGCACAGATCACGCGTGCGGTGCTGCTCTTATCCATGCAGGTCTTGGGAGCCTTCAGCGTATTGCATTGCATGAAAAATCCCGCATCAGCAGCGCAAAGCTCGGCCTTGATCTCATTGGTCAGCTTAGCAACCTTGGCAGGCATGGTCATCAGGCCCTTGCCGCACACCACGGCCACGCACTCGCGCGGAATGGCGTTATCCTTACTGCCGCCCTCAACAAAGCAAAGTTTGAAATCATATTCCTTGGAAAGCGCAAGCAGCATTCTGCCCATCATCTTGTTGGCGTTGGCTCTGCCGCGATGCACGTCTGCGCCCGAGTGACCGCCCGCAAGACCGCCCAGCTTGATTTCCACCGCCATGCTTTCGGCCTTTTCGTATGCCACGGGAACGGTCAGGTCGGTGCGCAAGCCACCTGCGCAGCCTGCGGTTACGAAAGCCTCGTCCTCGCTGTCCATATTGATCATACGTGTGGCGCTGATCAGCGAATAATCAAAGCTCTCTGCGCCAAGGAGTCCGACCTCCTCTTCTACCGTGAACAGACATTCCACGGCAGGATGCGGCATCTGACCGTCTAAGATCGCCAGCATCATGGCAACGGCAATGCCGTCGTCGCCGCCAAGCGTGGTTCCCTTTGCGCCAAGCCAGCCGTCCTCAACAAACAATTTGAGTCCGTCGCGCAGGAAATCATGCACGGTATCGTTATTTTTCTCGCACACCATGTCGGTATGTCCCTGCAGCAAAATGGCAGGGCGATCCTCAAGTCCTGCGGTAGCAGGCGCTTTGATAAAGACGTTGTTGACGCGGTCACGGTGATACTCAAGGCCACGCGACATGGCAAACGCCACCAGATAATCCGCAATTGCCGCCTCGTTGCCCGAACCGTGCGGAATGGCGCAAATGTCCTCGAAGTATTCAAAAAGCTTGGCGGGCTTGTAGCCCTTGATGATATATTCCATGGTAAAATCCTCTTATTTCTTATTATTCGGCTTGGTATCCGCGTCACGCGTCAAGCCACCCACCGTATCGCGGAACTGGCTGATGCCCGAGAGGTACTTGCCCGTACCCATGGCAACGCAGGAGATGGGATTCTTGGCAACCGTGGTCTTGATGCCTGTCACGCGCGTGATCAGCTTATCAAGGCCGTAAAGCAAGCTGCCGCCGCCTGCCATATAAATGCCGTTTTTGAGAATGTCGCCCAAAAGATCCGGGGGCGTGCGCTCAATGATGGCGCAAACAGAGTCCAGAATTGCGGTCACGGGCTCAATCATAGCCTCCATCATTTCCTTGGAGGAAAGCGTAATGACGCGGGGCATGCCCGTACCCAGATCGCGTCCCTTGACCTGAATGGTCTTGGCCTCACCGTGATCGTACACCGCACCGATCTGAATTTTGATGGCTTCTGCGGTGCGCTCACCGATCAAGAGATTATACTGACGGCGCACGTACTGCATGATGGCAAGGTCGAACTTATCGCCCGCGATCTTGACCGATTCGGAGACCACGATACCGCCCATGGCAACCACGGCAATATCGGTGGTGCCACCGCCGACGTCGATAATCATATTACCGATCGGAGAATTGATGTCCACACCTGCGCCCATCAGCGCCGCCTTTGGCTCTTCCAGCAAGAAAGTCTTGCGCGCACCCGCCTCGGCAGCAGCGTCCAGCACGGCACGCTCCTCCACCTCGGTAATCCCGGTAGGCACGCCGATCATAACGCGCGGACGAAACACGGTATTGCCGCAGGCGCGGCGAATAAAGTACTGGAGCATATGCAGAGTGACGTCATACTGACTGATCACACCGTTTTTGAGAGGTCGCATGGTGGTGATATGGTCGGGAGTTCTGCCAATCATGGCAAGGGCCTCCTTACCCACCTTGACGACCTTATCGGTGGTGGTATCCACAGCGACAACGCTGGGCTCGTTGAGCACGATGCCCTTCCCGTCAACGTGGACCAGCACGGTACAAGTACCCAGGTCGATACCGATATCGCGACTCAGATTCAGGTTCAATTTCTCAAGCACTTCTATGTCCTCCAAAGTGTATACAAACATCCAAGATAATTATACTACAAGGAGGAAGGAAAGTCAAGCCATACGGCCCCCCAAGCGATGAAAAGTTTTCGCAGCGCGCCACCCAAACGGACCGCCCCCGCAGAATAAAAGTTTTCGCCCGCCTTTTTCAAAAGGCGGCGCAGGTCGAGGGCGCGAAGCCCTCGTCGCGCTCCGCAGAGCGCGAAACTCCTTTATCGTTCGAAAGCGCCCGAAAAAGGGTGAATTTTTCGTCGTAGACGAAAAAGAGGGAGAAAACCACAAGTGGGGTTTTCTCCCTGATTCTTATACATTGAGCAAATTCTCTCCGTTCTTTTTCTTGGCTATGTAGCCGCAAGAAAAAGAACCAAAAAGAACGGCGGTAGAAGTGTTTCGCTCGTTGCGACGAGCGACGAGGGCTTCGCGCCCTCGACCAGCGCCGCCTTTTGAAAAAGGCGGGCGAAAACTTTCATGAGGTTTGCTTGCGCGTCACTTACTTCAAAAAATCCGGTCCGAAGCCGTAAGGCAGCAGCTCGGACAGCGTGACCGCTTTGTATGCGCCGCCCTTATCGATCAGGTACACCTTGAACGCATCGGGATCGCAAAACTCGCGCAGCACCTGTCTGCACACGCCGCAGGGCGGAAAGCTGCCTTCGATCTCTTCTTTGTTTCCGCCGCAGACCGCGATGGCCTCGAATTCCTTCTCGCCCTCGCTGACCGCCTTGAATACCGCCACTCGCTCTGCGCACACGGTGGGTGTATACGACGCATTTTCAATATTGCATCCCAGATACACCTTTCCCGATTTGGCAAGCAGCGCAGCACCCACGCGGTAGCCCGAATAGGGCGCGTAGGCCGATTTTCTTGCTTCAATTGCCATTTCTATCAGCTTTTCTGGTGTCATATTAACCTCCTAAAACCTGACCGCTCACGCCATTCACGCCAAACTCGGCGGCAATGGTAGCGGCAACTGCATCAAAACCGTAAACCGTACCAAAGTCGCGGCTCTCCATGCCCTTTTTGTACATCAGCAGCGGCACGTACTCTCTTGTGTGGTCGGTGGTCTTGGTATAGCCCGGGTCGCAGCCGTGGTCAGCCGTGATCATGAGCAAGTCGTCCTCTCTCATGCCGGGGATAAAGGTATTCAAAAATTCGTCAAATGCGCTGAGCGCCTTGGCGTATCCCACCGCGTCGCGACGGTGACCGTACACCATATCAAAATCCACCAGATTGACAAAGCAAAGGCCTTCAAAGTCCTTGCCCTGCAGCTCCAGCGTCTTTTGCATGCCTGCAGTATTGTTTGGGGTATAATACGACTCGGTAATGCCGCTGCCCGCAAAAATGTCCTTGATTTTGCCGACCGCCAGCACGTCGTATCCCGCGTCCTTCATGCGATCCAGCAAGGTCGCCTTGGGAGGCACGAGCGAATAGTCGTGTCTGCCGCCGGAGCGCACGTAGTTCGGATACTCCCCTTCAAACGGGCGCGCAATCACACGGCCGACGCCATGCTTGCCCACAAGCAGGCTTCTTGCGATCTCGCAGTATTCGTAAAGCTGTTCCAAAGGTACAATGCTCTGATGCGCCGCGATCTGGAACACGCTGTCCGCCGAGGTATATACGATCAGATCCCCCGTGGCAAGATGCTCTCTGCCATAGTCGCGAATGACGTCTGTGCCCGAGTAAGGCTTGTTGCACAGTACTCCCCTTCCGGTCTTGGCACGGAAAGGCGCGAGCAATTCCTCGGGAAAGCCCTCGGGATAGGTGGGCAGCGGACTTTCGGACACAAGGCCGGTCAGCTCCCAATGGCCGATGGTGGTGTCCTTGCCTGCCGATTTTTCGCGCAGTCTGGCATAAGAGCCAATGGGCGTGCTCACACCGGGCAAGCACTCCACGCCCTCAATATTGCCAAGACCAAGCTTTTGCATATTAGGAACGTGCAAGGCGTCGGTTTTGCAAACGGTGCCCAGCGTGTTGACGCCCTCGTCACCAAACGCGGGGCTGTCCGGGCATTGACCGATACCGAAGCTGTCCAGCACGATCAAAAATACTCTTTTACTCATAATTTCGCCATCTCCACAGCGGTATCCAGCGCGATCACCATCATCTGCGTAAAGGTGTTCTGTCTTTCCTCTGCGGTGGTGACCTCGTGCGTCACAAGGCTGTCCGAGATGGTGCAGATGCACAGTCCGCGCTTGCCTGCGCGCGCTGCGTTCATATAAAGCGCGGCGGCCTCCATTTCCACGGCCATCACGCCCATCTTTGCCCACTTCATGGTATCGGTGGGGTCGTCGTTATAGAACATATCCGAGGACAGAATATTGCCCACGTGATAATTCACGCCCTGCTTTTGTGCCTGCTCGATGGCGGTGGACAGCAGCGTATAATCTGCGATGGGGGCAATATTGCCGGGCAGATGATACTGCGCCGCAAAGCCGCCCTGGAAGCACGCGCCCTGGCCAAACACCACGTCACGCACGTGGATATGCGGCTGCAGAGAGCCTGCAGAGCCGACGCGGATGATGTTATCCACGTCAAAGAAATTGAACAGCTCGTAAGAATAGATGCCGATGGCAGGCATACCCATGCCACTTGCCATGACCGATACGGGCGTACCCTTATACGTACCGGTATATCCATGCACACCGCGCACGTCGTTGACCAGCACGGGGTTTTCAAGGAAGGTCTTTGCGATAAATTCGCTTCTCTTGGGGTCACCGGGCATCAGCACGGTTTTTGCAAAGTCCTCAGGCTTTGCGTTTATATGAGGGGTCGGATAAGGCTTGTCAGACATAATCTCGTCTCCTTTATATCAAATATTTTTATTTCTTTTCGGGGCTGCCTTCCATGAAGTACGCAGCCTCCATGTCGGCCATGCAAAGGGCGTATGCCAGCGGGAACATTTCAAGAGCCTTGCCTACGTTACCGGGATCCTCGGTACCCGAAAAGCCCATGTGATAACGGATGGCAAACGCCTCGTCGCGGGTCAGCTTCATGTAGCCGGATACGATGTAGACCGACTTTTCGCCGTGACCGTAAGGCAAATTGTCCTCAATGGTATAGTATGGCACGCTCTCCCACTTGCCAAACTCGTTTTTGACGTTGCGGAATGAGGTTTTATAGAAATTGACCTTGCAGACGTCGTGCAAAAGCGCCGCGATGGCAATGCTCTCCTCCGAGTAGGAAATGCCGTATACCTCCTTCATACGCGGGCGGTTCAGAATGTCGTGCAGACATTCGTAGACGTTGAGGCTGTGGCGCAACAGTCCCCCTTCAAAGTTGCCGTGATAGCGCGTGCTTGCGGGAGCTGTGAAAAAGTCGCTTGCGTCCGAGTCAAGGAACGCCAGCAGCTTGTCCGCGCCCTCGCGCTTGATGTATTTGTTATAGATCTCCAAAAATCTCTGTTTATCCTCGTGCAGTTGCATTTCGCACCTCCAAAGCGTTGTATTCCATATACATTTTACCATGTTTTTGCATAATTGTAAAGAGGATTTACGCGATCAGACAAAAAAACCCGCCGAAGCGGGTTTCTAAGTAAACTGATCTCTTCGTAGGGCGGGGGGTCACTCCCGCCGCGCTCTACCCAAATCCGGCACCCGCTTTGCGGCAGGAGCAAGCCCCTGCCCTACTTAGACGCAAAAACGCACCCGCTATCCAGCGAGTGCGTTTGATTGTTTTGACTTATGCCTGCGCAGCAGCCTCTTGCACAGAAGCATTGGCCGCCTCTTCCCTTTTGAGCCTGCGCACGCGGTAGGTCCAGGTGACAATGCAGCAGATCAGATGCACGCCCGCGGTCAGAATCCAGGAAATGGGGTACGAGATATACAGCGTTTGGATCGGCTCGGGGAATCCTGGGCAAAGCAGCATGATCCATACGATACGGAACACGCAGGATCCGATCAGCGAGACCATCATGGGCAAGAACGACTTACCCATACCACGCATGATGCCGCTGAACACGTCCATAATGCCGCAAAGGAAATAGGTCATGGCAATGATCGCCAAGCGTCGGAGGCCTGCTTCGTGTACCAGCTCTTGACCGGGACGGTAAATGTTCAGCAAGGACTTTCCGATTCCAAACTCTGCAACTCCGATCGGGATGCCCATGCCCAGACCGATAATGGTAACCAGCCCCAAGCAGATCAGGCTGGCGCGCAGCACGCGATCGTACTTTTTCGCGCCCGTATTCTGCCCGATAAATGTCAGTGCAGCATGATGGCATGCATTCATGGAGATATAGATAAATCCTTCAATATTGCCTGCGGTGGTGTTACCCGCCATCACTTCGGTAGGATACGTATTCACCGTGCTTTGGATCAGCACGTTGGACAATGAGAAGAACGTGCCCTGCAGACCCGCGGGGATGCCGATGCGCAGCATCTTTTTCAGCGAATCCTTGTCCACAGCCAGCTTCTTGAAATCCAGATGGCAGTCGTCGTCCAAGGTAGCCATGTGATAAAGCACCATGACCATGGCAATGTACTGCGACACGGCGGTTGCGATACCGACACCGATCGCCCCCATATGGAACACGCACACGAAGATCAGATTGAGGAATACGTTGGCAAGACCCGAAAGCGTCAGGAAGATCAAGGGATTCTTGGAGTCGCCCTTGGAGCGCAGAATGCTTGCTGCGTGGTTATACACCATGGACGCGGGAATGCCCACGAAATACGCGCTCATATAAGGCGCAGCCTCTGCCAGCACGTCGTCGTTGGTGCCCATCAGGATCAGCAGGGGCTTTGCCATAAAGAAGCCGAAAACGCCCACGGCAATTCCCGTAAAGACCGAGGTCAGAATGGCAGTATGTACCACCTTTTGCACGCCGTCACGATCACCTGCACCAATTCTCTGTGCAACCACGACACCCGCGCCGACCGACAGACCCATGAAGAGGTTGACGATCAGATTGATCAGCGCACCGCACGCACCAACCGCTGCAACGGCAGCGTCTGCATTATCCGCCCAGTTGCCCACAACCACCATATCGGCTGCGTTATAAAGCAGCTGAATGATGCCCGTAAACATGACAGGCAGCATAAACAGAATGATCTTGCCGAGCATTGGTCCCTCGGTGTAATCCTTTTTCTTTTCATGACCGTAAACACGGAAATTTCTCATTCTTCCGCCCGATTTCAGCATTTTTCTCACTCCTTTGACAGCACTCTACGAAAATCGCATACAAAGGATATTATATTACATTTCGGGCAAAGAGTCAAGGGATATGGGAGAGAAAGTTGATTCATGATATTATGCAGACAATGACTTGCCCACCTTTGATGTGACATTGAGATAATTCTCTCCGTTCTTTTTTGAGCAAGTAGCCGCAAAAAAGAACCAAAAAAACGGCGTAATACGGGGCTTTGCCCCGAACCCCAGTCGCTTTTTTGAAAAAAGCGACACAAAAACTTTCGTGAAGCAGGGCAACCCAATGGGTAAATTCCCCTCTTTTCATTGACATACCACAACTTTTTTGGTATAATAACAATGTATGTATTTTGATTTTCGGAGGACAAAATGGCACATTCCGACGAGATTTTTGAGAAAATTACAAAATTGCGCCGAGAGGTGGCTCACCACGCAAAGCTCTATTACGTGGACGACGCGCCCGTCATCTCGGATTATGAATATGACCGCATGTTTTACGAGCTGCTGGCCCTGGAAGAGGCGCACCCCGAATATTTCGATCCCGCATCCCCCACGCAGCGCGTGGGCGGCAAGCCCTTGGACAAATTTGCCAAGGTGACGCATCGCGTGCGCATGGACTCACTCTCGGACGTCTTCTCCTTCGAGGAGCTGACCGATTTCGTAACGCGCGTGCACGCCGAGCTGCCCGACGCTCTCTTCTCGGTTGAGCCCAAGATCGACGGCTTGTCCTGCTCGCTGATTTATGAAAACGGCGTGCTTGTCACAGGCGCAACGCGCGGCGACGGTGTGACCGGTGAGGACATTACGCAAAACGTGCGTACCATCTTCTCAATTCCCCTGACGCTGCCCCATCCCTTGACGCTGACCGTGCGCGGTGAGGTTTACATGCCGCGCGCCGTATTCGAACGCATCAACCAAAAGCGCGAGGCAAACGGCGAGGCACTCATGGCCAACCCGAGAAACGCTGCGGCAGGATCTTTGCGTCAGCTTGACCCGCAGATCACGGCACAGCGCGCGCTGGATATTTTCATTTTCAATTACCAAGAGGGCGACCTCTGGGCTGACGGTCACGCTCCCCTGACGCACATGGAAACGCTGGATCGCTTGGACGAGTTGGGCTTCCCTGCAATCAAGCTGCGCACCGTGGTGCACACGGCTGACGAGATCATTGCCCACATCCAAAAGATCGGCGAGATGCGCGACGACCTTGCCTACGACATTGACGGCGTGGTGATCAAGGTCAACAGCCTTGCGCAGCGTCAGATACTCGGACAGGGCATCAGTACCCCCAAATGGGCGGTTGCTTACAAATTTCCGCCCGAGAGAAAGCAGACAACGCTGAACGATATCACCATTCAGGTCGGCCGCACCGGCGTGCTGACGCCTACCGCCGAGCTCTCCCCTGTTCGCCTTGCGGGCACCACCGTCTCACGCGCGACGCTGCACAACATAGATTTTATCCGCGAGCGCGACATTATGCTGGGAGACGTAGTTTCTGTGCAAAAGAGCGGCGACATCATCCCCGAGGTGGTTTGTGCGCATCCCGAAAAGCGCGACGGCACGCAAACTCCCTTCCACATGCCCACGCATTGTCCCTCTTGCGGACACGAGGTGGTCAAGGCCGAGGGCGAGGTGGCTGTACGCTGTATCAACCCGTCCTGCCCCGCGCAGCTCTCGCGCGGCATTGAGCATTTTGCATCCAAGGACGCCATGGACATTGACGGTCTTGGCCCGCAGATCGTGGATGCGCTGATCGATGCCGATCTGATCCACGACGCAGCCGATCTTTACGCGCTGCGTGCCGAGCAGATTGCGACTCTGGAGCGCATGGGCGACAAATCCGCCGCCAATCTGATCGCGGCGATTGAAAAATCCAAATCCGCCGGGCTTGAGCGTCTGATCTTCGCGCTTGGCATTCGCAATATCGGTCAGGTGGCCGCCACCGCGCTTGCGCGCCGCTACGGCACGCTGGACGCTTGCATGAACGCCACGACCGAGGAGCTTTGTGCACTGGACGATTTCGGACAGATCACGGCCGATTGCGTGATCGAATACTTCTCACGCGCTGAAAGCCGTGCGCTCTGCACGCGTCTTGCAGCCGCAGGCGTGTTGACCGAATCCACCGCCGCTCCCGTGGGCGACAAGTTAGCAGGCTTGACCTTTGTGCTGACCGGCACGCTGCCCACTATGGGCCGCAGCGAGGCTGAGGCGCTGATCGTGGCAGCAGGTGGCAAAACCTCCTCGTCGGTCTCCAAAAAGACCTCGTACGTGGTTGCGGGTGAGGCAGCAGGCAGTAAGCTGACCAAGGCTCAGAATCTCGGCGTGGCCATTATCGACGAGGCAGAGCTGTTGAGAATGTTGTCGTAACAAATAACAGTAGGGGCGATTCACGAATCGCCCGCAGACAAAATGCTCTAAGTCGGAGGCCAAGCGGTCTTAGGAAGACAACCACCT